>JAGWOC010000207.1 GCA_028872875.1 Chloroflexota bacterium | reverse complement strand
GGGCGCGCGCATAAAGCGATGCGTCGTTACATCGTTACATCGTTACAAAAGGTAATCGGTCATGGTTATCAGTGACTTGGCCTGTAACGAAATCGTAACGACGCGGCCGGGGTCGTTACAGCGATTGAATATCGGGGTATAGGCGATGGCGGGCGAGGCGGCGGCGCTGACGGTCGTGGCGCAGTCGGTCGATGAGCTGGTGCAGCAGCAGCTCGACGCCGACGAGCGCCAGCTCGGGTTGTGGAGCGAGCCGCAGAGCCCGTCCGGCCAGGTCAAGCTGCTCGGGCTGCGGCGCGGCGCCGGACGACCGCCAGGCGCGCGCAACAAGCGCACCGAAGCGACGGTCGCGCACCTGCTGCAGCGCTACCGCGACCCGCGCGCCGTGGCGCTCGAACGCATCGAGATGCACCCGGCCGACCTCGCCGCGATCCTCGGATGCTCGATCTTCGAGGCGGCGCAGGAGCAGCGGCTCTACATGGCCGTGGTGTTCCCGTTCATCCATGCCCGGATCACGCCCGACGTGATCGACAACCGGGCGGTCATCCACCTGCATGTCGGCGATCGACCGGCTGCCGCGCAGCTGCCCGCGGCGACGAATGTGCGGGTGTTCGATCCGGCCGAGGTCAGCGAGGCGGAGGATCCCTCCGCCGAAACCCCAAGTGTGCCGCAGGAGTGAGCCGCAATGGCACTCGCGTCCCATGTTCCGTCCACCGGCATACCGTTCCGCGATCGCCTGTCGTGCACCAAGCGCGAGGCGTGCGAAGCCACCGGCCTGTCGCTGCGGACGATCCACCGGCGCATCGCCGACGGCTCGCTGGCGACGCGGGAGGTGCATGGCCGGCGCCTCATCCTCGTGCCGTCGCTGGTGCGGCTCATCGGCGCCGGGGAGAGCCCGCGGTGAGCCGCAGGAAGGGGGGTACCCCCGGGTTTGCGCCGCCGCCGTCGCGTCATCCCGTGCCGGTGTGCTTTTGGGCCGAGCCGGGAGTTTTGCGAAAAACGCCGAACAACTCGAACAAGGCCTGCGGGGCCGGGGCGACGGGAGCCGGGCGATGAGCGAGACGGTCGACCTCGAATGGCAGCCGCCCGGGCCGATCTCGCAGCGCTTCATGGCGTCGCGGGCCTACGATCAAATCCTCAACGGCCCGATCGGGTCCGGGAAGACGACGACCTGCTTCATGAAGGCGATCCGCCTCGCGATGGCGCAGGCGCCGTCGCCGCGCCGCAC
>JAGWOC010000206.1 GCA_028872875.1 Chloroflexota bacterium | reverse complement strand
CAGAACCTGGTGATCCGCACGACCATCTCGTCGGCGGCCGGGTTCCCCAGCGACGCGAGCAAGGTGCAGGCGACGGTCACGATCGGCAACGAGACCATCCCGATCGTGAACCAGCAGTACACGCAGGGCGGCAGCGTGCTCATGCTGAACACGAACACGCCGCGCGACCTCGCCGGCGGTCCGGCCCCGCTCCAGGTCTGCGTGGTCGACAACTCCGGCCAGCAGGGCTGCGGGACGCAGCAGATCGTCGTGCGTCCGGCGCCCACCGCCTCGCCCACTCCGACGGCGACACCGACGCCCACTCCGACCCCGACTGCGACGCCGACACCGACGCCCACTCCGACTGCTACCCCGACTGCGACCCCTACACCTTCGCCGACGCCGACGCCGACCCCGACGCCCACGCCGACGGCAGCGCCGCCGACGGTCACGATCACCGGACCGCACCCCGGCGACACGGTCTCGGCGGGCGAGGACATGGACGTCTCGGCGTCGATCTCCTCGCAGTCCGGGTTCGACCCGAGCTCGATCAACTTCACGACGACGCTCGCCGGAACGACGCTCAGCCTCGATGGCCAGGCGGAGCTCTCCCACGACGACCAGCACTCCTCGATCGAGGGCGAGTTCAAGATCCCCTCGAGCATCCCCGGCGGCTCGCAGCAGCTGACGGTCTGCGTGACCGACGCGGCGGGGAACACCGCCTGCGCCAGCGAGAGCGTCACCGTCGGCGCCGCGCCGACGCCCACGCCGACGCCGACGCCCAGCCCGACACCGACGCCCTCGCCGTCCCCGAGGCCGACGCCGACCGCGACAGGGACGGCCACCGCGTCGCCGACAGGGACGCCGACGGCGTCGCCCACCGCGTCGCCCACCGCGTCGCCGACCGCGACGCCAACGCCCACGCCGACGCCCTCTCCCAGCGGGCCGACGCTCACGATCTCGCAGCCGTCGAGCGGCACGTCGGTCAACGCGCACCAGACGCTCAACACGGTCTCCGCGGTGAGCTCTTCGGCCGGGTTCGGCTTGACCCCGCCGGTCTCCGCGACCATCGGCGGCGCGGCACTCGAGGTCGACACCGAATGGTTCCTCAACAACGCGCTGACCGTGAAGTTCGACCTGCCGGACTCGCTCCCGAGCGGAACGCAGGCGCTGACCATCTGCGTGACGGACAGCAGCGGCCAGCAGGCCTGCGGCTCGCAGCAGGTGAAGGTCGTCGGCGCGGGGAGCTC
>JAGWOC010000205.1 GCA_028872875.1 Chloroflexota bacterium | reverse complement strand
GCTCGACGTGGCCGGCGCCCCGCCCATGGCTTCGCTCGACAGCGTCGGTCGCGTGCGCGTGCTGGCGGCCGATGCGTCGGCGCGCGAGGTGCTCGACACCGTCGACGTGCTGGCGGCGCGCGACGGAGCGGGCGGTACGCTCGTCGCCGTCGACGACGATCCGGTGGTGCTCGCCCTCGTGCGCGCCCTCGCCGAGCGCGAGCGCCTGCAGGTGATCACGGTCGCCGACGCCACCCGGTTCATCGAGGTGGCGGCGGGCGCGCATCCGTCGGTGCTCGTGATCGATGTCGACATGCCGCAGCTCAGCGGCATGGCGGTGCTGCGCCAACTGCGCGCGCATCCCGACCTGCGGCGGACGCCGGTGATGATGCTCACGGCGCACGCCGAGGCCGAGACGCGCACCGAGGCGTTCGCCGCCGGCGCCGACGACTTCATGCTCAAGCCGCTCGTGCCATTGGAATTCCAGCGGCGCGTGCAGTCGCTGCTCTCGGCGAACCGCCGCGCCCGGGCGCGCGACGATCTGCATCCGGGCACCGGCATGCCGTTGCCCGCGCGCACGTGGCACGACCTCGCCCGGTGCATGACGGACGGCGACACGTCGGAGCGCAGCGTGGTGGTCATCCGGCCCGTGCGGCCGCCCGACACCCCCGAAGCGCTGGCCGCCGTTCAGACGGAGGGCGCCCGCGTGGTGCGCCACCTGCGTTCCAACGACTGCGTCGCCGGTCTGGTCGACGATGTGACGGTCGCGGCGGTCGTGCAGGGGGCGGCGCCGCACGTCGCCGAGCAACTCACGGAACTGGCGCACCAGCGCATGGCCGGTGCGCCGTCGTGGCATGCCGGCATCATGCCGCTTCCGGTCGCGCCGGCCGATCGCGTCGCGCATCAGCTTGTCGATGCCGCCATGGGCGCCGCCGAGGTGGCACGCGAACTGGGAGTGACGGCACATGTGTGGGTTCCGGCGGACGGCGAGGCAGCGCCCGACGTCATTCTCGTGGAGGACGACGCCGCGCTCGCCGAGCTGCTCGGCTTTGCGTTGCGGCAGCAGGGATTCACGTGGCGGCGCTACGCGGACGGTCCGAGCGCGCTGCACGGCATGCAGGGGCTGCGCGTGCGGCAGACGCCCATCGTGCTGCTGGATCTCGACCTGCCGGGGCTCGACGGTCACTCCGTGCACGAACAGTTGCGCGAACAGCGGCCCGGTGCGTTCGCGTTCGTCTTTCTCTCGGCGCA
>JAGWOC010000204.1 GCA_028872875.1 Chloroflexota bacterium | reverse complement strand
GAGAGACCCCGACGCCGAGCAGGACGCCCAGCAGGCCGCCCGCCGCGGAGAGCGAGAGCGACTCGATGAGGAACTGCGCCATGACCGCGCCGCGGGAGGCGCCGACGGCCTTGCGCAGGCCGATCTCGCGCGTGCGCTCGTTGACGGAGACGAGCAGGATGTTCATGATGCCGACGCCCCCGACGAAAAGCGAGATCGCGGCGGTGATCGCCAGCAGCAAAGAGACCGTCTGCGTCGTGCCCTGGAGGGTCGCCTGCATCTCGGCCATGTCGCGCAGGGTGAAGTCGTCGTCCTTGTACGCCGGGAGGCGGTGGCGGCGGCGCAGCAGCGCGCGGGCCGCCTGCATGAGCGGGGCGATCGTCGCCGGGGACGCGGCCTCCGCGGCCATCTCATGGAGGTAGGTCGTGCCCAGCACCTTCTTCATCGCCGTGTCGATCGGGACCACGATCATGTCGTCCTGATCGCCGTAGCCGCTGGAGCCCTTGAGGGGCAGGATGCCGATCACCTTGAAGGCCGTGTGGTTGATCTCGACCGTCTGCCCGACGGGGTTGTCGTCGCCGAACAGCTCGCCGACGACGGTTTGGCCCAGGAGGACGACGCGAGCCTCCGCCTGGTCCTCGGCCTCGGTGAAAAAGCGCCCGTAGTACGGCTTCGCGCTGCGAATCTCCTCGTAGGCGGGGGTGACGCCCTGCATCTCGGTGACGGCGTTCTGGTCGCCATGCACGATCTGCACGTTCCCTTCGGCCTCCGGGTAGGTCAGGACCACTCCGGGAATCCCGGCCACCGCTTTCGCGTCGGCCAGCGTGAGCCGGGAGTAAACGCCGCCGCCCATGACGCCGTGCGTGTGCGGCGCGTGAGCGAAGATCATGACGAGGTTGGAGCCCAGGCTCGCGAGGCGGGCCTCGATGGCCTTCTGCGCGCCCGCGCCGATAGCCAGCATCGCGATCACCGAGGCCACCCCGATCAGGATGCCCAGCATCGAGAGCGCGCTGCGCGCTTTGTTGGCGGCCATCGCGCGCATGGCCGAGGCGCCGTACTCGCCCACGGCCGCGAGGTCGAAGGCCGCCGCCGGCGCGGCCGCAGGCGGCGGCGCGCCCTTCGCCGTCGGGCTCTCGTCGAGGCGCTCGTCGGCGACGACGAGCCCGTCCTTGATGCGGATGATGCGCCGCGCGTGCGCGGCGATATCGGGCTCGTGGGTCACCATGATGACCGTGATGCCTTCGCGGTTAAGCGTCTTGATCAGCCCGAGAA
>JAGWOC010000027.1 GCA_028872875.1 Chloroflexota bacterium | reverse complement strand
CCGATCGCGGTCAGCGCGGCCCCGACGGCCGCTGAGGACACCACGATGGCGGCCCCAGCGAGCTTCTCGGTCTCGCAGAACGTCACCGTCACCGGCGCCCCGGCGACGATCGCCCTGACGGCCTCGCCGGCGGCCATCCCCTGCGACGGTAAGTCGACCTCGACCGTGACCGCGAAGGTCACGGACTCGGCCGGCAACAACGTCGTGGACGGCACCTCGGTGACGTTCAGCGTCGTCGCCCTCGGCACGGCGAACCCGATCAACACCACGACCACCGGCGGCTCGGCCAGCAGCGTCATCACGCCGCTGTCCGGCAACACCGCCGGCACCGTCGTCACCGTGACCTCAGGTTCGGCCGCGGCCTCGATCCTCATCGTCTGTCAGCCGGCGTTCCCCGCGACCATCGCCCATGCCGCAAGCGGTGGCGCGAGCACGACCGTCCAGGTGAAAGGCGTGGGCGCGCCCAGTACGGTGTACCGGGTCGACGTCTTCTGGAACCCGACCTGCAACCCGGCGACACCCGGCGGCACCTACATCGCCGCGTTCGACGACACGACGGACGCCGGCGGCGCCTTCACGCTGAACGCGATCGTCGGCGTCTTCGTGCCGCCGGGTGCGATCGTGACGGCGACGATCACGGGGCCGGACCACGTCACATCTGCCTTCGCGCCGTGCGCGACCGTCGTGCCGCGCCAGTGCGCGGACGACAGCGTGTGCAACGGCTACACCGACGCGCAGAAGATCGCGCTGGGCAAGGACCCGTTCAACTTCTGCCGCATCATGCGCGCGGACGTGAACGGCGACGGCAAGGTCAGCATCTTTGACCTGAGCACGACCGCCCAGTACTACGGCCAGGTGACCCCGCCGGCGCCGGCCCGGCTCGACGAGAACGCGGACGGGAAGATCAACATCTTCGACCTCTCGCTGGCCGCCAGCGTGTACGGCCAGCAGGTCACGGCATGTCCGTGAGGGACGGTTGCGTTATGTTACCGGTTGCACATAAGCGGCCGTCAGGACATGGTAGACGCACCCGGCAAGTACCGGGAGGTACTGTGTCCCGCGAGGTCGTGTGCCCAAGCTCGAGGTCCGAGGTCTGACGAAGCGGTTCGGCGGCATCCTCGCCCTCGAGGACGTGTCCTTCGACGTGGAAGAGGGCGAGATCGTCGGGCTGATCGGGCCGAACGGCGCCGGCAAGACGACGGTGCTCAACTGCATCAGCCGCTTCGTCCCGCCCGATCACGGCGCCATCGCCTACGGCCAGCGCCAGATCCTGCGCCTCGCGCGCCACGATGTGGTGAAGGCCGGCATCGCGCGCACGTTCCAGCAAGCCGAGCTGTTCAAGACGATGACCGTGCTCGACAACCTGCTGATCGGACTGCACACGGAGGGGCAGCTCGGAGGCATCGCATCGCGGTTCTCCGTGCCGGCGCGCTGGCGCACGGAGCGGCGACGGCACCTGCGCGCCGCCGAGGTGATCGAGTTCCTCGGGCTGCGGGACGTGCAGCACCAGGTGGCGTCGTCGCTCCCGTTCGGCCTCCAGAAGCGCGTCGATGTGGCGCGCGCGCTCGCCTCTACGCCGCGGCTGATCCTCCTCGACGAGCCGGCGAGCGGCCTCAGCCACGAGGAGGTCGACGAGCTCCGGCAGCTCATCGTCAGCATGCGGAACGACCTGAAGGTGACGGTGCTGCTCGTCGAGCACCACATGGGCCTGGTGATGGCGGCGTCCGACCGCGTGGTGGTGCTCGACTTCGGGCGAACGATCGCGGAAGGGACGCCGCAGCAGGTCCAGGCCGACCGGAAGGTCATCGAGGCGTACCTTGGTGAGGAGCGGCCGGCCGTATGATCGATGGCGGCGGGACGGCGGGAGTCTTCCCAGGCAAGCAGGCTGTGGTGTAGCGTAGGCGCGTCAGTGGTCCGACGCAGTCATGGGGCAGGATGCTCGAGATACGCGACCTGGTAGCGGCGTACGGCCCGGTCACCGCCCTGCGCGGGGTCAACGTGCATGTGCCCCAGGGCACAACCGTGACGATCCTCGGCGCGAACGGCGCCGGCAAGTCGACGATCCTGCGCGCCGTCTCCGGCCTGCTGAAGCCAACGCACGGGTTGATTCAGCTCGACGGCGAGCGGATCGACCGCAAGTCAGCGGCGAGCATCGTGCGGCGAGGAATCTCGCTGGTGCCCGAGGGGCGGCAGTTGTTCACCGCCCTGACCGTGGAGCAGAACCTTCGCCTCGGTGCGTTCACACGGAGCGACCGCAGGGGGGTGCGGGAGGACCTGCTGCGCGTGTATGACTACTTTCCGCGGCTGCGCGAACGGATGAAACAGGCCGCCGGCTCGCTCTCGGGCGGCGAGCAGCAGATGCTCGCGATCGGGCGGGCGTTGATGGCGCACCCGCGCCTGCTCCTCCTCGACGAGCCATCGACGGGGCTGGCGCCGTTCCTGGTGCGCGACATCTTCAAGATCGTCTCGACGATCAACCGCGACCAAGGCACGACGGTCCTGCTGGTGGAGCAGAACGCGACGCTGAGCCTGTCGATCGCCGACTACGGCTACGTGATCGAGACGGGGCGGGTCGTCATCGAAGCGCCGGCGCACGAGCTACGCGAGAACGAGGCCGTGCGGAAGGCCTATCTCGGCTACTGAGCGAGGAGCGGGCGGACCGTGCGGGAATTCGCGCAGTTGTTGATCGCGGGCCTGTCGACGGGCGCCATCTACGCCAGCCTGGCGCTGGCGCTTGTGCTGATCTACCAGTCGACCGAGGTCGTGAACTTCGCGCAGGGCGAGATGGCGATGTTCAGCACGTTCATCGCCTGGGAGCTTATCGACAAGGGGATGCCGTTCTGGGCCGCATTCGCGTTGACGCTCGCCCTGGCATTCTTCGGCGGCGTCACGATCGAACGCGTGCTCATCCGGCCGGTCGAGAAGGCATCGGTGCTGACGATCGTGATCGTCACGGTCGGCCTGCTGCTGATCTTCAACAACCTCGCGGGCGGGATCTGGGGGTTCCAGCTCAAGACGTTCCCGAGCCCGTTCCCGAGCGGGACCTGGCAGGTCTCCGGGGTCGTGATCAGCCAGCAGAGCGTCGGCGTCTTTGGCGTCGCGCTGCTGCTGATGGCCCTGCTGGCGGTCTTCTTCCGGTTCACGGCGTTGGGGCTGGCGATGCGGGCCACGGCGATGAACCGCGAGCCGGCGGAGCTGATGGGCATCCACACGACGTGGATGCTCGCGCTCGGCTGGGGGCTGGCGGCAGTCGTCGGTGCGACGGCCGGCGTCCTGGTGGCGCCGATCGTCTTCCTCGACCCGAACATGATGCAAGGGCTGCTGCTGTTCGCGTTCGCGGGAGCGACGCTTGGGGGCTTCGAGAGCCCAGGCGGCGCCGTGCTGGGCGGGCTGCTCGTCGGCGTCGCGCAGGCGATGATCGGGAATTATGTCTCGTTCATCGGCACAGACCTGAGCCTGACGGTGGCGATGGCGATCATCGTGCTCGTCCTGGTCTTCAAGCCCACGGGCCTCTTCGGCCAGGCCGCGGCGAGGAGGGTGTAGGCCGTGGGGGGCATCTGGCAGCGCGCCCGCGTGTCGAGCCTCGCGTGGCTGGGCGCCGCGCTGCTGCTGATCATCGTCCCGCCGTGGATGGCCGGCGGCTACCGCATCTTTCAGTTCACGTTCGTGGTGATCTATCTGATCGCCATCCTGGGCCTCAACATCGTCACGGGCTACAACGGCCAGTTTTCGCTGGGGCACGGCGCGTTCTACGCGGTCGGGGCGTACGTGACGGGGGCGCTGATGTACCACGCGGGCACGCCGTACTGGGCGACGATCCCGCTGGCCGGGCTCACGGCGGGCCTCGTCGGTTTCCTGTTCGCGATCCCGGCCCTCAGGCTCTCCGGGCTGTACCTGGCGCTGGCGACCCTGGCCCTGGCGATCTCGGTGCCGCAGATCCTGAAGAAGTGGGAGTCCGTGACCGGCGGCGTGCAGGGGCTCGTCCTGACGAAGCCGCACTCGCCCATCGGCGCGCTGACGTCGGACCAGTGGCTGTTCTACTTCACGGCCGTCGTGGCGCTGGTGCTGTACATCGCGGCCTGGGTGGTGCTGCGCAGCAGCGTCGGCCGCGCCTTCGTGGCGATCCGCGACAACGAGGTCGCCGCGGAGGCGGCGGGCATCCCGATCGCCCGGTTCAAGACGCTCGCCTTCGGGATGAGCGCGTTCTACGCCGGGATCGCGGGCAGCCTGAGCGCGTTCGTCGTCGCCTACGTCGCGCCGGACTCGTTCGATTTCCTGCTCTCGCTCAACCTCGTGGTCGGGATGGTGGTGGGCGGCACCGGCACGATCATAGGGCCGGCGCTCGGGGCCGTCTTCATCGAGTTCCTGCCGAGCTATTCGCAGGACATCTCACGGGCGGCGCCGGGTGTGGTCGAAGGCGTCGTGCTCGTGGTGTTCATGTACCTCATGCCGACGGGCGTCGCAGGGTTCCTCGCCACGGCCGGACGGAAGGCCCTCTCGCTCGTCAGGGGACGCACCGTGAACCACGGGGCGGCGGGCGCGGTGCCACCAACGCTCGCCGATCAGGAACCGCGCGCCGGACCGGGGGAAGGAGGATAGCCGGCATCCGGTAACATCGGGTCGACGGGCAGGATGCAGTTGGACGCGGGTCGAGGTGTTCCCGCGTCAGGTCGAGAGAGAAAGGAGGTCCATGTCATGAAAGGCTATCGATGGCTCACGGTGCCGATGGTGCTCGCGGGCGTACTGCTCGCGGCGGCATGCGGCAGCAGCAGCAAGTCCACGACGCCGACCCAGGCGCCTGGCGGCGCCACGGCGCCCGCCGCGTCGCCCAGCCCGAGCGTCGCCGCAGCCGCGCAGTGCAACAAGGCGGCGAATCAGACGGAAGGCGTGACGGCGACGGAGATCTCCATCGGCAACACCGACGCCTACAGCGGCCCCGCGTCGGCCTACGCGGTCATCGCGAAGGCGGAAGACGCGTACTTCAAGTGGGTGAACGACCAGGGCGGCATCAACGGCCGCAAGATCAAGTTCACATCGCTCGACGACAGCTACAGCCCGCCGAAGACCGTCGAGCAGACGCGGGCGCTGGTCGAGCAGGACCACGTCTTCGCGGACTTCAACCCGCTGGGCACGCCGCCGAACACGGCGATCCGCCAGTACCTGAACGACAGGGGCGTGCCACAGATCTTCGTCGCCACGGGCGCGGCGACCTGGGCGCTGGACCACCCGAAGTACCCGTGCACGATCGGCTGGCAGCCCAACTACCAGTCCGAGGCGATCATCTACGCGAAGTACCTGCTCGCCAGCAAGCCGAACGCCAAGATCGCCGTCCTCTACCAGAACGACGACTATGGCAAGGACTACCTGAAGGGGCTCCAGACCGGCCTGGGCGCCAGCGCGTCCCAAATGATCGTGAAGGAGGAGTCCTACGAGACCAGCGAACCAGACGTCTCGCCGCACGTGACGACGCTGAAGAACACCGGCGCGGACGTCTTCATCGTCGTCGCGACGCCGAAGTTCGCGGCGCAGGCGATGAAGGCGGCGGCCCAACTGAACTGGAAGCCGCTGATCATCGACAACAGCGTGTCCGTGGACCTGAACACGATGAAGGCGGCGGGCGCGGGCGCGGATGGCGTGATCAGCGCGGCGTACCTGAAGGACCCATCCGACCCCGCGTGGGCGAGCGACGCCACCGTCGTGCAGTACAAGGACATCCTGGCCAAGTACGCGCCGGGCGCGGACCCGAACAACGTCTTCAACTTCTATGGTTTCGCCGTGGCCGACACACTCGTGCAGGCCATCAAGCAGGCAGGCCAGAACCTGACGCGCGAGGGCCTGATGAAGGCCGCGGATAACATGAACTACAGCAGCCCGTACACGCTGCCAGGGATCACCATCACCACCTCGGACGCGCAGAAGGACTGGGCGCCGATCGAGCAGATGCAGCTCGAGAAGTACAACGTTGCGAAGGGCTCCTGGGAGCGCTTCGGCCAGGTCCTCGAGGGCGCCGTGCGCTAGCGCGGCGCGAGGACGCGTTCATCTGGAGGGGGCAGCGGCGCGCACGCCGCTGCCCCCCACGACGTCGCGGCTTGCTACCCGTGCTGGCGGTACTGCACCGCTTCAGCCAGGTGGTGGGCGCCGATGATCTCCGCGTGGTCGAGATCGGCGACGGTGCGCGCCAGCTTGAGGATGCGGTGAAACGCCCGCGCCGACAGCGAGAGCTGCGCCATCGCCAGGCGCAGCAGGGCGTGCGCCTGCTCGTCCATGCGCGTCTGGCAGTGTTCGCGTACCTCGCTCGGCGCCATCTCGGCGTTGCAGATCGTGCGCGTGCCCTCGAAGCGCGCGCGCTGCACGCGCCGCGCGTCCTCGACACGCTCGCGCACCGCCGACGACGGCTCGCCGGACGCCTCTCCGGACAGCTTTTCGTACTCCACGGGCGGCACTTCGATGAAGATGTCGATGCGGTCCATCAGCGGGCCCGACACGCGCTTCTGGTAGCGGGTGACGGTGGACGATGAGCACGAGCACTCTTTCGTCGGGTCGCCGGCGTAGCCGCACGGGCACGGGTTCTGGGCGCACACGAGCATGAAGTTCGCGGGATAGGTAATCGACCCCTGGGCGCGCGAGATGGTCACGAGCCTGTCCTCCAGTGGCTGGCGCATCACCTCCAGCACCTGCTGGCCAAACTCCGGCAGCTCGTCGAGGAAGAGCACGCCACGATGGCTCAGGCTGATCTCCCCCGGCCGCGGGTTGCGGCCGCCGCCGACGAGCCCGGCGTGCGAGATCGTGTGGTGCGGCGCCCGGAAGGGCCGCCGGGCGACGAGCGGCGTGTCCGAGGGGAGGAGTCCGGCGACGGAGTAGATCTTCGTCACTTCCAGCGTCTCGTCGGCCGACATGCGGGGCAGGATCGACGGCATGGCGCGCGCGAGGAGCGTCTTGCCGCTGCCCGGCGGCCCCGACAACAGCACGTTATGTCCGCCCGCGGCCGCAACCTCGAGCGCGCGCTTGACGTGCTCCTGGCCCTTGATGTCGGCGAAGTCGGTCCCCTCCCAGGACAGGTCGCGCGACTCCGGGATGCCCGTCGGGGCCGTCGGAGCGATCGGCGCGGAGCCGGCGAGATGGTTGAGCAGCGCGGCGAGCGTCTCGACGGCGAAGATCGTCATGTCCGGCAACAGCGCCGCCTCCGCCGCATCCTTCGAGGGCACGTACGCCGTGCGGATGCCGCGCTCCCGCGCCAGCGCCAGCATCGGCAGGATGCCCTGCGCGTGCCGCACCTGGCCATCGAGGGAGAGCTCACCGAGGAACACGGCAGCCGCGAAATCGGCGACCACCTGCCCGGCGGCGGCCATGATGCCGATGGCGATCGGCAGGTCATACGTCGGTCCTTCCTTCCGCAGGTCGGCGGGCGCGAGGTTCACGACGATGCGACCGTTCGGGAAGCGGAAGCCGGAGTTCTTGATCGCCGACTCGACGCGGTCCTTCGCCTCCTTGACCGCGGCATCGGGCAGCCCGACCATCGCCAGCCCGTTCAGGCCGCGGCGCGAGACGTCGACCTCACATTCGACGATCTCGCCTTCGAGCCCGACGACCGCACACGAGAGCACCTTGGCCAGCGCCATGGTTGGGACTATCTCATACAGAACATATGTCCGTCAAGCCCCCGGGCCGGTGGCCTACGGTACCTTCGGATGGGCGGCGAAGAAGTCCCAGATCACGGCCGAGGCGCTGATCTCCTGCGTGGTGGGGCCGACGGCGTCGATGGGGAAGGCGGCGCCGGGCCAGGTGTGGCCGCCGCCGAGCACCGCGTACAAAAGCGCTTGTGCGTCGCCCGCGATGCAGTTGTGGAACGTCGACAGCTCGACGTCAGGGGCTGGGCGGGAGATCGTCGGCAGGCGGTCGCAGCCGAGACGCGCCGCCCACGCGGACACCACCATGCGGATGGGCGGGAAGCTCGCGCCGGCAGCACCGCTCGCCGGGGCTCCCTCGAACGGCAGCACGGGGTCGGCGGTGCCGTGGAAAGCGATCAGCGGCACGGCGGCGGGGCACGGACCGTACTCGGACGCGACGAGCGCGACGGCCGCGATCTCGCCGGGCAGGCTGCAGGCGACGAGCTGGGCCATGCCGCCGCCGTTCGAGTACCCGGCCGCATAGACCCGCGCGGGCTCGATGCACAACTGGCCGCTGAGCTTCGCCAGCAGGTCGCGCACGAAGCCCACATCATCGGGCCCGCCCGGCACGCCGTTGCTGTTCCAGAACCGGGGCGAGCCGGTGCCATCGGGGATGACGACGATGAAGCGATGTGCGTCGGCCACGTCCTCGAACTTCGTATACGAACGCATGAACTCGGCGCTCAGCGCGAAGCCGTGGAACAGGAGCACCACCGGCGTCCGGGCGGCGCCGTCGTAGCCCGGCGGGATGTGGAGGATATAGCTGCGGCTGGCGCCGCCCTCCGTGATGGTCTCGTTCGTGTCGCCCGCGGCGTGCGCGCGGGCCGGAGCGCAGCCGGCGGCGGCGGTCTCGGTGGCGACGACGACGCGGGACGGCGACGGGGTGCCGGTGGGGCCGGCGCCAGCGCCGCGGCAGCCGGCCAGCGCGGCCCCGGCCAGGGCGGCGGCCACGATCCATCGAAACATTCGCGGCATGGTATCACGAGAAGTCCCGATGCGGCCGATAGTTCATGTGGGTTTGGGTAACACGGGTCGGGGTGCAGCCGCCCTCCGGACAGGCGGGGATGCTCGCCCCCAGCACCGCCGTGCGCCGCGACGCACGGCATCAACCGGAGGGGAGCATGTTCAAGCACCTGTTGGTCACACTCGACGGCACACCGCAAGGTGAGGCGGTCATCCCGTACGCCGCGGATCTGGCGCGGGCGATGCGCGCGGACCTGACGCTCCTGCGCATCGTCGAGTCCGCGTCCGCGGACTGGAGCGAGCGCGGCGCTATCGGCAAGGCGTCGGCGGACGAGACGATCCGCTCGCTCTTCCTGGAGCAAGCGCAGTCCTACCTGGAGCGGGTGGCGGCGCAGCTCGCCGGGACGGGCGCGGCCGTGCACACGACGGTGCGGCAGGGGCAGCCGGCGCGCCAGATCGTCGCCGCGGCGAGGGAGCTGGGCGTCGACGCGATCGCCATGTCCACGCACTCGCGGCGTGGGATCGGAAGGCTGATGTTCGGCAGCGTCGCCGAGCAGGTGCTGCACGAGACGAACCTGCCGGTCCTGCTCGTCCGCGGATAGCGGCCGCCGGGCGCCGGTCCGGCGCCTCGCTCGCCCGCGTTGCGGTCAGCTTCGCTGTGGCGTAGGGTCTCCCCTGTGAGACGCGCCCAGCGGCTGGACGGCGGGAGGCAGACATGAGCGACGTGGCCCCGAAGGGGATCGACGTCGCGCGCCTGCTGCCGTGGTTCCGCGAGCACGTGGCGCCGGTCGAACGGCTGGAGGCGGAGGTGATCGGCCACGGGCGGTCGAACATCACCTACCGGCTCTCCGCGGGCGACCGGTCGTGGGTGCTGCGCCGGCCGCCGCTGTCGCACGTGATGCCGACGGCACACGACATGAAGCGAGAGTTCCGCGTCATCTCCGCCCTCGCGCCGACGCCGGTGCCGGTGCCCGACGCGATCGCCCTGTGCGAGGACGTCTCCGTCAACGACGCGCCGTTCTACATCATGGAGTACGTGGAGGGGCTCGTCCCGACGGACGCCGCTCTGGTCGCGAGCCGCTACGACGCGGCGACACAGCGGCGCCTGGGCGAGGAGCTGGTGGACACGCTGGTGCTGCTGCACGCCATCGACCCTGCGTCGGTCGGGCTCGCGGACTTCGGCAAGCCGCAGGGGTTCATCGAGCGGCAGGTGCGGCGCTTCACCGGCCAGATCGAGCAGCACCGCACGCGCGACGTGCCCGAGCTGGAGGAGCTGGCGCGGCGGCTGAACGCGTGGATCCCCCCGGAGTCGGGCGCGGCGATCGTGCACGGCGACTACCGCCTCGACAACTGCGTGATCGGCCCCGACGGTCACATCGCGGCGGTCCTCGACTGGGAGATGGCGACGCTCGGCGACCCGCTGGCCGATGTCGGCATGCAGTACATGTACTGGGCACCGGCCGAGGGCGAGGGGACGGCGCAGGGGATCTCGGGCGCGGTGACCGCGCTGCCGGCCTTCCTGAAGCGCGAGGAGGCGATCGCGCGCTACGCCGCGAAGAGCGGCCGCGACCTGGCGAACCTGGACTTCTACATCGTGCTGGCGTACTTCAAGCTGGCGGTGATCGTCGAGGGGATCTACGCACGCTTCCTCGAGGGCGGCACCGTCGGCACGGGCTTCGAGGCGACAGGGGCGCAGGCGCAGGGGCTCGCGCGCTCCGGTCTCGCGGTCGCCGACGCCTCCTCGATCCCGTCGCTCCGCGGCGCCTGACGGCCGGCCAGCGCCCGGCGCCGGGACGCGTGGTACCCCCGACAGGGGCCGAACCGTAATTGTCACCCGGCCGGGATGGTTTGCACCTGAGGAGCTAATCCGGGGGGCGGCGTAGAACGCCCGCCAACGCGCCGCAACGAAACGGAATAGGGATCGCATGGAGCGGCGCAGAGGCTCCCGACGGGCCCGGGAAGGGCTCGCAGGGAGCCTTTGCCACGTACGCGACCGCCGAGCCTTCCCGCACCGACCTCATCGTGATGGCACGGAGGCCGCCCCGCTGCCTGGCGGACGCACGACTTGGGCGATCGTGTCCCGCACGTGTCGGCTGTCTCACACCTTCTGCAGCTTGACCTTCGTGTCGAAGAAGCTCGCGCTGCCGCCAATCGGGTCGGTCAGCGGCGTCGTCTTCATCGCCGGGTCGAGCAAGAGCACCGCGTTCGTGCAGAGGCCCGTGGTCCGGCGCGCGTCGTCGCGCACCGTGCTGCCGTCCACCACGACGTCGGAGCCGCCGTACCCCCAGTGCCCGTACGACAGCGAGACCTCGATCGTGCCGGGGCGCAGCCCCTCGATGGCGCGCACCTTTCCCTCGATCGAGCGCTTGCCGAGCGCGCCCAGGTCGAAGGCTCCTTCCGGGTTGCTGGGCGAGACGATCCTCACCCTGTCGCCGTCGCTGAGCCGCAGGCGCGCGGCATCGGACTTGGCGATCAGCACGAAGTTCTCCGGCAGCAGCGCCAACTGCGACCAGTAGTTCGAGACCGTCCGCTTGGCGCCGAAGATCTCCTTGAAGGAGAGCATGTCGAAGGGATAGCCGTCGCTCGCCAGCGGCTTGCCGAGGCTGTCCTGCAGCGGCTGGTACCGCGGCACGCCGGCGAAGGCCTGGCCGGTCATGCTGTCGCGCGTCGTCCCGACCGGCTCTGAGTACACACTCCAGAGCTTGCCGAAGCGGTGCCCCAGGAGCGCCCCGGCGTACGCCTTCGACGCCGCCTCGAAGCGCCCGCCGCGGGCGAGCACGTAGACCGTGCGGCGCCAGTTGTCCGCGCCCACGGCCCGCGTCCACTTCGCCTCGTCGAAGACCGCCGCGGGCAGATGACGCCGCGCCGCCCTGAAGAGCGCCAGGTCGGCGTCCGAGGCGTCGGGCACGGCATCCGTGGCGGAATCGCCGGCTGCGACGTTCGCCGCCAGCTTGAGGTAGAAGTCCTCGGGCCGGTTCAGCGCCCAGCCGCTGCCCAGTGCGCCGGCGCCGAAGCCGGTCGCGCCCAGCCGCTTGGCCGCGGCGATCATCACCGCCTCCATCGAGATGGGCATGGGCTCGCCGTCCACTGTCACGGTCTCCGGCACCGGCGGCGCCGCCGGCTGGCGTACCAGGGAGGTCTTGGTGACGACGCTCGGCGGCGGGCCGAGCGCTGCCCAGCGTTCCATGTACGAGGTATCCGGGAACAGGTAGTCCGCGTACATCGTGGAGTCGCCGACGACGATGTCCGTCGCGATGAGCAGCGGGATCGCGTCGAGGTCGCGGGCGATCGGGATCTGCGCGCTACCGGCAGGGGCGAGCAGGAACGGGTTCCCCATGTGCAGCCAGAGGATCTTGATGGGATACGGGTACTTCGCTCCGGCTGCCGGGATCACCTCGTGGTAGATGTTGGAGGTGAGCGGGAACCATGGCCGCTGCGCCGGGTAGGTCGAGAACAGCGTCGAATGGTCGTACGAGGATCCCTCGCGCGTCAGCTTCACGCCGAACGCCGCAAGCTTCCCGGGGTGCGTGCCGAGGTCGAACGGCTGCCACTTCTTGCCACCCATCGCGTTCCAGGCGCCGCCGCCGGCGGAGAGTCCGCCCTTCCAGTCCGGGTTGCCAATGAGCAGGTTCAGCGCGATCAGTGCCTGCGCCGCGTGGAACCCGTTCGTGTGCGCGACGACGCCCCGGTAGAAGTCGATCGCCGCGCGCTTGCCGTGGCTCGTGAACTCGTTCGCCACGTCGGTGACGTGCGTGGCGGGCACGCCGGCCAGCTTGCTCCATTCCTCCACGGTCCGCTCGGCGGCGGCGTCGCGCAGGAGCGCCAGCGCGGTCTTCGCCTGGCCTGCGGGCGTGTCCATCTCCGCGAAGAGGTCTCCCACCACCGCGGCCTTCTCGTCGTACGGGTCGACGGCGACGAGCTTGCCGCCCTGGCTCACGACGAACGCGTCCGCAGCCGCCACGCCCGCCGGCGGTGCAAGGCCCGCGTCCGCGGCGCGCAGGAAGCGCCCGGGTGTGCCCGCGGCATCGAGCCGCACGAGCCACGAGGCGCCGGTCCAGCTCGGCTCGCCGAGCGCCGTCGCCGCCGCCTTGTTGGCGGCGCCGAGGAAGTGCGCGTCGTACCGCTGGTTGTCGAAGATCCAGCGGATCATGCCGAGCGCCAGCGGCAGGTCGCCGCCCGACGCCGCGGGCAGCCAGCGCCACGCCTTGGCGGCCGTCTTCGACAGCCTCGGGTCGACCACGGCGATCTTGAGCCGCCCGCTGGCGAGCCCGGCCGTCACCTGCTCTGCCATCGGCGTCGGGCCGAAGTTCGCCTCGAACGCGCCGGTGCCCCAGAAGATGACGAACTCCGACTCCGCGTAGTTGGGCTTGCAGTGCGCCACTCCAGGCGCCCACTTTCCCTTGGTGTACTGGGCCGTCGACCAGAGGTACGCGATGTGGTGGCTCAGCTCGCAGATCGACGTGTGGTTGTACCAGTTCACCGACCCCAGGCCTCCCGTGGTGAAGCGCTGGGCGAAGGTATCTCTGCTCGGCTCGATGCGCCCCGCCATGAACACGAACTGGTTGTTCTTCGGCCCCAGGTCCGGGTGATCCGGGTCGATGAGGACGTCCAGGTGGTCACGGTGCTTCGTCTTGAACGCCGCCACCGTCATCTTCCCGGACTGGATCTCCGCGACGTCGGCCGACATCGCCTTGGCCACCGCGGCGTCACGCAGGACGAACACGTCCTTGAGCCCCATGACCTGCCGGTCTTCCCCGATGTCGGAAAAGAGCTTGCCACCGCTCACGATTTCGGCGACCGCCTGGTCGAATGGGATGGTCTTCCACTTGCCGGAGCCGCGCGGCCCGGCGCGCTTGAGCACCTTGCGGATGCGGTACGGGTCATACTGCGACTGGACGCCCGACTGGCCTTTCGGGCACACCTTGCCGTCCACGCGTGCCGCATCGGCGGGCGGCGTGGCGTAGTCGATCTGCGGGAGCAGGTTGAAGGGGCTGTACGGATTCCCGTCGAGCTTGACGGCGATCCCCTGCGTCTGCTTCGCCTTGATCGTGCACTGCGTGTTGCACTGGAGACACACCGAGTAGATGATGTTCTCCGGCTGCGCCAGCGGGTAGACCTCGGTCGGCCGCAGGTACCGCAGCCCGCCGCCATCGCGCCCGGCGCGCATCAGCCAGGGCACCTGCGATGCCAGCACCGATACGCCGCCAAGGAACGCGCCCGCCTTCACAAAGTCCCGCCGTGTGAGGCCGGTGTCTGCGCCGCTGTCCGGGACCGTGATGTTCTTGTCCTTCATCGCTGCACCTCACTCTCATCACCGGTCGCGAGCGGCAGGAGCTTGTTCCCCGCGTAGAAGATGCCCACGCCGATGGCGACCACAAAGAGCAGCACCAGCCACTCCATCAGGCTCGGGAAGTACGTGAAGCTCAGGTGCGGCTCCACGTACGCCGTGTTCAGTCCCTTCAGCTCGGGGATGATCAGCCCGGGGATCACGACGTTCAGGCGCACCGCGATGAATGCCGCGGCGATCAACCCGCAGGCGGCACCGACCCAACGCATCGACCGGGGCCTCAACAGCAGCACCGCCAGCGGCACGAGCGCGCCAACGAGGACGTGTACAAACCAGAATACGTACCAGTACGGCCCGGTCATGATCTGGCGGTAGGGGTCCGATTCCGAGGGCACCTGACCGTACAGCCCCACGCTGAACTCCGCCCACTCGAGCAGCAGGTAGAGCGCCAGCAGCGCCAGCACCATGCGCCCGAGGAACGACACCAGGTCGCGGTGCTCCTGCGTGCCGCGGTCCGGCCAGAAGAACGCCGTCACGAAGGTGATCAGCGCGCCTCCTGACGCCAGCGCCCCGACGATGAACGCGATCGGGAAGATCGGCGAGTTCCAGAACGGTCGCGCGGCGATCACGCCGAACAGCGCGCCCACGCCGCCGTGAAAGGCGATCGCCAACGGAACGCCGATCGTGCCCAGCACGCGGAGCGTCCCTCGGTCGCGCTGGACCGCCTCGTCGCCCACGTCCGTCCGGCCGAAGGTCAACGTTCGCCCGACCACGCCGCGGAGGCCGCCCTGCCGCGACATTGCGGCCAGATCCGCGCGCAGCGCGAACCAGTTCTCGGCGATGATCAGCAGGAAGTACGCCGTGTACAGCCAGACCATCCACGCCATCATCGAAGACGGATTGCCGTAGACGTAGACCTCCCAGAAGCGCTCCATGTGGCCGATGTCGAACCAGATGGTGATCAGCGCCATGAAGAGCGTCACCAGCGCCGTGAAGAGCGCCAGCTTACCGATGCGTTCCAGGCGCTTCACACCGGCTACGTACACCAGGGCCGAGATGAGGAACGCCCCCGCGGAGAGGCCGATGAAGTACACGTAGGCGGCCACCCAGAGGCCCCACGGGATGTAGCTCCCGTAGCCCGCGTGTACTTCGCCCGTCGCCAGGCGCAAGACCACGCCCACCAGCCCGAGTCCCAACGCGGCGACCCAGACGACGCCCGCGATGGACAACCCGAGCGACGGCCGTGACGGTCGTGATTGTGGCATCGTCGCTTGCATCGATCACCTCACATCAGGTAGTAGACTTTGGGCTTCGTGCCGAGGTCTTCCTTGAGCCGCTGCGCGCGCGGCGACGCGATCAGTTCCGATACCAGGCTCTGCGGGTCGTTCTGGTCCCCGAAGAACGTCGCCACCCCCACGCACGTCGTCGTGCAGGCAGGCAGCATGCCGGCCTCAAGGCGCTGGATGCAGAAGTGACACTTCCGCACGTTGCCGATCGGCGAGCTGTCTCCCTTGCGCGTCCACGACCGCCCGTACTCGTGCGAGGGCTCACGCTCGTACGGCGCCTTCTCGGGCGCGCTGGACGTGTAGAACAGCCCGAAGTCGAACGTGCGCGCGCTGTATGGACAGGCCGCGATGCAGTAGCGGCAGCCGATGCAGCGGTCGTAGTCGATCTCGACGATGCCGTCCGGGCGCTTGTAGGTCGCGGCCACCGGGCAGACCGGCACGCAGGGCGGCTCATCGCACTGCATGCACGGCCGCGGCGTGAAGCGCGCGCGGACGTTCGGGTAGGTGCCGATCTCCTCCTCCAGCACCGGCCGGTACACGACGCCGGGCGGGAGGTTGTTCTCGGCCTTGCAGGCGACCGTACAGGCGGAGCAGCCGATGCAGCGCGTCAGGTCGAGCACCATCGTCCACTTGCGCTGTTCGATGGGCTTCGCCATCGCGCGCTGGAGGTCGTCCTGCATGCGGATCAGGACGCTCGTCCGGTCGCCGGGCACGGGCGCCAGTGCCTTCGTGGTGGCCGGCGCGGAAGGCGCCGGCGGGTCCGCGGCCTCGACGCCGCGCGTGAGCAGTGCCGCCACGGCCCCCGAGCCGCCGAGCCCGCCCAGCACGAGCATCCGGCGCCGTGACAGTCGTCTCGCCCCCGGGGGCGGGGCGCTCTTGACGGCCAGTTCCTCGTCGGGCATTACGCGCCTCCTCTCCTGCGTCGCTGTCCCTTCCGGGCCAGTCTCGCCGGTGCGGCGCGCACGCTGCCACGGCCGGATGGCTGCGCTGCAGCCCTCCGTTGATCCCCACTTTCGCCTGCCGTCTGCGGCGAGATGGGCGGAGGGCGTTGGCGGCGATCCGCGCGTTATGTGGTGATTTACAGTCCTCTCGCGCTGAGGCCGTCAGGCGTTTCGGCAACACGCGCCCACGTTGTCAGGGAAACCCGCGCGCCGCGCGGGACGGGCGGACGGTGCCTCGCCTGCCACACGGCCCCGCAGCCAAAGGCCGTCGCGGCGGGGTTGCGCCGGCGCGCCGCCGGTGCACGGTGAACGCGTGCGGTACGGGAGACGGATGTTGTGCGCCTGATCAGCGCGTCGCGATTTCGTTCCAGCTACTGCGCGATCAAGCCGGCCGACGTCAACATGGACGGGGTCGTGAACGTGCTCGACCTTGCCGCGCTCGCG
The DNA here is from genome assembly GCA_028872875.1 of Chloroflexota bacterium. Lineage (GTDB taxonomy): Bacteria > Chloroflexota > Dehalococcoidia > DSTF01 > JACRBR01 > JADMII01. The sequence continues at coordinate 19,987 of JAGWOC010000027.1, read as the reverse complement.
GGCGCCTACGGCCAGGCAGCGGCGAAGATTCGCCGACGACCGGGAGGAGCGACCGCGGAGTTAGTTGGGCGGCTGCCGCCTGACCCGCGCAACGTCACCATATTCGCGCGGCGTCCCGCCAGGGGATGCCGACGCACGTTCTGACTGGAAGAAGGCAGACTGATGCTCAACGGATGTCGGGGCCACGGGAGCGCCCACCTTGCACCTGCTCATGCACTTCCACCGTCACTTGGCACCCTCCGCCCTGAGTAGAGCGCACCGCAAACACCCCGCCGATAAGCTCCGCTCGCTCCTTCATCCCCAGGACGCCCAGCTTGCCAGCGCGAGCCAACTCCGACACGTTCCCGGGGAAATCGTAACCGCGACCGTCATCGCTGACCGCGAGTCGGACAGCATCGTCCGCGAACCGCAGTTCGACCGTCGCGGAGGTAGCCGCAGCGTGCTTCTCCACGTTGTGCAAGGCTTCCTGAGCGATGCGGAAGAGCGCAATCTCCACCGCCGAGTCAAGACGCCGCGGTCGGCCCGTTACGCTCAGCCGTGCGCCCCCGGCGAGGCTTCCATTCGCACCCTCCAGGGCTAGCTCGATGGCCGGCACCAGCCCGAGATCATCCAGCACGGATGGACGGAGATCCCGGCTGAAGCGACGGACCGATCGCAGGGTCTCCCGGGCCCATCGCAGCAAGTCGTGCTGGTACCAGGTCGGGGTGCGGTCGGCGAATGCTGCGATCCCCTCCAGCTTGCGCACGAGGTGCACCAGTTCCTGGGCGGTTTCATCGTGCAGCTCACGGGCGATACGCAGGCGCTCCTCCTCCTGCGCCTGCGTCACCTGCCGCGCATAGGACTCGAGGCTCTCCTGCCGCTCTCGGTACAACGTCGCGTTCTCGATAGCCACGCGAACCTCCTGCGCCGCCGTCGCCAGCAGGTCGAGTTGCTCGGGCGTGGGATCGCGACCTTCGGGGGCCATCATCCCCAGCGACCCCAGGACTCGTCCTTCCGTCATCAGGGGAACCGTAACGACTCGCTCCCGGCGACAAGCGGCTTCGCTGCTCGCGGCGCCTGGCTGGAGGATATCGGGCGGGAGGGCCCTGACCGACGACTCCTTCTGCAGCGGCTCCACGATGAGCATGCCAGCCTGGTCCGCTGACTCCGGCTCCAGCGACAGCCAGATCGCTTCCACCGCGAGCCCCTCCCGCAGCCGCCGCAAGACGGCAGGTAACCGCTCTTCCAGCTCGATCGTCTGGCCAAGGAGCACCCCTGCTTCGTTGAGCAGCCGCAGGCCCGCGCTGGTCTGCTCCGCTCGCTGCCGCTGCCGCGCCTCGCGGTCAACGCGCCAGGCAACCAGCAGCCCCATCGGCAGCACGACCATCAATTGGCCAACCTCGCCGATCCAGTGGAGGCTAGAGTGGTGCCAGACCGCGATCCCCGGCGAAACAACGGCGCTGATCAAGAGGCCAGTCAGGAACGCGCCTTCCCAGCCGAAGGCGATGGCGGCGTAGAGCAGCGGGATGACGTTCAGTGTGATGGCGAGGCCGTCTAAGGTCTCTAAGGGCTCGGTGAACCCGACCAACTCGATGATGTAGTGGGGCGCAGCCGCCACCAGCACCAACAACTGGATTTCCCAGAAGCGCCGGTCGCGCAGGCGTTGTGGGAGGCGCATCAGGGGAGCGATGAGGCGTATTGAGTACGGCCGGCTGCAATTCTCCACTCCAGACTGTCCTCACTGCAGCGCCTGCCCGGGATCCGGGGCCCTGAACCCAACTGCTTGCACGCGTCGCGGTCCCTTACCCGACCAGTCTCGTCGGTGCGCCGCGCACGCTGCCACGGCCGGATGCCTTACCCACACCCGCCGCTGGTTTCCACTTTCTCGTGCCGTCTGGCCGGTGCGAGCGGAAGAGCCGCGTGACCGGTCAGGCGCGTCGTGTCAAGCGGGCCGGTAGCTTCGGCAGCGAACGGCGCGTCGTCATGCCATGCGGCGGCCCAGGCGCTGATCGCCGCGAACACCTCGCCCAGCGCGCGCCCCTTTGCCGTCAGGCCGTACTCGACGCGCACGGGCATCTCCGGGATGACCTGTCGCTGGACGAGCCCTTCGGCCTCGAGCTCCCGCAGGCGCTCCGAGAGCATACGGTCGCTCAGGCCGGGGATGGTGCCGACGAGCGCGCTGAAGTGACGGACATCCGCCTGCAGCGCGCGCAGGATCGCGCCCGTCCAGCGCCGGCCGATGAGCTCCACGGCGTGGCGGAAGTACGGGCAGTACGGCTCCGGCTGTGCACCGCGGACACCGACCAGCGCGGACGCCTCCTCGAATGGCGATGAGCGTGACGTGCTCCCACCTCCGACCGCGAATCGCGCGGGCCGGGCGTACGTGTCCGAAGGCCCTTACGGTTCCCGCGGTCCACCCACCCAGTCTCGATCGTGGAACGTGCGCTCGTGATGGCCGGATGGCCCGGTGGGCGCGTGGCCGTTGGTCGTGAGTTCGGCCTGCCACATGCGGGGCGTCGGAAGCGCCCGTCCGCCGGCGGCGCGCCACCTGACAGCGCGTCGTTCACCGCTCACGACTGGAGCCGTCAGGCAATGTGGGGGAATGCCCCGCATCCCTGTCAGGAAAACGTGCAAGAGGTGCGGGCCAGGCTGCCTACGCCTCCCGCCGAATGGCCATCGCCGCGCGGCGAACGCCTGCGTCTCGAAGGCGTGTCCTGAGGCCGCGGCCCGTGTCGCTCAGCTCTCGTCGGTCAGCAGGCCGTGCGCCAGCGCATACCGCACGAGCCCCGCGCGGCCATGGACGCCCAGCTTCTCCATCACGCGCGCCTTGTAGGTTTCCACGGTCTTCACGCTGAGGCCGAGCGTCTCGGCGATCTGGCGGTGGTTGTAGCCCAGCGCCAGGTGCCGGAGCACCTCCAGCTCCCGCGCGCTCAGCTCGCCCGCCGCCGGCCGCTCGCCAGCCTCCTGCGCGGCGATGCGACGGAGCATCACCGTCGTCAACGCCGGCGCCAGGTACGCCTCGCCCCGCGCGACCGCCCGGATAGCGGAGAGGAGCTCCGTATCCGCGTCGCGCTTTCGCGCGTACCCGGCGGCCCCCGCGGCGAGCGCCTGGTCCATGAACGCCGGGTCGTCGTACATCGAAAGCACGAGCACCCTCGGGGCGTCCGGCAGGGCGCTGATGGCGCGGGTCGCTTCGAGGCCGTCCAGTTGCGCATCGCTCATGCGGAGGTCCATCACCACGACGTCTGGCCGCAGCTCCGCCGCGCGCGCCAGCGCCTCCTCCCCGCTGGCCGCCTCCCCCGAAATCTCGATGTCCGGCTCGGAGCCGAGCAGCAGCTTCAGGCCCGCCCGCAGCACGGCGTGGTCATCCGCGAGAACGATCCGGATCTTGCTCATGGGTCCCTGGCTTCCTCTCCCGCGGGCACATCCACGTAGACCGATGTGCCAGCGCCGTCCTCTGTCTCGATGGTCAGCGTGCCACCCACCAGCGCGGCGCGCTCCTCCATCCCGTGGATGCCCAGGTGCTCGCGCCCATCCCCACCCGCCGGCTTCCGCGTGAACCCGCGCCCGTCGTCCTCGATCAGCAGCAGCACCGAGCCGTTGCGGCGCTCGATGACGAGCGACGCATGCGTCGCGTGGGCGTGCCGCGCGACGTTCGTCAGCGCCTCCTGCGTAATCCGGTACAGTGCGGTCTCCACCGATGCGGGCAGGCGACCGTGGATGCCACTCATGTGCACGTCCAGCGCGATCCCGTGCCGCTCCGAGAAGTCACGGGCGTAGCGCTCGATGGCCGGCGCGAGGCCGGCGTCATCGAGCACGCTCGGCCGCAGCTCAAACGCCAGGCTGTGCAGGTCCTCGACCGCGTTGGCCGCCACCGCCCGGATCTCCGACACACGTGCGCGCAGCTCGCCCGGCGGGGTCATGCTCTCCAGGCTCTTGAGCATCACTGACACCGAGGTCAGCGACTGGCCGGTCTCGTCGTGGAGCTCCCTGGCGATCCGCTTGCGCTCGTCCTCCTGGGCGCCGATGACCTGCTGGAGCAACTGCCCGCGTACGATCTCCTTCTCCCGGAGCTCTGCCAGCAGCCGTGCGTTCTCGATCGCCACGCCCACCTGGTCGCCGATCGCAAGCAGGAGGCGCCGCTCCCGCTCGCTCAGCGCGACAGGGCTCGGGTACAGGAGGTTCAGCACGCCTACCGGCACCCCTCGTGACCGAAGCGGCACGCAGACGATCTCCGATCCCTCCGCGTCCCGAGGGATCAGTTGTCCGGCGAGCGGACATCCGACACGTACCTCCGCCGGATCGCCCGGGTTCATGGCATCGACCGAGCACGGGCACGGCGCTGGTTGGCGGAGCAACGCGCCCGGGGGCCCGCCCGACTCGACGCCGCGCCGCGCGACGACCTGGAACTCGTACGGGCCGTCTGGCGGGCCAGCGTCATGGCTCAGCAGGAGGATCCATCCCGCCCCGGCTGCCGACACCTCCAACACCTCGTCGAGCGCCGCTTCCAGGACCGCCGAGACGTCCAGCGATCGGTTCGTCACCGAGGCGACCGCGTTGAGCGCCTCCAGGTGGCGGTTCCGTTCCAGCAGCGTCTCCGCTGACTCGCGTAGCTGTGAGGTCATCGCGTTGAAGGCGATCCCCAGCCGGCCGATCTCGTCCGTGGCCCAGACCGGCGCCACCGTATCGAACTCGCCGCGGCCCACCGCTTCCGTCGCCTCGACGAGCTTTCCGACGGGGCGCGTCAGCACGGTCGCGAGGCCGAAGGCGCCGGCGCCGCCCACGAGCACCATGCCGGCCATGATCGCCAGGCTCGTCCAGATGTCCTTGTTGACGTGGCCTTGCACACGTGCTTCCGACATGCCCACGTGCGCGAAGCCGCCACGCCCGCCAAGGATCGGCACGGCCACGTCCTGCACGACGCCTTCCTCGGTGGAGAGCCGTCGCACCGCCTGGGGGGCGCCGGGATCCGGCGTGGGCAGCGCGAGCAGGCCGCGCGGAAACCCCGCACCAAAGGTCTGCACGATCGGCTTGCCCGCCGGGTCGGTGATGTACACATAGCGCACGTCGCGGTCGCTCTGCTGGATTTCCGTCGCCAGCTCGTAGAGCGCGTACCGTTGGTTCGTGAGCACGAGGTCGGCGCCGCGCGCCGCCAGCGCCTTCGACATCGCGAGCCCCTTCTCTCCGATCTGTGCCCGCATGGACTGTACGTCGGCCATCACAAGCTGGTAGGTCACCGCACTCCCCAGGATGGCGACCACGGCGATGACGATGCCCATGATCTTCCAGCGCACGCTGACCGCGCCCGCCACCTGCCAGAGCCGCCGCCGCATGCGCGCGATCATCGCCCCGCCTCGCGGAGCGCCGCGAGCATGGAACGGATCGAGTCGTACGCATGATCGTCGATCGGCACGAACCGGCCGATGCCGAGGGCGGCCAGCGCGACGCGCCCATCCGTCGACTGGTCCATCGTCTGGAGCGCGCCCCGCACCCGATCCCGCAGCGTGGGCGGCAGGAGCGGAGAACTCACGACAGGGGGCATGCCGTACGGGCCCCACTCCGCGATCACCTTCGTCCTCCGGCCGACGTCCGGGCTTCGCGCCACGACGTATTGATAGACCAGGCTGTCGACCGCCGCGCCATCGAAGATGTGGTCGGCGACAGCGAGGATCGAGTTGTCGTGACTCCCGGTGTACTCGTGGCTCCCGAAGAAGGTGTCCGGCGTTTCACCGGCGAGGTACACCTGGTACTCCGCAGCCAGCCGGCCGGAGTTCGAAAGCGGGTCGGAGAACGCGAACCGCTTCCCGCGGAGGTCCGCAAGCGACGTCGCCGCGCTGTCCGACGGCACGATGAGGTAGGACTCGTACGTGAGCTTGCCTTGCACCTCGGGCGCCAGCAGGAGCTGGAGGCCGAACTGGGTGTGGCCTTCCACATACGCGCGCGAACAGATGAACGCGACGTCGGCCTGGCCCGTCCGCAGCAGTTCATTGACCTCGGCGTAGCTCGAACCCTGGTCGACCACCACGCGCATGCCGAGGCGCGTCTGGAGGTAGCTCACGAGCTGGTCGTAGGCGACCAGCGTCCGGGATGGCGACATGATCCCCGCAATCGCGATGCGCAGGGTACCGTCGGCCCGCGTGGCCTCGGGCGAGGGACGCAGCGCGGCCACGTCCACCCGGTCGTTCAGGCGGACGGAGCCGTCAACGCGGCCATTCAGACAGGCGCCCGCGAGCAGCCCGCCGGAGACGGCGAGCAGGGCCACGGCGCCCTTGATCGTGCGACGGATGCCGGGTCTCATACCCGGACGTTGAGCCCCAGAGTGCTGATTGCCAAGGCCCGATCAGCGGGTTTCCCGCCGCCAAATGGCTAGAATGCGAACGCGACGGTTGGGTCAGATTTGCAGCGTAGGCGTGGCGATGCGAACCCGCCCGACTCACGACGGCCCTTAGGTGTCCGGATCTTGAGGTCTGACAGAACCGTGGAGGTATGGTACCCCCGACAGGACTCGAACCTGTGCTTCCAGCTCCGGAGGCTGGCGCTCTATCCACTGAGCTACGGGGGCGTGCCAACACTATACGACGGACGTGCGCGCCGGTAAACGTCGCCTCCCGCCGGGCCGCGCGCGCCTGCAACAGGAGCCCGGCGCCGCGCGTTCCCCGTGTAGGGCTGCTTCCGCGGCTTCGGAAGCGGATGCTATGATGCAGTACGACCCACCACCGGAGAGAGACAGGCCGTATGCCACGCAAGAAGCAACTGGTGCAGCGTAAACGCCGCACGAAGGTCTACCGCGAGGGCGAGTCCGCAGCGCCGCTCGACCTGCGGCCCAAGGGCTTCTTCCGGGTCTTCCACAACTACAAGCTCTTCGCCGTGATCGGCGCCGTCGTCATGATCGGGAGCATCGGCTTCACCGCGCTCCTGCGCAACAACACCCCGACCAGCAGCAGCCCGCGTGGCCAGCCCGTGATCCGGACGACGCCGGAGGCGGGCGCGACGAGCACGACCGGTGCGGCCTCGGCTATCAAGCAGTATGCGGCGCCGCCGCCGATGAGCATCGACCTCAACAAGACCTACACCGCCGTCATCAAGACGGACAAGGGCGACGTAAAGGTCGAGCTGTTCCCGAAGCAGGCACCGGAGCTTGTCAACAACTTCGTCTTCCTCGCCCAGCAGGGGTTCTACAACGGGAACACGTTCTACCGCGTGATCGCGGACAAGCAGGGCACCGTGCACTTCGTGCAGGCGGGCGACCCGACCGGACTTGGCACGGGCGGGCCCGGGTACACGCTGCCTCTGGAGCAAACACCGGCGCTGGCATCGAGCTTCGACAGCGCCGGCGTGCTCGCGGCGGCGCGGCCACCCGGGGCCGGTCAGCCGAACAACGGGAGCCAGTTCTTCATCACGACGACACCCGAACCCACGTTCGACGGGCAGTACACCGTGTTCGGCAAGGTGCTCTCGGGCCTGGACGTGCTGTCGAAGCTGCCGCCGCGCGACCCGCTGGCGCAGCAGAACCCGCCGGCAGGCACACGCATCACCGGCATCAGCATCCTGAGCTCCTAGGTCACCGCTCCAGCAGCGGCCCCCGGATGGCAAGAGACCGCCGATTGCTCGGCGGCCCTTGCCGTTGGAGGAGGAGGCTGTCCTGACAGTCGATCGTCAGTTCCGGCCGGCCGCGCGCGCCGACACGAACTCAGCGCAGCTACCTGCCGTGTGGTCCACGCGCGCGACCTCGAACGCGGTCGCGCAGTCGTTGCAGAGGCGCAGACCGTCGTACTCGACGGAGCCGACCATCGTGCGGGGACGGGCGCAGGCGGCGCAGACAAACTCGGAATGGCTGTCGATGCCGCGTTCCCGGTCCTCTTCGACGATGAGCCGCATCGCCTCGGTAATCGCTTCGTACTGGCCCTTCGTGACCCCCTTGCGGACCTGCTTCCTGCGGCTGTAGTCGATGGCCACCGCGACCTCCGAAGGCTACGTACGCTGAGGACAAAAACGGCCGAAGGCGCGAACCTTCAGCCGGTTTCACCCTCCTCTTTATGCCTGCGGGGTTAGCTGACGGGTTCGGCTCGAAGGAGTTCGCCTACGCGCGTCGCCGCGCGATTCACCCCGGGTCGTTGGTTCCCCCGCCCCGCCCGAATTCGGGCGGGTTCGGCTCTATGCAGTTGTCACCCTCAGGCTACGCCGCCGGAGCCAAAAAGTCAATCAGCAAGAGGCCGCGAGCCCCGCGCCAACGCCCACATACGAACCCTCGTGGCGCGGCCCTTTCCCCACGGTCGCACGGCATGCCCGCCGGCCCCCTTGCCCCGCGCGGGTCGCGCGGCGCTCAGGCGTCGAGCTTCCAGGTAGTGCCCTGCGCGCCGTCTTCAAGGGCGATGTGCAGGGCGGCGAGGCCGTCCCGGACGCGGTCGGCGAGCTGCCACTGCTTCGCGGCGCGCAGCTCGCCGCGGACCTGGACCAGCAGCTCGATGAACGGCGCCGCCGCGATCGGCTCCTCGTTTTGCTCGAGGCGGAGGCCCAGGACGTCCGCCAGCTCCAGCAGGAGGGCCTGAGCGGTGCGGACGCCACCGCCCCCTTCGCGCGCACGGTTGATCTCCTTCGCCAGGTCGAAGAGCACGGCGAGCGCCTGTGGCGTGTTCAGGTCATCGTCCATCGCGGCGGTGAAGCGCTCGCGCGCGTCCGCGAGGGCGATGCCGCCGTCGCCGTCGCCTGTCGACGCGCGGGCGGCGGTGCGCAGGCGCGCGGCCCCGTTCTTCGCCGCCTCGAGCGTCTCTTCCGTGAAGGTCAGCGGCTTCCGGTAGTGCGAGGTCAGGATCCAGAGCCGGAGGCCGTCGCCGCCGACCTTGTTGAGCCCGTCGCGGATGGTGATGAAGTTGCCCAGCGACTTGCTCATCTTCTCGTCGCCCATCTTCACCCAGGCGTTGTGCAGCCAGTAGCGCACGAAGGGCACGACACCCGTGTAGGCCTCGCTCTGGGCGATCTCGTTCTCGTGGTGGGGGAAGATCAGGTCCTCGCCGCCGCCGTGGATGTCGATGTGCTCGCCGAGGTAGCGCAGGGACATGGCCGAGCACTCGATGTGCCAGCCGGGCCGGCCCTTGCCCCACGGGCTGTCCCACGACGGCTCGCCGGCCTTGGCGCCCTTCCAGAGCGCGAAATCCGCGGCGTTCTCCTTCTCCTCCCCGGACTCGACGCGGGCGCCCGCGAGCAGCGATTCCTGCGTGCGGTGCGAGAGCTTGCCGTAGTCGGCCTTCGCGGAGACGCGATAGTACACATCGGACCACTCGCTCTGCGGCGAGGGAGCCTGGTACGCGTACCCCTTCTCGATCAGGCCCTCGATGATGCGGATCATGCCCGGCACCTCGCGCGTGGCGCGCGGGTACTCGTCGGCCGGCAGCACGTTCAGGTCGCGCATGTCGTCCATGTACTTCGCGATGTACCTCTCGACGAGCTCGCCGGTCGTGATGCCGAGGCGGTTCGCACGCTCGATGATGCGGTCATCGATGTCGGTGAAGTTCTGGACGTGCTTGACGCGATAGCCGCGCCAGCGCAGGTAGCGCTTGAGCACGTCGAAGACGACGTAGCTCATGGCGTGGCCGATGTGCGACTCGTCGTAGGGCGTGATGCCGCAGACGTACATCGTTACAGGGTCGCCCTGCGGCTTGAAGTCCTCGAGGGAGCGGGTGAGCGTGTTGGTAACGCGGATCAACCGCCGGCAGCCTTCCTGGCCGGGGCCGGGCCGTCCACCGGCGCGTCGCCGCCATCTTGCGGCCGCGGGCCGTCGTCGCTGCGGCGGCGGTGCAGGTGGAGCGGCTCTCCGGGCGCCGCCCCGGTGTCGCTGGCGGCGTCGGCGGTGACGCGGTCGAGGCGCTGCTGGAGCGTGCGCATCTCGCGGTCCATGCGCTCGATCTGGCGCTCGAGCACGTCGATGCGGTCCCACTCGGGATCGGGCAGACGCGCAATCGTGTCGCCTCCCGGGTCGTGGACGGCGACGACGTGGCCGGGGACGCCGACCACCGTCGCGTTCGCGGGGACGCTGGTGACGACGACGGAGCCGGCGCCGATGCGGGCGTTGTCGCCTATCTCGATGGCGCCGATGAGCTTGGCGCCGGCGCCCACGACGACGCGGTTGCCAAGCGTCGGGTGGCGTTTCGTGCGGTGCATGCTGGTGCCGCCGAGCGTGACACCCTGCAGGATGTGGCAGTCGTCCCCGATCTCCGCGGTCTCCCCGATCACGACGCCCATGCCGTGGTCGATGAACAGCCCCTCGCCGATGCGGGCGCCAGGGTGGATCTCGATGCCGGTCAGGAAGCGGCTCGCGTTCGAGAGCAGACGCGGAATGACGGGCACGCCGCGGCGATGCAGCGTGTGCGCGAGCCGGTGCAGCTCGCGGGCGTGGAAGCCGGGGTAGGCGACGACGACCTCGAGCCGGCCGCGCGCCGCGGGGTCGCGCTCGAGGATCGCGTTGATATCACGCTTGACCGACTCTAGGACAGACATGAGGACGGCGTCCTCCTCCTTCGCATGGGTGTCCGGGGGCTTGTCGGCGCTGGGCGGGGCGTCCGCTAGGCGGATCGCCCCATCGGACAACAGCACGACGCCCCGTGGGTCGTGGGGCGCATGGCGCGATCGCGGAAGGAGAGCATCGCCACAGTGTCCTCGTGCCGGGCCGGAATCCGGCCGCGTCGTATCTACTCTAGCAACACGGCGGCGAACGCGGCAATGCCTTCGCCGCGGCCCGTGAAGCCCAGCCCATCGGAGGTCTTCGGCTTGACGCTGACGGCCCCGACCTCCACCTCCAGCGCCGACGCGATCCTCGCCCGCATCGTATCGACGTGAGCCGCCAGCCGTGGCGCTTCCGCGACGACCGTGGCATCGACGTTGACGACGCGAAAGCCGGCCGCCCGCACCCGCCGCAAGACGGCCGCAAGCAGGTCGAGGCTCGCGGCGCCCCGCCAGCGCTCGTCGGACGGCGGGAACATGCCGCCGATGTCGCCGAGGCCGGCGGCGCCCAGCAGGGCATCGATGAGCGCGTGGAGCAGCGCATCGCCGTCAGAGTGGCCGGCGAGGCCGCGCGCGTGCGGCACCTCGACGCCGCCGAGCATCAGCGGGCGTCCCTCGGCGAACGCGTGCGCGTCGAACCCCTGGCCGACCCTCATGGCGTGAGTGTACCGGGCCCTGCCCTCAGGCCCGTCCCTACGGGCCGTCTGGCCGGGCATCGTCCCCGCGCCTCATGTTCATTCTGAGGCGTCCAACGAGCGTCGGGTATGATGGCCCGGGTCATGGAAGACATCGAAGCCTACGGGCAGCTACGGGAACGGCCGGTCCCGGGCGGCCCGCGCCCGTCACCTCCGATCCCGGCGCCGAGGCGGAAGAAGCGCTCTCACTGGCTCCGGAACATCCTCCTGCTGGCCGTGGCGTATCTCGTCGCGGCGGTGGTCACGGCGGTGCAACCGATCCCGGTCGCATCGGCGCGGCTCTCCGTGCCCTTTCCGGGCGGCGCGCCACTGATCTTCGGGCTGCCGGACCGCCCGTTCATCGTCCTGGTGACGGGGCTGGACCGGCGGCCGACGGACACCGGCCCCAGCCGCACCGACACGATCCTGCTGCTGCGTATCGACCCGAACGCGCACCGGGCCGTGTTCCTGAGCATCCCGCGCGACTCGATGATGCAGGTGCCCAAGCAGGGCGGTGGTTGGACGCGCGACCGGGTCAACACGGCCTACTTCTGGGACTGGTCGGCGAAGCATCCGACGGCAGCACCAAAGGCGCTGATGCTCACCATCGAGCACAACCTGGGGATCAAGGTGGACTACTACGTCACCTGGGACCAGTACGGGGCCGAGAAGTTGATCAGCGCCATGGGCGGCGTGACCATCGACAACCCGAAGGCGTTCGGTCAGTCCAACTACTCCGACGACGACATCCACGTCGTGCCGCAGTACTTCCCTGCCGGCCGGCAGCACCTCAACGGCTACCAGGCCGTCGCGTACGGGCGCATCCGCCAGGGCTCGTCGGACCTCGACCGCATCCTGCGCCAGCAGCGCGTGGCCCGGGCGCTGATCGCCGACGCGACGTCTCCCAGCTCGCTCCTTCGCGTCCCGTCGGTCTGGCGCGCCTACCGCCAGGCGATCGGGACGGACCTGAGCATGCGGCAGTCGGCCGGGGTGCTGGCGATGCTGAAGCAGGTGCCGAGCGGCGACCTGAAGACGCTGTCGCTCGGCGACGCGACCGTCCCGTGCAATTGGTGCGCGGGAGCGCTGCTGCTGCTCGTGCCATCGAAGGTGCAGCAGATCGTGGCGGACGCGTTCGGCGACCCGGCGGCTGGCCAGCGGGCAGCGGAGCTGCTGGTGGCGGCGCACGTGGCGGGGTGAGACGCTACGCGCGCACGGCGCGCGCCTCGCGCACAAATGCCTCGAACAGCGGGCGCATGCGGGGCGCGAAATCCGGGCGATGCTCCTCCAGCCGTTCGGGGTGCCACTGGACACCGACGACCCAGCGGTGCCGCTCGCTGACGACGCCCTCGATGAGGTCAGCGCCGTGGTCTTCGGCGAAGGCCACCGGCCGCAGGCCCGGCGCGAGGTCTTCGGCGCGCACGGCCTGGTGGTGGCGGGAATTGATGACGAAGCGCGTTGCCCCGAGGGTCGCGGCCAGGATCGAGCCATCTTCGATCCGCACGTCGTGCCAGCGTGAGGGGAAGCCCTCGGCGTGATAGTCGGCGCGATGCTCGCCGCTTTCGACGTGCTGCAGGAGCGTGCCGCCCAGGGCGACGTTGAGGAGCTGGTGGCCGCGGCAGATAGCGAGAACCGGCAGCTCACGGCGCAGGGCGGCCTGCAGGTACGCGATCTCCATCTCGTCGCGGGCCGGGTGCGTCTCCTGCACCTTCGGGTGCCGCGCCGCACCATAGCGGCCGGGGTCGACGTCGACGCCGCCGGTGAGCATCAGCGCATCGAGGGTAGGGGCGATCTCGCCGATGCGGGCGGCGGTGTCTTCGCGCAGGTCGACGACCTCGGCGCCGGCTTCGCGCAGGCGGCCCCAGTAGCGCTCGACGGCCTCGCCCGGCACGTCTTCCCAGCGGGTGACGCCGATCCTCGGTCCGGTGCGTGGGGACATGGGGGCGCTCCGATCACCAGGCTTCCCGCCCGGGGCCTCCAGGCGGCGCCGAGGGAGCGGCCCGGCGCGGCTCGCGAGGACCGGGATGGGCGCGGCCGCTACTCCTCGAACTCGCCGTCGTCGCGCTCTTCGGCGCGGGCGGCGTCGAACAGGCCCATCTCCCGCGGTTCCACCTCGGCCTCCGGCTCCGCGTCCACGTCCTCCCACTCCTCCGTGTCATCGACGGCTTCGTCCTCCTCGTCCATGTCGGAGCGGACCATGCTCTCCTTGGTGTACGGGCGGATGCCCTCGCCAGCCTTGCCCGCGGGGAACGAGAGGCGTCCCACCTGCGTCGGATGCTGGAACGTCTCCTTGATGATCACGCGGACGCTGTTGTCGCGAATCCCGGCGATGGCTGCTGCGTACTTGTTGCCGCCGTCCATCAGCTTCGAGAGGCGCATCGCCAGCTTCGGCTCGATGTCGGAGATGTAGTCGCCAGCCATCGTCTCGACCGAGAGGCGCGAGCCGGCGGGCTTCAGGGCGACCTCGTCGCCGGCCGAGAGGGTGGCGAGCATCTTCATGTTGACGCCAGCAAGGATGGTCACACCGGTCTTACCCATCTCTTCGATGAAGAGGCTGGCATCGACCTGGTGCGCCTTATCGGGCTCGGCCTTGGCACGGGCGGCCGCGAGCCGCTCCAGATTCTTGCGGGCGATGGTGTTCGTCGGCTCGAGCTCAAGCGCCTTTTGGTAGGCCTCGCGTGCCTCCTTGATCTTGCCCCGCTCGCTGAGGGCCTTGCCCAACCGGTTGTACGCCTCGGCGTCTTCGGGGAAGGCGGTCAGGATCGCGCGGTTGGCGGTGATGGCGTCGTCCCAGCGGCTCTGCATGGCGAACTGGATCGCCTGCTCGGTGCGGACGCGCTTCATGCGCGATGCGTCTTGCGTGTCGTAAGTCATGCGTCCCTCGGAACTTCCCTGGTCAGCGCGGAATATCGGGTGATTGTAGAGCCTGGATCCAGCGATCACAAGGCGTGGATTGGCCCGTTCAAGTATCGTCTGTGGGCGGCCTATCCGCAGGGCGCATGACATGATCCGTACGCGGCCGGGACGAGCCGGATCTCGCTCCCTGGAGAGAGACTCCGTACACTCTCGGCATGGAAACAGAATCCGGCGTCAGCGAGGTCGTCGTCCGCGGCATCGTCGTCGGGGCGTTTCAGGAGAACTGCTGGGTGATCGGCAGCCGGCGCACGGGCGAGGCCATCTGCATCGACCCGGGCGACGAGCCAGGCGAGGTGCTGGCGATGGCCCGCGACATGGGCGTCTCCATCAAGTTGATCGCCAACTCGCATGGGCACATCGACCACGTCCTGGGCGTCGGGCCCGTGCGCGAAGCCACCGGCGCGAAGTTCCTGCTGCATCCGGGCGACGCCGCGCTCGTCGCCTCGACCGCCGCATCGGCGCGGCGCTGGCTGGGCGCGGAGATCGCGGACCCGCCGCCACCCGACGCCCTGCTCGCCGATGGAGACGAGGTCGACGTCGACGGTCTGAAGCTGCGCGTGATCCACACGCCCGGCCACACGCCGGGCAGCGTATGCTTCTACGCCAACGGCGTGCTGTTTGGCGGCGATACGCTCTTCGCGGGCTCGATCGGGCGCACGGACCTGCCGGGGGGCGATTACGACGAGGAGATGCGCAGCATCGTCGACCGCCTGCTGGCCCTCCCTGACGATACGATCGTGCTGCCGGGGCACATGGATCAGACCACGATCGGGCAGGAGCGCCAGCGGAATCCGTACGTGCGCATGGAATTGGAGCGGCGGCGGACGGCGCCACGCCCGCCGGCGTAGCGCGCGGAACCGCGCGGGCCGATGGGCCGTCCACCCGGGCCATCTGGCCCGTGTCCCGCGCGGTCACGCCGCGCTACCATCGGGAGAACCGGCCCCGGCCGCCGGAAGGGGTGACGCATGCCGCAGATCGGGCGTCTGACCCTGGCCGCCGCCGTGCTGGTGGCCGGGGCAAGCATCATCGCGAGCGCGTGCGGCGGGAAGGCGCAGTCCGGTGGGGCGGGGACGCCCGGGGCGGGCCTGCGCTCCGGCACGCTGACCGTATTCGCCGCGGCGTCGCTGACCGATGCGTTCCACGCTGAGGCGACCGCATTCCGGCAGGCGCACCCGGGCATCGACATCACCTTCAACTTCGCCGGCAGCCCGACGCTACGCACGCAGCTCGCGCAGGGCGCGCGCGCCGACGTGCTGGCCACGGCCGACATGGCCAACATGCAGGAAGCGCTCAAGGCCGGCGTGGTGCGCGACGCGGGCGTCGCGTTCGCACGGAACCGGCTGACGATCATCGTGCCGAAGTCGAACCCGGCGAAGATCGAGACGCCGGCGGACCTCGCGAAGCCGGGGGTGAAGCTCGTGCTCGCGGCGAACGGGGTGCCCGTCGGTACGTACGCGCGGCAGGCGATCGCGAAGATGGCGGCGGACCCCGCGTTCGGCGCCGATTTCGCGAAGCGCGTGCTCGCGAACGTGGTCTCGGACGAATCGGACGTGAAGGCGGTCGTCGCCAAGGTACAGTTGGGCGAGGCGGACGCCGGCATCGTCTACACCTCCGACGTGACGAAGGCGATCATGCCCGACGTGTTCATGGTGGCCATCCCGGACGCGTACAATGTCATCGCCGACTACCCCGTCGCGATCACGAAGGGGGCGAAGCGGCCGGATGCGGCGCAGGCGTTCATCGACTTCCTGCTCTCGGTCAACGGGCAGGCGATCCTGGCGCTGAACGGACTGACGCCGGTGGCGTCATCGCACTGACATGACGGCGACGACACGGACGCTGGGAGCGGCGCGCCCCGGTGGACGGCTGGGGCTCGGGTGGATCTTCGGCCCGCCCGCGCTGCTCTTTGCCGCGTTCTTCGCCGTGCCCATCGCGGCGCTCGCCTGGCGTGCCGGGTCCAGCGGTGAGCTGGCGGCCAACCTCACGTCGCCGAGTGCCCTCGACGCGCTCCGCCTGAGCGCCCTGACGAGCACGGTCGTGCTCGTCGCGGCGGTGCTGGCGGGGACGCCGCTGGCCTACCTGCTCGCGCGGCGCGACTTCCCGGGCAAGATGGCGCTCGACCTGCTGATCGACCTGCCGATCGTGCTGCCGCCGACGGTGGCGGGCGTAGCGCTGCTGGTCGCGCTCGGGCGGCAGGGCGTCGCCGGGCAACTGCTCGACCGCTGGGGCATCGATGTCGCATTCACGACGGCGGCCGTCGTGCTGGCGCAGCTCTTCGTGTCGGCCCCGTTCTACATCCGCACGGCAAAAGCGGGGTTCGAGAGCGTAGAGCCGGTGTACGAGGGTGTGGCCTCGACGCTGGGCGCCTCGCCGCTGCGCACGTTCTTCCGCGTGACGCTGCCGCTCGCCTGGCCGTCGCTCGTCGCCGGGGCGATCCTCTGCTGGGCGCGGGCGCTGAGCGAGCTCGGCGCGACGCTGATCTTCGCGGGCAACTTCGAGGGGCGGACGCGCACGATGCCGCTGGCGATCATCAACGCCTTCGATTCGGGCAAGTCGATCGACGTCCCGATCGCGCTGTCGGTGATCCTCGTCGCGGCGGCGGCCGTGCTGCTGCTGCTGCTGCGCGTGCTGGCGCGCGGTGCCGCGCGGAACCGCGCGTAGTGCCGGTGCAACGTGAGGCCACATCAAACGATGGGCGGCGTCTGTAGGGGCGGCCCTATGTGGCCGCCCGGTTCGAGGATGTAGCACAAGCAAGATGGATCAGCACGAGGCTCACGCCTCGGGCGGCGTGCCATCGCGCGCAGCACCGCCGATATCGCGCAGATAGCTCGCGTAGTGCGCCACCGCGCCGATCGCGCGGACAGCGCGCTCGGGGTAGTGGTAGGCGGGGACGTGTGCGCTGTCGAGCATGAGCCGCCCGCGTGCGACCGCGTCGCCGCCCATGTACACGGCGGCGACCGGCTTGCCGCTTGTCCGCGCCAGGTGCGTGATGAGGCGCGCGGTCCGCTCCGGCTCGGTCACGGCTTGCGGCGTCAGCAGCACGATCACGGCATCGACGCCGGGGTCTTCGAGCGCCACCCCGATCGCAAGCTGGTAGCGGTCAGCGGGGGCGTCGCCGAGCACGTCGATCGGGTTGGCGGACGAGGCGGCGGGGGGCAGCGACGCGGCGAGCCGGGCGCGGGCGTCGGGCGAGAGACGGGCGAGCTCGAGGCCGTAGCGCTCGACCGCGTCCACCGCCATGACGCCGGGCCCGCCGGCGTTGGTGATGATGGCGAGGCGCAGGCCGCGCGGCAACGGCAGGTACGAGAAGGCCAGCGTGTAATCGAAGAACTCTTCCATCGTGTAGGCGCGTACGACGCCCGCCTGGCGCAGCGCGGCATCGACAACGGCATCGGTGGAGGCGAGCGCGCCGGTGTGCGACTGCGCGGCGCGGGCGCCGCTGGCGCTGCGGCCGACCTTCATCATCACGAGCGGCTTGGCGGCGGTGACGCGGTGGGCGATGTCGAGCACGCGGCGGCCGTCGGTGAAGCCCTCGAGGTAGGCGACGATGAGCTTCGTCTGCGGGTCGTCGCAGAGGTACGAGAGCAGCTCGACCTCACTGACGTCGGCCATGTTCCCCAGCGAGACGAACTTCGAGAACCCGACATCGATCGCCCGCGCCCAGTCGAGGATGGCCGTCGCCATGGCGCCGGACTGGCTGATGACGGCGATCTCGTAGCGGTCGGGCTGGGCCTGGGCGAACGTGGCGTTCAGGCTGGCGAAGGTGTTGATGATGCCGAGCGAGTTTGGCCCGATGATGCGCACGCCGCCGGCCCGTGCCAGCTCGACGATCCGCTGCTCGCGGCGCGCGCCCTCGGCACCGGCCTCGCGGAAGCCAGCGGTGATCACGACCGCGGCCCGCACCCGCTTTCGCGCGCAGTCGACGATCACGGATTCGACCGCGGCGGCCGGGATGGTGAGCACGGCGAGATCGACGGGGCCGGGGATCTCATCCACGCGGGCGAACGCAGGGACGCCGAGCACCGCGTCCGCATGGGGGTTCACCGCGTAGACCGGTCCAGCAAAGCGCGCGCGGGTGATGTTGTCGAGCAGCACGTACCCAAGCTTCAGTGGGTCCCGCGAGGCACCGACGACGGCGATGCTCTGGGGCGTGAAGAACGCCTCGAGCGCGGGCGCGGTCGGATCGCGCGCGCGGTCCGTCGCGGGCCCGGCGTCAGGCATCCGCCACGTCCCCGGAGGTTGCGCCGTCACCGCCGGCCTCGGCAGCGTCCGGCGCTTCGACCGCCTGCTTGAGGTTCGCGAGACCCTGCACGAGCGCGAGCTCGAACCCCTGGTTGCGCAGGCCGAGCGTGATGATCCGGAAGAACGCGTACTTGAAGCCGAATGGCGTGAGCAGCGCGACGACCTCCGTGTACCCGGCACCGGGGTCGAGCCGATAGGTGAGCCAGCAAGGGATGTCGCCGATGGTGACGCGCATCTCGATCTCGCGGTCCCGCTCGCGCCGCAGCACCTCGAACTGGCCGTCACCGCGCGGGGCGGTGGCGATGTCGCGCTCGAGGGCGGCGTAGATGTCGTGCGGGCTCGCCTTGATGGCGAAGGCTTTCTCGATCGTCATACACGTTTCCCGATGCGCGGCGTTGGCGGCAGCGGGCGCACACGCGGATAATACCCCGGACCGCGATTGGGGCGCAGACGCGGCGCTCCCTGGAAGTACCTGGATGCGACTTCGTCTGGCCCCGTTTCTTCTCCCGGTTGCGCTGGCGCTCGCAGCGTGCTCCGGCTCCGGCTCTGGCACGCCGACCGCCGCCGTGACGCCGGTGAGCACCCCGGCGCCGGACATCATCATACCGGCGGGCGCCCCGATCACGATTGGCGTCTCCGCGGCGCTGACGGGGGACCAGCAGAGCATCGGCCAGGACATCGCCGACGCGGCGAGCCTGGCGGTCGCGGACCGCGGCGCCAGTGTGCAGGGTCACGCGGTCACGGTGGTGCGCCGGGACGACGGGTGCACGGATGCCGAGAAGGCGGTCGCCGTGGCACGCAGCTTCATCGCCGACCCCACGGTCGCGGGCGTGGTCGGGCCGATGTGCACGACAGGCGCGCAGGCGGCAGACCGGCTGTACGAGGCGGCGCACATGGTCCACATCTCGCCTTCGGCGACGCGCGTCGAGCTATCGCGCCAGGGCGAGCGGTACTTCTTTCGCACGGCATGGCGCGATGACCGGCAGGCAACCGTGCAGGCCCGCTACGCGCGCGGCGTCGCGAAGGCCGCTCGGGCCGTCGTCGTCGACGACGGTGAGCCATATGGCAAGGAGCTGGCACGGGCGTTCGTGCAGGCATTCGAGTCGCTGGGCGGCACGGTGCCATCCCGCGAGCGGGTCAGCCGCGGGACGGTGGACTTCAGCCCGATCGTCAGGCGCATCACCGCCGCGAAGCCGGACCTGGTCGTCTTCGAGGGCCTGGACCCGGAGGCGGCGCTGCTGGTGAAGGAGCTGCGGACGCAGCAGTACAGCGGCACGTACATGGCGCCCGATGGCGCGCTCAGCGTCCGCGACTTCGTGCAGGCGGCCGGGGCCGCGGCGGAGGGCGCGATCATCTCGGGCGGGCCGCAGCCGGACGCCGCGTTCGTCGCGAAGTTCCAGGCGAAGTTTCAGCGCGCGCCCGGCAGCGCGTTCGTGCTCGAGTCGTACGACGCCGCCAGCGTGCTGCTCGCGGCGATCAACGCGGTCGCTACGCCCGGCGCTGGCGGCTCGCTGCGGATCGACCGCGCGAAGCTTGCGTCGGCGCTTCGCGCCGAGAAGATGCTGGGCCTTACGGGCGCGATCTCGTTCGACGCGCAGGGTGACCGCGCCGGCGATACCGCGGCGGAGGCGGGACTGGTGCTGTACCGCGTGACGGACGGCCGCTTCGTACCCGTGCCGGGC
>JAGWOC010000026.1 GCA_028872875.1 Chloroflexota bacterium | reverse complement strand
CAACATCGACGGCTACATTGCCGGCATCACCCCGGCGTCCGCGACCCCGGCGGCGCCATGACGCACCCTGCCCGCTGCAACGCCGGCCGCTGCCCGGCGTTTGGATCGGCGGGAAGCACGAGACCCTTCCCCGTCCCGTAGCATCGTCTCGCACTGCCCCGCCAGGCAGCGCCCGTGTCATCGCTCCGCAAGGCGGGCGTCCTGCTCGCCCTCAGCATCGCCGTCCTCGTCGCGGCCGCCGGCTGCATCGTCAGCATCGCCGCCCAGGGCGACCCCGCCTCCGGCTACGTGCGAGGCTCCGGCGCCCCGCTGCGGGTCGCCGTGATCGATGAGACCGGCGGCAGCCCATCCGGACCGTCCGCCGACTGGTCGCCGGCCCTCCAATGGTCCCTTGCCACCTACGCCGCGGCGACGCCCTACCTCCAGTTCCAGGACAGTGCCGCGGGCGCGAACATCGTCGTCCGGGTGCGCCGCTACCGCGACAGTGCGCCGCCGGTGCTGCCCGGCTACCTCTTCCAGCCTGGCGACGGGGGGTTCGCGACCGTCTACGACGCCGCCGGCACCGCCTGCAATTTCCCGCCCGCGACGGTGCCCGAGGGCTGCAACGGCGAAATCACGACAGCCTACATCTACCTCAACGACATCATCCCGCCCGGCCCGGACATCGAGGCGCGCCGGCGCAACCTGATCCTGCACGAGCTGGGCCACGCGCTCGGCCTGACGCGTCATAGCCCCGACCTCGACATCGCCGCGCTGGCGCAGCGCTACGGCTGGCCCACGCCGTAGCGCCCGGCTGCCCGGGGCCCGTCGGCTGCTGTCTGTCGTCTGTCGTTGCCGTTGCTGGCTGCCGATGCAGCCGCAATCCTGAACCCCCGATCACCTTCACCCTCACGCGCACGTCCGGTAGGATGCGGCGTCCCCAGGCTCACCGAGGCGCGACGTGTCTTCGACATCACCGGGATCCACGGCGGCGGCGGCCGAAGCGCTCACCGCTGGCGGCTTGCGCGGCTTCGGCAAGCGCACCCTCTATACGCTCGGCAAGTACCCCGACTTCCGCGTCCTCTGGCTCGGCAACGTCGGCACCATGCTCGCCCAGTGGGTGCAGTTCGTCGCCCAGGGCTGGCTGATCTTCGAGCTCACCAACTCCCCGTTCCAGATCGGCGCCGTCGCCTTCGTCCGCGGCGCCACGACGCTCGGCGTCTCGCCCTTCGCCGGCGCCATCACGGACCGCTTCAACCGCAAGACGGTGCTCGTCGTGATGACGGCGATCAGTTCCGTGGTCGGCACGCTGCTCGCCTTCCTCGTCATCACGCATCTGATCAGCGTCTGGATGCTCTATCTCACCGCCACGGTCGACGGCCTCGCCGAAGCCGTCAACCAGCCCGCGCGGCAGGTGATGATCTACGACGTCGTCGGTGCCGAAGACCTGCCCAACAGCATTGCCGTGAACTCGCTCGGCGGCAACACCATGCGCATCGCCGGCCCGGCGCTCGGTGGCGCGCTGATCGGCGCCTTCGGCGTCGGCGCGGCCTTTATCGTGCAGGCGGCCGCCTACCTGTTCTCATCGGCCGCGACCTCGCGCATCAAGGCGCGCGGCGAGCCCAGCGGCCGCCACACCGCCTCCGTCGTCGAGAGCATGCGCGACGGGCTGCGTTACGCCCGCGGCCACCCCGACGTGCGGCTGCTCGTGTTCATGGCCGCGCTGCCGAGCATCCTCGTCTACCCGTATGTCTCCTTCATCCCGGTCTTCGCCGAAGACGTGCTGCACTCGGGCTCGACGGGCTACGGCTTCCTCGCCTCGGCGGTGGGCTACGGCTCGATCATCGGCGCCGTGATCGCCGCGAACTTCTCGAACGTCACGAAGCGCGGCCAGATCCTGGTCTGGACGACGTTCATCTACATGGCGCTGGTGACGATCTTTGCCCTCTCGAACAACTACGCGCTCTCCTTCACGCTGCTCGTCGTCGCCGGCATCGCCAACTCGACGTACCTGATGTTCAACCAGGTGATGATCCAGCTCGTCGTCCACGACGACTACCGCGGGCGGGTGATCTCGCTCTACGTGATGGTGAGCGGCATTACGCCGTTCAGCGCTTTGCTCATGGGCGCGCTGATCGACGTCTTCGGCGCGCAGCTCACCGTCGCCGGCT
The DNA here is from genome assembly GCA_028872875.1 of Chloroflexota bacterium. GTDB lineage: Bacteria > Chloroflexota > Dehalococcoidia > DSTF01 > JACRBR01 > JADMII01. The sequence continues at coordinate 34,654 of JAGWOC010000026.1, read as the reverse complement.
TCACGGGCCTCGCCTCGCTCATCGTGCTGTTCATCGGCGTCACGAGCCGCCGTCTGCGTGAGATCTGAGCGCGGCCGGCCGCTACCCGGGCGGAACGGCCACCGGGCGCCCCATGCGCAGGCTGGCGAGGGCGAACAGGCCGGCGAGCGCCGGGAGGAACAGGCCGATGCCGCGCCACGCCAGGGTGCCGGCGAGCGCCGCGTCGAGCGGGACGCCGTAGTGACTCAGGGTGGCAGGCACGGCGGCTTCGACCACGCCGAGGCCACCGGGCAGGAGCGGCAGCGCCGAGGAGATGAGCCCGGCGCTGTAGGCGAGGAGCAGGATCTCGAAGCCGACATGGACGCCGACGGCGCGGAGGGCGAAATAGAGGCAGCCGGCATCCGCCAACCACGCGCTCGCGCTCATCAGGGCGACGCCGATGCGCCGCGGGAAGCGGCCGGCCGCTTCCATGGCGTCGGCGTGCCAGCGTGCGCCGGCGGTGCGGGCCTCGGCGGACGGTGGCCGAAGGCCGCGGAGCTTCACGCGACTCGCGAGCGCAGCTACCCACTCCGCCCCAGCCCCCCGGGCCATGAGCATTCCTGTCAGCGCCAGGGCGAGCCCGATGATAACAGCGAGGGCGATGGCGACGCCTGTCCGCCCGCTCGAGAAGTCTCCCTCCGCGGCAGCGACGATGGTGATGATGGCCGTGATCGCGAGCAGCGAGCGGGCGCTGAACCAACTCATCCAGCCGAGCGCGAGGGCGGCCTTGCCGGTGGGCACGCCATGCCGGCGAAGCTGCGTGACAGCGAGCGCGATGCCGGGAGCGGGTGACCCGGGCAGGAGGCTGCCGAGTCCTGAGTTCACGAGCCCGGCGCGGAAGGCGACGGTGAGGCGCGGCGTGCCGGTGTGGATCAGCGCCCGCAGTTCGAAGGCAATGACCACGTAGCAGAGGACTTCGGCGCTCAGGGCGAGGAGCAGCACACCGGGGTCGGCGTCCCTCAGCGCATCAAGCGCGTCGCCGAACCCACCGGCGAACGAACTGATGGCGTAGAGTGCGGCCGCGCCGATCACCGCTCCCGTGGCGAGCCGCAGCAGGGTGCGGCGCGAACGCCATGATGCGCCGGCTGGCGTGGTTGCGGACGTTGCCATCGGAACGAACTATAGGCGATGTGCGCGGCATCGGCGGGATCGAGGTGGCGTCCCATCGCGGAGATCGGCCCGGTGATGGGCGATCCCGCACGGTGCTACACTCGAAGTAGCCCCAAGGAGGTGCTCTCTATGGTAAGCACGACGCAGACCCGCATCATTCCGGCGCTCAGGCGCGCACAGGCGAACGCGCTCGCCATGTACCTGAATGCCAAACGGTACCACTGGTTCACGTATGGTCCCCTCTTCCGCGACCTGCACCTCTTCTTCGATGAGATGGCGGCGTCAGCCCTCGCTGAAGTCGACCCGTTCGCCGAGCGCTCCCGTATGCTCGGCGGCGACGCCCTCTCGACGCCGCAGGAGATCGCCGCGACCGCATCCGTGCGCATCGCCGACGGGACGCCGGCGCCGCACGACATGCTCGAAGAGGCGCTGGACAACGAGCGCCAGATCATCAGGGACATGCGCGAAGCCGCGCGCATCGCCGACGAAGAGGACGATCCCGGCACCAACGACCTCTTCGCGACCCTCGTGCAGACACACGAGAAGAACGCCTGGTTCATCGAGGAGTTCCTCCGCCGCGGCGACGGCATGGTCGCATAACCGCCGTTCGCGGCGCAGCCGCTGTGAGACGAAGACAGAGGGGCCAGGTACACCTGGCCCTCTGTGGTGCGGTGCGTCTCGCCGTGGGCGGCCCCGGGCGCACACGGCGCCGGCTGTGGCCGCGCCGCGGCCTATCCGACGACGCGCACGTTGACCGCGCGGCTGCGCTTCGGGTCGCGCGGGTCCGGCTCGCGGTCGAATTCGACGTTTTGACCCTCGTTGAGCTGGTCGAAGACGCCGCCAGCGATTGACGAGCTGTGGAAGAAGATGTCCTCCGTCGCCCCCTCCGGCCGGATGAAGCCGAAGCCGCGGTCGCGCACCAGCCGCTTGATCTGTCCCGTTGCCATCTGCTCTGTCCTCCTGTCGCCGTCCCGCCCCGGGGAGCCGATCCCCCGGCCGCCTCGCGGCGTGCTGCACGTGTCAAAGACCGCGATCCGGCATCGCGCTGGCCTCAAATCCGCGGAGTCGTCGCGTGCGGCGGTGGAACCGTGCGGCAGGAGACTTCGGTGAGGACTTCACCGTCACGCTAACAAAGCGGTCGGCCCGTGCGCAAACCCCCCTGAGGGCAGCCGGATCGGCCGGGTCGTCGGCGTGGCGGCTTGTATCTGGACGAGCGGGGTGTGCTGACGGGGGCCCACGCCATCGCACTTGACAGTCCCCCAGCCGGTGCTATGATTGGCAGCGACTTATGATGGATGGTTACCAAGATTCGCATTTCCCTGACACCGATAGCATGAAGGAGACGTACCCATGAGCGCGAGTCGTACCCCGGTGGCGCTGTGTGCCGCGCTGCTGATTGGCGTCGCCGCGCTTACCGGCGCGGTGCTCTTGCGCTGGCAGCCGGCCAGGGCGGCGCAGGCCCCCATGATCTCGCTCGGTGCCGAGCACACCTGCATCCTCACGTCCGCCGGCGGCGTCAAGTGCTGGGGCTCCAACATCGACGGCGCCCTGGGTAACGGCACCACCACCGACAGCGCTGTCCCCGTCGACGTGACCGGTCTCACATCCGGCGCGATCGCCGTGTCGTCGGGCGGCGCGCACTCCTGCGCGCTCACTGCCGCCGGTGGCGTCAAGTGCTGGGGCGACAATCTGAACGGGCAGCTCGGCAACGGCACCACCACCTCCAGCCTGGTTCCGGTCGATGTCACGGGCCTGGCCAGTGGCGTCGTCGCGATCTCCAGCGGCGGCGGCCAGACCTGCGCCGTCACGTCCGCCGGCGGCGTCAAGTGCTGGGGCGAGGGATTCTCTGGCCAGCTCGGCAATGGCGCCTTCGCCGACAGCTCGACGCCGGTCGATGTCACCGGGCTGACGAGCGGCGTCGCGTCGGTCTCCGCCGGCGGCGAGATCACGTGTGCCGTGACCAGCGCCGGCGCCGCCAAGTGCTGGGGCGAAAACCCCGACGGGCAACTCGGCAACGGCACCACGACCGGCAGTTCCACGCCGGTCGATGTCACCGGCCTGACGAGCGGCGTCGCTGCGGTCTCCGCGAGCGGTGACTACGCGTGCGCGGTGATGATTGCCGGCGGCGTCAAGTGCTGGGGGGACAATGTTGAAGGCCAGTTGGGGGACGGCACGACGACGAATAGCCTGACGCCCGTCAACGCGACGGCCCTGACGAGTCCCGCGGGCGCCATCTCTGCCGGCGGCGACCACACGTGCGTTGTCACGACATCCGGTGGCGCGAAGTGCTGGGGCGACAACACCGACCGCCAGCTCGGCGACGGCAGCGATCCCCTCGTTGTGCCGAAGAGCCTCGTGGTCGTGGACGTGATCGGCCTTGCGAGCGGCGTGGCGAGCATCTCGGCGGGCGGCGACCACACGTGTGCGGTCCTCACATCCGGCGCCGTGAAGTGCTGGGGCGGCAATCCGCAGGGACAACTGGGCGACGGCACCATCATTACCACGGGTACGCCCGTCGATGTGCTGGGATTGCAGCCAACGCCCAGTGTTGGCGGCCCCGTACGCACCGCAACGCCGACGGCCACCGCGACACCTAGGGCGACCACGACGCCCCCTGCCACTGCCACGGTGGGCGCGTCGTCCACGCCCGTCCCACCGGTCGCCACCGCCCCCGCCGGGGTGGTCGGTGCCGGTGCGCTGCGGCCCGTCATCATCGCGCCAAACACCGGCACGGGTCCGGCAGACGCCGGCCCGAGCGCGCTGTTGCTCGTTGCCGGCGCGCTGTTGGTGAGCGGCGTCGCCGCAGTGAGCATCGGCCGCCGCCGCGCCTACGCCCGCAGGGGCTAAGGGGCGGCGACGGGGGCGCGGGCTACACCAGCACCGGCTCGCGCTTCGTGAAGGCGTAGAGCTGGGCGGGGCGGTGCGCGCCCTCCATCCGCCGGCCGCCCGCCGGCTTGATGACGCCCAGCGACAGCATCCGCCGCCGGAAGTTCCGCTTGTCGAGCTCGCGGTCCAGGATCGCCTCGTACACCTGCTGCAGGTCGCTCAGCGTGAACTGCCGGGGCAGCAGACTGTAGGCGACGTTGGTGTACTCCAGCTTCGAGCGCAGGCGCCGCAGCGCGTAGTCGACGACGGCGTTGTTGTCGAACGCCAGCGCGGGCAGCTTATAGACGCTGTGCCACTCCGGCGCCCACTCCGTCCGCTCCGCGAGCCGCACCTGCCCGTACTGCACCAGCGCGAAGTACGTCACCGCGACGCCCCGCCGGGCGTCGTCGCCGCGCGGCAGCTCGCCGAAGGTGTAGAGCTGCTCGAGGTACACGTCGCGCACGCCGGTCTCGTCGTGCAGCTTGCGCGCCGCCGCGCGGTCCAGCGACTCGCCCTCGGCGAGCAGGCCGCCCGGCAGCGCCCAGGAGCCGCGATACGGATCGCCGGCGCGATGGATCAGCAGCACGCGCAGGTCGTCGTCGACCACCGTCAGGATCACGACGACGACCGCGGTCAGCGGCGGCTCCGTTGGCGGCGGGCTGGTGGCGGACACGGGCTTATCGCTGGTCCTTGCGGCGTTCCTCGAAATACCCTTCGGTGAGGCTCCAGATCAGGCCCACGAGCGCGAACACACCGACGCCCGCCAGCAGCGGCAAGAGAAGCACATCGTACGTTGACATCGCTATGCAGGCACCGGTGCGGGGAGCGCTGTTCCTTGCAATGACCAGGCGGTCGCGCGGTCGATGCGGACCCGCACGATGGCGCCGGCCTCCGCATCACCCTCGAAGTGTACCAGCTTGCCCGCCCGGTTTCGCCCGGACCAGCGCCCTTCGCGGCGATGTTCGACAAGCACGTCCTGTTCGCTGTCAAGAAACCGCTGGTTGATCTCGAAGGAGATCCGCGCTTCGAGCCGCTCGATCGCCTGCAGCCGCTCCTGCTTCACCTCCGCCGGCACGTCGTCCGGCAGCGTGCGATGCGCGATCGTCCCCGGCCGCGGCGAATACGCCGCCACGTGTACCTTGTCGAAGCGCAGCCGCTCCAGCAGCTCGTACGTGTGCCGGAACTCCGCATCGGTCTCGCCGCAGAAGCCGACGATGACGTCCGTGACCATCGCCGCGTTCGGCACGCGCGCCTTCACCAGCTCGAACTTCTCCAGGTACTCCGCGAGCGTGTAGCCGCGGCGCATCCGCGCCAGCACGCCGTCGTCGCCGGCCTGCACGGGGATGTTGAAGTGCTCGCAGACCTTCGGCAACTCGGCCACCGCGTCGATGATGCGCGCCGTCATGTCCTTCGGGTACGAGGTCAGGAAGCGGATGCGCTCCAGTCCCGGCACATCGTGGATCGCCCGCATCAGGTCGGCGAGGTCCGGCGGGCGGCCGCCGCCGTCCTCCCGCCAGCCGCTGCCCACCCATGTTCCGGGCGGCAGGTCGTGCCCGTAGGCCTCGACCGTCTGCCCCAGCAGCGTCACCTCGCGCGCGCCGCGCGCGCAGTCGTGCTCGACCTCGCGGCGGATGTCGTCGATCGTGCGGCTCTTCTCGCGGCCGCGGCGGTACGGGACGATGCAGTAGGTGCAGAACTTGTCGCAGCCGTGGATCACCGGGACGAACGCCGTGGGCGCGTCGGGCTCGCCGAAGGTCGCCGGCCAGAACTCGCCGCCTGTGTCGTCGATGCCCGCGACCTCCATGATCGGCGCGAAGTCCTGGGGCCGTGCGAAGGCGTCGACGTACGGGAAGCGCCGCCGCAGATCCTCGTCGCGCGGACCGACCATGCAGCCCATGACGGCGATGCGAACGTCCTTGCCCCGCGCGCGCAGCTTCTTCAGCCGGCCCAGTTGCCCGATCGCGCGGTCCTCGGCGTGCTCGCGGACCGAGCAGGTGTTCAGCACCACCAGGTCGGCGTCCTCCGGAGCGTCGGTAGCGACGCAGCCCGCGCGGTCGAGGCCCGCGGCGAGCTTACGCGAATCGGCGACGTTCATCTGACAGCCGACGGTCCAGATGTGGTACTTCACGTGCTCTCCGGATGCTGTTGCCATTCGGGCAGCGGGCGCCGCGCGGTCATTCTAGCAGCGTCCGGAGCACGGCAGACAACAAACAACAGAGAACCGGATGGGCGAGATGCACGCGCCCGGACGCTGGGCCGCGGGCCGCGGGCTACCGTTCCGCCCCGCCTTCGAGGATCGCCCGCCGCCGTGCCACCATGGGCATCGCGCTGCCGGCGCCGAGCAGCACCGCCACGACGACCACGATCCCGGCCTGCGCGTCGCCCGGGTGCGTCGTCATGTTCCAGACGATGGCCAGCAGCATCAGCATCAGCGCGTGCGCCGTCCCGAACACGACCGGGTCGTGCAGTTGCGCCGCGAGCGCCGGCGCCACCGGCCCGTCCGGCGCCGCCTGCGCCGCCGCCTGGATCGCGTCGACCCGCCGTCCGTTGATCAGGAAGTCCGCGATGGCGCCGACGATCAGCGCCGTCGCCGAGACGTTGATCCAGCCCAGGTCCCATCCGAGCGCAGAGTCCTTGCTCACCATGTAGGCGCCGGACAGCAACAGTACGAGCGCTGCCACGGGGAACGCCTTCTCGATCATCTTGGCGACGTCCGCCCACGGGCGCAGCTCCTGTGCCGTCCGGGCGCGCCGCATCATCGAAAGGCAGACCAGCTCCGTCGTGGCCGTGCCGGCGATGCCGAACACGCCGAGCAGGTGCAGGAAGAGGGCGAAGTGGTAGGCGTTGGGCATGGTGCGCTCCTTCCGATGACCCCGTGAGTATACGCGCCCCCACCCGTAGCGGCGCGCCGCGGCGCTTGCGGGTGGTTCCCGATTGGTTGGACGGATCAGGCCAGCGCCGCCGTCGCCGCGAAGCGCGCCGGGGCGAACGCCGCCGGTACGCCACTCCACTCGCCTGAGAGCAGGCCATCTGCGACGAGCACGCCCGTCAGCGGGCCCAGCAGGATGCCGTTGCGGAAGTGCCCGGTCGCGGCGAACGCGTTTGTGTAGCCCGGCAGCGGCCCGATCATCGGCAGCCCGTCGGCGCTCCCCGGCCGCAGCCCCGCCCACGCGAAGTGCACCGTCGCCGCGCCGAGCTGTGGCACCAGCGCCGACGCCATCGCCCGCAGCCCGCGCACGCCCGCCGCAGTCGTCCGCCGCCGGAAGCCGACCTCCTCGACCGTGGCCCCGGCGAAGACGATGCCGTTCGCGCGCGGCACGAGATAGCCGCGCGGCCCCCAGACGATGTGCCGCACGGGCGTCCGCATGCCGCCGAGCGCAACCATCTGCCCGCGCACCGGCCGCACTGGCAGGCCGACGCCCAGGCGCGCCGCGAGCTGCCCCGAGCGCGCGCCGGCCGCGAGCACGACGGCATCGCACGCGTACGTCGCGTCCGCCGTGCGCACGCCGGTGACGCGGCCACCGCGCCGCACGAACGAACGCACGCCCGCGTGCTGGTGGATGACGGCGCCGTGCGCGGCCGCGGCGCGCGCCAGCGCGAGGGCGACCATCTGGTTGCTCACGCTCCCCTCGCCCGGCGAGAACACCCCCGCCACCACGCCGGCGCTGAGCCGCGGCTCGAGCTCGCGGCACGTTGCCCCGTCGAGCCATTCGATCGCGAAGCCCAGCTCCCGCTGCCAGGCGAAGCGGCGCCGCAGCGTCGCTTCCTGGGCGTCGTCGAACGCCAGCTTGAGGATGCCGTCCAGCCGCAGCTCGAGGTCGAAGCCGCAGGCGGCTTGCAGCTCCTCGACCAGCCGCGGATACGCGCGGAGCGCACGTACGCCGGCTTCGAGCATCGGCCCCGGCTCGTGGGTCTCGGTCAGGGGCGCCAGCATGCCCGCAGCGGCGTTCGTCGCCTGCATGCCCGTCGTGCCGTACTCCAGCAGCACGGCCTTCGCGCCCCGCTTCGCCAGCTCGTACGCGCAGGCGCAGCCCACGATGCCGCCGCCGACGATCACAACATCGCCGCCCGGACCGCTCATTGGGCGCCGCCTCCGACCATGCGTACGACCTCCAGCACGTCGCCCTCGCGCACGCGCGCCGATGCGTAGTCGTGCTTCGGGATCACCTCGCCGTTGATCGCCACGGCCACCAGCCGCGGGTTGATGTCGAACGCACGCAGGAACGACGGCAGGTCGGTCTCCCCGTCGATCTCGCGCGGCTTGCCGTTGACCGTGATCTTCATCGCGTACGTTGCGGCCGCACGCGCGGCGGCTCAACGGTGCGCGCCCGTGCGCCGTCCAGCGCCGCCCGCAGTGCGCGCGCCGCCGCGGCCGTGTCGTCCGCGTCGAAGATCGCGCCGATCACGGCAACGCCGGCGGCCCCCGCCTCGATCGCCCGCCCGGCGTTCGCCGCCGTCACGCCGCCGATCGCGATCACCGGCAGCCGCACGGCATCGCAGATCGCGCGTAGCCCGTCGATGCCGAGCGTGCAAGCGCCGGGTTTGGACGCCGTCTCGAACAGCGTCCCCGCCTGCACGATGTCCGCGCCGTCGCGCTCGGCGCGCAGGGCCGCTTCGACGCTGTGCACCGCGCGCGAGACGAGCATGGTGCTGCCGGCGACGCGCGCGCGCGCCGCCGCGGCCGGCGCGGCGGCTTCCGGCAGGTGGACGCCGTCCGCCCCGAGCGCGATCGCCGCCCCGACGTCGCCGTTGACGAAGAAGCGCGCCCGCCGGCCGATCGCCTCACGCACCAACGCGCCGTCACGGAGCAGCGCGGCGTGTGACGCCTTCCTGTCGCGCAGTTGCACGATGGTGACGCCGCCTTCCACCGCCGCCCGCACGACGTCCGCAAGCGCGCGTCCCCGCAGCCGCAAGGGGTCGGTCACCAGCATCAGCGCGGGATCGCGCCCCTGATCCCACACCTCCGAGACGGGCCGTATGGCCAACCGCTCACCTCCGCGTGGCGGCGACGCCCTCGAGCGGGCTGCTCGCCGATGCGTACGGCTTCGCCGCGATGCGCCCGGCACGATACGCCGCGCGCCCCGCCTCGACCCCCCGGCGCATCGCCGCCGCCATCAGCGGCGGGTCGGCGGCCTTGGCCACGGCCGTGTTCACCAGCACGGCGTCCGCGCCGATCTCCATCGCCAGCGCCGCGTCCGACGGGGCGCCGATGCCGGCGTCCACGACGACCGGCACCCGCGCGTTCTCGATGATGATCTTGATCTCGTCGAGCGTCAGGATCCCCTGGCCCGAGCCGATCGCCGAGCCCAGTGGCATCACCGTGGCGCAGCCGGCTTCTTCAAGGTGCTTCGCCAGCACCGGGTCCGCGTGGAGGTACGGCAGCACGACGAAGCCCTCGGCGATCAACGTCTCCGCGGCGCGCAGCGTGCCGATGGGGTCGGGCAGCAGGTACTTCGGGTCGGGGATCACCTCGAGCTTCACCCAGTGCGAGCCGGTCACCGAGCGCCCCAGCCGCGCCGTCAGCAGCGCCTCATCGACGGTCTTGCAGCCGGCCGTGTTCGGCAGCACCGTGTAGCGCTGCCAGTCGATGTAATCGAGCTCCGTGCGCGCGGAGGGGTCGTCGAGGTTGAGGCGGCGGATCGCCACCGTCACGAGCTCCGCGCCCGAGGCGTCGAGCGCGGCGACGGTCTGCTCCGGGCTCGCGTACTTGCCGGTGCCGAGGAACAACCTCGACCGGAACTGCCTGCCGGCGATCGTCAGTACGTCATCCATCGTCTTCCTCCTGTCGCCGCCGTTCGATCTCCCGCCGCGAGGCCTCGGCCGCCGCGCTCAGCCGCCGCATCAGCCGCGCTCCCGCGAGCGTCGCCGGCGCCAGCGCGAGCGCCAGCACCATCACCGTCCAGTCCGCGCGCAGGCCGCCCCACACGGCGAGCGCCAGGAACGCGGCCGACATCGCGGTGTAGAACCAGGGTGGCGCGAAGCCGGACCGCGTGTACCGCTTCCACAGCAGGTGCACGTCAGGCCTCCCGGACGGGCCGTACGGCCGTCAGCGCGCGGTGGCGTCGCCGGAAGCGCTGGAGCGCTACGCCCGCCCACAGCGTCTCGACGACCGCGAACGGCAGCGCGCCCGCCAGCACGCCGTACAGCGCCGATGCCGCGCAGCCGACGGCGAACGCCAGCACGAACCACGGCGACCGCTCTTCGAGCCAGTACGTCCCGAACATCGTGCCCACCGCCGCGAACCCGAAGACTGTAACCCCGCTCATCGTACCTTCACCCCCGGCGTGTAGCGCGCCCCAACCGGCTGCCAGTAGCGATAGAAGTGGTGCACCGGCCCGTGCCCGTGTCCCACCGGGTACGCGTACTCCAGCGCCAGCGTGACGTACGACTTCGCGAGCGAGATCGCGCCCTCCAGCTCCATCCCGCGCGCGAGCCCGGCCGCGATCGCCGCCGAGAACGTGCAGCCCGTGCCGTGCGTCTGCTCCGTCTTGACCCGCACCGCCGTGTACTCGCGAAACCGGCTGCCGTCGTAGTACAGGTCGGTCGCCGCGCCGCTCCCGCCGAAGTCGCCACCCGTGATCACCACCGACCGCGCCCCCCGCCCGACGATCGCCGCTGCCGCGGCGCGCGCGTCATCCCACGAGGCGATGGCACGGCCCGCGAGCGCCTCCGCCTCGCGCACGTTCGGCGTGACGACGGCCGCCAGCGGCAGCAGCTCGTCCACGAGCACCGCGAGCGCGCCGTCGTCGAGCAGCTTCGCGCCGCTCGACGCGACCATCACGGGGTCGACGACGAGACTCGTGACCCCGTGCTCGCGCAACGCCGCCGCGACCGCCCGCACGATCGACGCGTCGCCCAGCATTCCGGTCTTCACGGCACCCGCGCCGATATCCGACAGCACCGCATCCACCTGCCCGGCGACGAGCGCCGCCGGCACCGGTGCCCAGTCGGCGACTTCGACCGTGTTCTGCGCCGTCACGGCGGTGATCGCCGATGTGCCGTAGACGCCGAGCGCGGCGAAGGTCTTGAGGTCCGCCTGAATGCCCGCGCCGCCGCCAGAATCACTCCCGGCGATCGTCAGGGCGCAGGGCGCGGCGTCGGGCGTCGCGGATTGGCCGGACGGCTGCTGTGGCATGACAGCGCCTCGCACCGGGAGCCTGGCGTCGGGTTGGAAGCGATGAGGCTGCTCGTTCCCTGCGCCGGCATTACCCGGATCAGGTTCGGCGGTCGCCCGCGTGGGCCTCTCAGCCGGGCGTCACCCCAGCTCCCGCAGAACGGATGATGCTACACCCTCAGGCTACGGTGGCCCGGCTGGCGGGTCAAGTGCGTGAGGTGGGGGTCGAGGACGGAATCCGTTGGCGGCGGCGACCGTGCCGCCGGTCCGGAGACGCTCGGCGGCGAGCCGCGCGTGTGGGTGATGCGGTTGAGCGCCGGGTCCTCGAAGATGCGGCACAGAGTGGGCGGCCATGTGGGGCCGCCTCTACAGACGCCGCCCATCGTTCGATGTGCGCACCGCCCGACATCGTCATCGAGGGGCATTTCAAGCTGTAGCGGCGACGTTGGCGCGGCAGCGTCCATCGCCCGGCGGGCCCCAGTGACCTACGGCCCGCCGCGGGCTTCGTCCAGCAGCCGCCGCTCCTCCGGCGTCAGCGCCGCGCGCGCCAGCAGATCCGGCCGCCGCGCTGCCGTCCGCAGGATGCTCTGGCGGCGGCGCCACTTCGCGATCTCCGCGTGATGCCCCGAGAGCAGCACCTCGGGCACCGCCATGCCGCGATACTCCGGCGGGCGGGTGTACTGCGGGTACTCCAGCAGCCCCTGCGCGTGCGACTCCTCCTCGAGCGACGCCTCCGACCCCAGCACGCCGGGCTGCTGGCGCGCGACCGCGTCGACGAGCACGATCGCGGCGGGCTCGCCGCCGGACAGCACGTAGTCGCCGATGCTGATCTCGTCGTCCGCGAGCCCCTCGCGCACCCGCTCATCGACTCCCTCGTAGTGGCCGCACAGCACCACCAGCCGCTCCTCGCGCGCCAGCCCGGCGACGATATCATGGTCGAGCAGGCGCCCTTGCGGCGTCAGCAGCACCACCTTCCCCGGCGGCGACGCCATCGCCCGCACCGCGTCCACGCACTCGAACAACGGCTCCGGCTTCATCACCATCCCCGGCCCGCCGCCGTAGGCGTAGTCGTCCACCACGTGGTGCCGGTCGTGCGTGTAGTCGCGCGGATTGTGCACCGCGATCTCCAGCACGCCCGCCTCCCGCGCGCGGGCGATGATGCTCGCGTCGAACGGACCGGCGAACATCTCCGGGAACAGCGTCACGATGTCGATGCGCACACCGCAGGGTAGCGCAGCAGGGGTGCGCGCACCGCTGGCTGGACCGGGGAAGATGAAGGATGGGGGAGGGGAGACGAAGGACAGACGGTAGCGAGGGCGGCCGACCCGCGGTCGAGACGCCCCGTCGTCTACCTTCCACTGTCCAGTATCAGTCCTGGCCGCCGCCACCGCGTTTGGCGAGCCAGTCCCGCAGCGCCGCCGCCGTCGTCTCGAACGCCAGCTCCGCCCACGGGATCGCCTCCGGCGCGTACCAGCGCACGCTGAGCGACTCGCCGTCGCCGACCACCGCCGCGTCGCTCGCGCTCTCGGCGGTATACACGACGAGGACGATGCCGACGTGCGGCCGCGCGTAGACGCCGAGCAGGCCGCCGAGCGAGACGTCGAGCCCGACCTCTTCCAGCGTCTCGCGGGCCGCGCCCGCCTCGGGCGTTTCGCCGACCTCCAGGAAGCCGCCGGGGAACGTCCAGAGGCCGCGCCCCGGCGGGATCGCCCGCTGCTGGAGCAACACCCGGCCCCCGTGCTCGATGACCGCCGCCGCGACCACGCGCGGGTTCATGTAGTGCACGAAGCCGCAGGCCTCGCACTGGAGGCGCGTCCGGCGCTCGCCCTTGACCTGCCGCTCGACGAGGTGGCGGCCGCAGAGCTGGCAGTAGACGGGCGTTGAGAGGCGTTCTGGCGACACGGTTGACATCCTCCCCGGCGATCCTGATGTTTTCGCCCGGATTGCTTGACTGGAAGATTTCTACTGACCTACAGTATGCGCCGTGGCGGCGCAACCCACGCGCTGGTCGTACTACCTGTCTCAAGGAGGAACGCGACGTGGCATTCGAGGACAAGACCTTGGCCTGCCGGGACTGCTCCGGGTCATTCGTCTTCACCGCAGGCGAGCAGGGGTTCTATCTGGAGAAGGGGTTGCTCAACGAGCCCCAGCGCTGCCCGGGGTGCCGCGCCAACCGCCGCCGCGACCGCTCCTCGGGCGGCCGCGAGCTGACGACCGTCACCTGCGCGAGCTGCGGTGGCAACGCGACGGTGCCCTTCGTGCCGCGCCTGGACCGGCCGGTGTACTGCAGCAGTTGCTTCGAGCAGGAGCGCGCCGCCATCGCCGGCTGACGCCCAACACGGTCACACCACGCACGCGCCCGCCGTCACACCCCGGCGGGCGCGCGGCATTCCCGCCCCGCGGACAGATCGCGTAGCCCGGCCGCGCCCGGACCCCCTGGCGGCTAACCGGCTCCCGGCACCTCCGGCACGTGACCCTCGATCCACTCCGAGCCGTCCTCCCACACTTCCTTCTTCCAGATCGGCACCGTCTCCTTGATCCGGTCGACGGCGTAGTGACACGCCTCGAACGCCTCCCTGCGGTGCCCCGCTGACACCGCGACGAGCAGGCTCGTCTCGCCGACCTCCAGCCGGCCGATGCGGTGCAGCACGCCGACGCCCGTCACCGGGAACTTCGCCCGCACCTCGTCCGCCACCGCGCGCAGCTTCTTGAGCGCCATCGGCTCGTACGCGTCATACTCGAGGTAGCGTACGCTGCGCCCACGGTTCTCGTTGCGCACGACGCCGTAGAACAGCACGACGGCGCCGCATTCGTCCCGCCGCACCGATTCGACGAGCGGCATGGGGTCCAGCGGCTCCCGCGTGATCGCGAACATCCCGTCGCTCCGCATGGTCCTGGTCCCAGATCCTACGCGGCGCCGCCGCTAATGGGCGGGATCAGCGCCACATCGTCGCCGTCCCGCAGCAGGTGGCCGCTCGGCACGTACTCCTCGTCCACCGCGCACACGAGCGTCGCAAGGAACGGCTGCACCACCGGGTACTCCTCGCCGAGCCGCTCCCGCAGCAGCCCGATCGTCGCACCCGCTGGCAGGTCGAGCACGAGGTCGCGCTTGCCGACGAGGTCGTGCAGGCCGGCGAAGAGGCGGACGTGGACCTGTGGCATGGATCGCTCCCGCCTGGCCGCGGCACACGCCGCGTTGCGCCCATAGTGTACCCTCGGGCGCGGCAAGGGGCGCGCCTGCGCCGTCGGCGTAGCGCCCGCCCCTACTGCACGAGAAACTGCGGCTCGCCGAGCCCGGCGACGCAGCTCCCGTCCGGCTTGCGCGACGGGTCGTCGAAGAACGCCGCCGCCAGCGCCACCGCGCAGTCGTGCCGTCCGAACAGCTCGCCGTGGCCCGAGCCGGGGAACTCGAAGAAGTAGCTGTGCGACAGCGCCTTCGCCGCGAGCTGCCCCCACGCCGGCGGCGTCACCGGGTCGTACGCACCCGCCAGCACGAGCGTCGGGATGGCGCTCGTCACCGGCTGGCGCTCCTTCGGATCCGTCCGGGTGATCCCGAAGGTGCGGCACAGGTCCTGCGCCGTCCGCAGGCTGGTGGCGGTGGTGATGCCGATGTGCGCGTCGAGGATCGCCTGCCGCACCCCCTTCGTGGCGTCGGCGACGTCCTGCGCCGTCAACGACATCGTCACGTCGTTGCAGTCCACCGCCTCCTGCATCGCCTGCGCGTAGTCCAGGCTGGTGAACGCGACCTGCTGGGCGATGGACGTCAGGACTGAGGTGTTGCCGCCCGCGATCGCCTGCGCGGCGAACGGCAGCAGCGGCAGCAGCCCGGTGTCATACAGCGCCTGGAACGTCCCGCTCAGGATCCGGTCGCCGTTGACCACGACGCGCGCCGTGCTGCCGCTCGCCGGGTCCTTCGGCTCGACGGTGATCGGCTGCGCGTTGGCGCGCGCCACGAGGTCGAAGTAGGTCTGCTCCAGCGCCGGATAGGCCCGCGCGCACGCCGCGTCGCCCTTGCAGCCGGCGATCAGCGTACTGAGCGCGCGTTCGAAGGTCGCAGCCTGCTCCGCGTCGCCGCGCGCCTGCGGCGGCAGCGTCGAGTCGAGCACGACGCTGCGGATGTGCTGGGGCCGCGCGCGCATCGTCTCCAGCGCCAGCCGCGTGCCGTACGAGAGGCCGTAGATGTTGTACTCCCTGTACCCCAGCGCCTGCATCAGGTCGGCGACGTCGGCCGCACTCTCCGCGCTGCTGTACGCGCCGAAGTCGATGCCCTGCTTCTCCAGCCGGTCGTGGCACGCCCGCAGCGCCGCCGCCTGGCCCTGCGCCGTCTGCGCGTTGCGGACGTCCGACGCGAGCGCCGCGCGGAACGCGTCGTTGACCTCCGTGCAGGTGAGCGCCGGCTGCGAGAGGCCCGTGCCTCGCTGGTCGAAGAACACCAGGTCGCGCTCCGACTGGATCGGGGCGGCGAAGTCCCGCGTGAACGCCTGCATGTTGTTCGTCAGCGCCGGCTGCCCCGGCCCGCCGCTCAGGTAGAGCATCGGGTCGGGCGCCGGATGGGGGCTCGTCGACTTGATCACGACGGCCGCGAGCCGGACCGTGCGCCCGCCGGGCTTCGTGCGGTCCTCCGGCACGGTCAGGAAGCCGCAGCGCATGGCGGAGAGCGGCTGCCCTGCCGGCGGGCTGACCGTGCAGGAGGTGTCCTGGAAGAGCGCCGCGGGCAGCGCCGGTGTCGGCGTCGCGCGGGGCCTCGCGCTGCCGCTGCAGGCCGCGAGCGTGCCGGCAGAGACGACGAGCAGCAGCACGATGCCCCGGCGGACGGCGTGCCATGTGTGCATCGTCCCTCCTTTCGCCCGCGGATGCGCGGCAGTCTACTACGCGCGTCCCTCCGCGTATACATCGCCCTCTGCCCGCCGTATACTCCCTGCTCATGATGAAGCAGATGCTGGGCCGGGCGTCCCACGCCGCGCTCGACCTGCTCTTTCCGCCGCAGTGCGCCCTCTGCCGCCGTGCCGGCTCGCTCCTCTGCGGCTCCTGCGCCGATGACCTGCCGCCCGCCGATGGCCGCCGCTGCGACTGCTGCTGGATGCCGCTCGCCAGCGGCCGGCTCTGCCGCCACTGCGCGGCGGCTCCGCCCTCGTTCGATGCGCTCCGCTCCCCGTTCATCATGGACGCCGGCGCCCGCCGCCTCGCGCACGAGCTGAAGTACGAGGGCATGACCGCGCTCGCGGGACCGATGGCGCAGCTCATCCTCGAGCGCACGGAAGCCCCGGCAGCCCAGGCGGACCGTCCGGCCGACGTCGTCATGCCGGTGCCGCTCCACCGCGCGCGCGAGCGCGCACGCGGCTACAACCAGGCTGCGATGCTCGCGCGCTCCATCGCCGCGGGCGCCCACCTGCCGTGCGACGCGCGCGCCGTCCGCCGCACGCGCAACACGGAGCCGCTCGCCAAGACCATGCACCGCGAGGAGCGCCTCGCGATCATGCGCGGCGCCTTCGCCGCGCGCCCGGAGCGCGTCGAGGGCCTGCGCATCCTCCTCGTCGATGACGTGGCGACGACCGGCGCCACGCTCGACGCCTGCGGCGCCGCCCTGCTCGCCGCCGGCGCCCGTAGCGTGCGCTGCCTCACCTGGGCCCGCGCGGAGTGAGCGCCCGGCACGATTCGCTATGAACGATGAACTACTCACTGCCGCCCCAACCCCGTATAGTCCCCCTGTGCGGCGGCAGATACCACGGAGACGACAGCATGCTCGGTGAACCCGAGGTCAAGCGCATCGCCCGGGCCGTCCTCGGCGCCAGCCGCGCCGACCAGACCGAGGTCGAGGTCTTCGCGAACGACTCCGCCCTCACGCGCTTCGCCAACAACTACATCCACCAGAACGTCGAACAGAGCGATGTCGATGTCCGCGTCCGCGCCGTCATCGGCCAGAAGATCGGCGTCGCCTCGACGAACGACGTGTCGGACGACGCGCTCGCCCGCGTCGCCGCCCGAGCGTACGAGCTCGCGCGCCACCAGCGCGAGAACGAGGACTTCCGCTCGCTCCCGCGTCCGCAGCCGGTCCCGCACGCCGATGCCTTCGTCGAGCGCACCGCGCGCTGCGGGCCCGAGGAGCGCGCCGCCGTTGTCGGACAGATCTGCCAAGCCGCCGCCCGCGCCGCGCTCACCGCCGCCGGCGCCTACCACACGACGGCGCGGGAGTCCGCGGTGGCCAACTCGCTCGGCGTCTGGGCGTACCACCGCCAGACGCAGGCCGACATCAACACGGTCGTCATGTCCGAGACCTCCAGCGGCTACGCCGCGCGCGCCAGCAAGGACGCCGCCGACATCGACGGCGAGGCCGTCGCGCAGGAGGCCGTCGATGTCGCCCTGCGCGGCGTCAACCCGCGCAGCGTCGAGCCAGGCGAGTACGAGGTCATCCTCTCGCCCTACGCCGCCGTCGACCTCCTCGACTTCTTCTCCTACCTCTCGTTCAGCGCCCTCCCGTTCATGGAGAAGCGCAGCTTCATGTCCGGCCGCATCGGCGAGAAGGTGATGGGCGACAACATCAGCATCTGGGACGACGGCCTCTCGCCGGACACGATCGCGGAGCCGTTCGACTACGAGGGTGTCCCGAAGCAGCGCGTCGACCTCATCGACCACGGGGTCGCACGGGGCGTCGTCTGGGACAGCTACCTGGCGGGCAAGCAGGGCGGCGGCGCGCGCTCGACGGGCCACGCCCTCCCCGCCGGCGTCACCTTCGGCCCCATCCCGATGAACATGTTCCTGGCGACGGGCGACGCCACCCCCGATGCCATGGTGCGGAGCATGAAACGCGGCCTGCTCGTCACGCGCTTCTGGTACACGCGCACGGTCCACCCGCTCAACGTCGTGGTCACCGGCATGACGCGCGATGGCACCTTTCTCGTCGAAGATGGCCGGATCGCCGGACCGGTGCGCAACATGCGCTTCACGCAGGGCTACGTCGAGGCGCTCAACCACGTCGACGCCGTCGGGCGGGACGCGATGCTCCTCCTTGGCGACATCGGCGGCGGCGTGCGCCGCATCCCTGCCCTCAAGATCGCGAAGTGGAACTTTACCGGCGTCAGCGAGATGTAGGCGGGCTGTTCAGCCCGCGCTCCGGACAATAGAAGATGGAAGATGGACGCTAGAGACGTGGGACGATGGTGCGCGGGCTGAAGGCCCGCGCTCCGGGGTACGCGCTCCGGATGGGGGCGGAAGGCGCGCGCGATGCGGGGTCCGAGGTCGCAGGTACGCCGTGATCGTATTCACGCTCGAACAGGCAGAAGCCCTCCTCCCGCAGGTGCGCGATGAGATCCTCGCCATGCAGGCGCTCAAGCGCGAGATCGACGACCTCCGCGGCGGCCTGGCGCAGGTCGTCGAGAGGGCCACCGGCAACGGTCACGTGCGGAGCGAGGATGCCATCGCCGCCCAACGGCGTCACGCCGAGCGGCTCGTCGAGCAGCTCAACGAGCGCCTGGCACGCCTCAACGCCTGGGGCGTCGAGCTGAAGGGGCTGGATGAGGGGCTGATCGACTTCCCGGGCGAGCGGGAGGGCCGCGCCGTCTATCTGTGCTGGCGCCTCGGCGAGGAGCGCATCGCCTGGTGGCACGAGCTGGACGCCGGCTTCGCCGGCCGCCAGCCGTTGTGACGGGCGGAGGTCGGAACGGTCGCAGGTCGCAGGTCTGGACATAACGGCCCGAAGCCGTATCCTTTCTCGGCCATCGGCCATCGGCCATCGGCCATCGGCCATCGGCCATCGGCCATCGGCCATCGGCCATCGACCGCACGACCACCGACCGCACGACCGCACGACGGTACATTGGCCTACTCACTTATGCGCTCGCTGAATTGCGCTCCGGGCGGCTGTCCGTGAGAATGACCGGAGCAATCTTGGACGAAGGCGGTGGAATGGAACGGACGCTGGAAGCGCGCAGGGAACTGGTCGCGCGGGCCGACGCACCGGCGGCGCGCGTGATCTGCGAGGCGATCGAAGTCGAGACCACGACGGCCCCCGAGTTCATCGACGTGACCGACGATGTCATCAACGTTGTGGACGGCTCCGGGGTGCGGTTCGGCCAGGTGACGGTCTTCTCGCAGCACACGACCGCCGCCATCAAGATCAACGAAAACGAGCCGCTCCTCCTCCTCGACCTCGCCCGGCTCCTCCGCCAGTTCGCCCCTCCCGGCTCCTACTACGAGCACAACGACTTCACCCGCCGCACCGTCAATATGAACGAGGACGAGTGCGCCAACGGCCATTCCCACTGCCAGCACCTCTTCCTCGGCTCCAGCGAGACCATCCCCATCGTGGACGGGCGCATCTCCCTCGGCCGCTGGCAGCGCGTCTTCCTGATCGAGCTCGACCACCCGCGGCCGCGGCGCGTGCTGATCAACGTCGTGGGGACGGCGTAATCCTCCAGGACGTGTCCTGTCCCGCGATACCTGACCCCGTGAGCAGCGCGGCGCCCCGCCGCGTCTACGCGGTCGCCCACCGCGCCGGCAACAACCTGCACGCCCTCGAACGTGCCCTCGCCGCCGGCGTCGACGCCATCGAGTGCGACCTCTGGCACCACCACGGCCGCCTGGCGCTACGGCACGAGCGCAAGCTGCCGGCGCTGCCCGTCCTGTACGACCGCTGGTACGTCCGCTGGTCGTGGGGCGTCATCGGCCTGCGCCGCCTCCTGCGAGAGGTCGACATGCGCACGGAGCTGTTCCTCGACATCAAGTCGGCGACGCCGCGCGCCGCGGACGCCGTCCTCGAGCTCTACCACGACAACGCGGCGCTGATGCCGACGACGCGCGTCTCCTCCGGGCAGTGGAAGCTGCTCGACCGCCTCGGACGCGCCGGCACCGCCATGCGCATGTTCTACTCGGTGGGGGACCGCGACGGCGTGGAGGCGCTCTTGCGCCGCGCGACAGAGCCCGTGCCGCCGGCCGGCACGTCCATCCGCCACACGCTGCTCTCGCCGGATCTGATCGCGCGGCTGCACGGCGCCGGGCTCGAGGTCTACGCGTGGACCGTCAACAGCCCGCACCGCGGCCGCGAGCTGCGGGCCTGGGGCGTCGACGGCCTGATCGCCGACAACCTGGACGTGCTGGGTTCCGCCGGATCTCAGTCCTGAGGGGGACGCTCCGTCCTCTCGGCCCTCGGCCGTGGAAGTGCCGCCACCCGACGGTTCCAGATCACCCCGGCGACGGCTCCCGCGCCGGCGGTCAGCAGCGCCTCAAACGCAAGCGATGCGTTCAGCCGGGCGTTCATCTGCTCGCCGATCGTCGATTCCGATCCGGCCATCATGATGGTCCATGCCGCCAAGCCGACCGCCGGTGCCGCGACGGCCAGCGCAAGCCACGGGCTCCGCGACCGGACCGTCAGGAAGAATGCGACCGCGCAGACGACGACCGGGATCGGGATGGGCGACACCCAGAACGCGTCAATCAGCACCCGGTTGATGACGACGCTCGCGGCGATAATGAGAAAGGCGAGCACCAGCAAGCCTATCCAATTCCCAACGCTCGCGTCTCGCCGGCGGCGCATCGTTCCCTGTTCGCTCGTCATCGATGTGATCGTACATCCGCGTCCCCGGTTGTCAAGAGCAGATCATGATTCGTCGCCGGCGGCGACGACATGGATCGCCGACGGGGGCAGCGTCGCGCGCACGGTCATCCCCTCCGCCAGTGCCAGCTCGACCCTTGTCCGCCGCATCACCAGCGATGTCAGTGGCAGCGCGCCATCGAGCACGACGCGCTCGCACGGCCCCGCCGGGGAGATGAGCGCCACCCGCAGGTCGAAGGCGTTGCCCTGCGGACACGGGCCGAGCGGCAGGCCCAGCTCCACATCCTCCGGCCGGTAGCACAGCGAGACCGGCGCACCCGGCTCCCTCGCCGTCGCGACCCACAATCGCTGGCCACATACGCCGACCTGGCCGCTGGCGTCGCACCTGCCGCCGTGGAGCACCTCCATGCCCAGGAAGCGCGCGACGTCCCCGTCCGCCGGGCGCGCGAAGACCTCGCTCGCCGCGCCCGCCTGCCGCACGACGCCGTCCATGATCACGGCCAGGTCGTCGCCGATCGCCAGCGCCTCGGCCTGGTCGTGCGTGACGTAGATCGCCGGCACGGCCAGCTCCTTCAGCACGCGGCGGAGCACGTCCCGCAGCTCGTCGCGCGTCGGCGCGTCGATGGCGGACAGCGGCTCATCCAGCAGCAGCAGACGCGGCGACGTCGCCAGCGCCCGGGCGACGGCCACGCGCTGGCGCTCGCCGCCGCTCAGCGTCGCCGGGCGGCGCCGCCCAAGGTGCGCGATCCCCAGGTGCCCGAGCGCCGCGTCGGCGCCGGCGACGTCCCGCATCCCCCGGGCGCGCAGGCCGAACCGTACGTTCTCCAGGACCGAGAGGTGCGGGAAGAGCGCGTAGTCCTGGAAGACGAGCCCGATCCGCCGCTGCTCCGGCGCAAGGCCGCCGAGATCGCTGCCGTCAAGCCGGACCGCGCCGCCGCGTGCCGCGCGGAAGCCGGCGATCGCCTCGAGCAGCAGCGTCTTGCCGGCGCCCGAAGGTCCGAGCAACGCCAGCGTCCGTCCGCGACCGACCGCAAGCGTCGCCTCCCGCAACTGGAAGCTGCCGGCGCGCACGCTGAGCCGATCGATCTGCAGGCCGGATGTGGACATGATCCCCTAGCGTAGCGCTTCTTTACCGTGGCGGTTCGCCGGGATGCCTTGAACGCGGTGGTAGTCCGTCAGATGCAGTGCCGTACGGGACCGGTACGCCTTCGCCGGACGCCCGGCCGAGGGCGGCTGTGCCCCATGCTTCGCGTCGCGTTCACGCACGCCTACTCGAACGCACGACATTAGCGTAGCGAGAGCGGGCGGACCTGCCCGGACGCCAGCGCGCGGAACACGACGAACGTCGACAGCGTGACGATGAGCAGCAGCACCGCCGCGCCCGCGGAGGCATTGAGCCCCGACTGGAGGTAGAGGTCATAGACCTTCACCGGCGCCGTCATCGGGTAGTACGCCAGCACGACGATCGCGCCGAACTCGCTGATCGAGCGGGCGTACGCGAGCACGAGCCCCGTCATGATCCCGCGCGCCGCCAGCGGCAGCGTGATCCGGCGGAATGCGTACGCAGGCGACGCGCCCAGGCTACGCGCCGCCTGCTCGATGCGGGGGTCGATCGCCTCGATCGCGACGCGTACGCTGCCGACCATGAAGGGCGCGCTCACGAACAGCATGCCCGCCACGATGCCCCACGAGCTGCCAAAGAACGAGATCCCGACCTGCTCGGCCGGCGCGCCCACCCAGCCCCGGCGGCTGAAGACGAAGAGCAGCGCGATGCCCACCACCGTGTGCGGCACCGCCAGCGGCAGGTCCACGATCGCCTGCACGAGGCCCCGGCCCGGGAATGCGCGCCGTGCGAGCAGGTACGCCAGCGGCACGCCGAAGAGCGCCGCCAGCACCGCCGTGATCGCGGCGTCCTTCAGGCTCAGCAGGATGGCGTTACGGATGTCTGCGTGTGTGCCCGCGTCCACGATTCCCGCCGGCGACGTCGCCAGCGTCAGGCGGACGAGCGGCAGCACGATGAACGCGACGAGGACGCCGCCCAGCAGCCAGATCGCCGCGTAGAACAGCGCCCGCGGGACCCGCGCGATCATCCCCGGACCGCCGGGAAGATGCGGCTCCGGCCGCGCCCGCAGCTCGCCCGCTACTGCCCCGGCCACTGCGTCACGAGGCCCTGCAGCGCCGCCGGTACGGACGCCGCGTTGCTTGCCAGCGCCGGCGACACGATCCCGAACCCCGCGTCCGACATCACCTTCCGGCCCTCCGGCCCCAGCGCGAACTCCAGCCACTTGAGCGCCCAGTCCGCGTGCGGCGCGTTCGTCGGGATCGTCAGGGCGTAGATGATCGGCGCCGCCGTCAGCGCGCCGTTGGCCGTGTGCACGACGGCCGCCTTGTACGCCGCGAACTTCGACGCGTCGGACAGGTTGATGTCCGGCGGCAGGTCGAGATACTTGAGGTGGTGCTGGAGCGCGTCCGACTTGTAGATCGCCAGGTAGTCGATCTGCCCGGCCTCGAGCGCCCCGAGCAGCTCCGTCTCCGTGTCGCGGATGTTCTTCTGCGGCGCGTTCTTGAGGATCGCGTCCGAAAGGCCGGGCTTCCCGTAATACGTCTCCGCCAGCTTCAGCATCTGCAGCGTCTGATACCCCGACGGGTCCGTGTCCGGGTTGGAGCGCCCGATCTGCACCCCCGGCTCCGCGAGCACGGTGTACCAGTTCTGCGGGGTGATCTGGCTGGCCCCCTTGCTCTTGCTGGTGTAGACGAACGTGATCGCGTTCGACACGAAGCCGACGTACCAGGTGGCGTAGCGCGGCTTGCCGCCGGCCCCGAACATGTACTTCGGGATCACCGAGTAGTCGGCCACCCCGACGACATCGGCCTGCTGCCCCAGCTCCGTGACCTGCTTCACTTCCTTGACGCTGCCCCCGAACTGCGGTTGCACCGTCACGTTCGGGTACTTCGCGCTGAACGCCTTGTCGATCGTGTTGAACGGGTTGGCGAGCGTGCCCGCGGCGAAGATCGTCAGCTTCACGGGCGCGTTGCTGATGCCCGGCGTGGCCGTCCCCGCCGTCTTCGAGCTGCCGCCTCCGCACGCGGCGCCCAGCAGCATCGCCGCGGCGGTCAGCCCGGCGGACCATGCGAATGTCCGGCTCCTCATGCGTGCTCTCCCAGATGCGGCGGCGGTGCGCCTCGTTCGGTTTGCGGGAGCATAACGCAGGGGAGCGCAAGCGTCTAGAGGTACACCAGATCGACGAACACGCCCCGCGGCGACGATACCGGCGGCGGCACGGTCGGCGTGAACAGGCTCAGCGCAAAGACGCTCGATGGCAGCGCGATGCCGGGCAGCGCGCCGGGCGCCGGCTCGGACAGCGTCAGCGCCGCGCGGCCGAGCGACCTCGCTTCGGCCGCCAGTGCGGTCAGGAGATCGCGGAAGGCGGGCTCCTCGCCGAGCGCCCAGCCCCAGTCCAGCACGGAGGCGGCGCGCGATCTGGTTACGTCGCCGCTGCGCGTGTCCGTGCGGACCTCCTCCATGCAGGCGCCTGAGTCCCAGAGGCCGGCGACGGCCACGAGCCTGCCGCCGGCGACGGCGCCGCGCAGGTGGTCGATGCCATACTGGGCCGGGTCGAGGCGCAGGCGCGCCGCCATCGACGCCGCCGTGGGCGGCTCGAAGAGATCCTGGCCCGCGTGCGTCGCGTTGATCAGCCCGACCGCTTCCTCGATGCGCGCGGGTGCGAGCGGCGGCGCCGGCGCGGCGTCCGCGCGGGAGACGTCGATGCGCCGGAAGGTGGCATCTGCCGGCCAGCGGCCGCCTCCGCGCCCGCCAAACGCGATCGAGCCCTCGTTCGATGGCGCGATGAACCAGTACGACCCCTCGGCGCCGTGCTCCTTCGCCCATGCGAGCAGCGCGGCCGAGAACGCGCCCGCCACCCCGCGGCGCTGCGCGTCCGCGCGCACCCGCGCGTGGCTGATGTACGCCAGGCGATGCGGCCGGCGCTCGACCAGCGGCGTGTGCAGCGCGGCGGCGGCCACGCCGACGATCTCGCCGCCGAGCTCCGCCACGACGACGCGGCGCATGGGCTGCAGGCGGTGCCGCGAGAAGAAGTCGGGCGAGCGATCGTACACCACGCGCTCGGCGCCCAGGACGAGCGGGCTCGCCAGTTCGAGCGCGATGAGCGCGGCGTTGTCCTCGGGGCGCGCCTCGCGCACCGTCACCCCCGGCGGGTTGCGGCGGGGCGGCAGCGGCCTCTCCGAGCTGCTCATGGACGCCTGTCCCTCATCATGCGCTTGGCGGCCGCGCGGGGCGGTCAGGCGCCAAACGCGCGCCGGAACTCGTCGCCGAGGTCATGCGCCACCGCGTCCTGGAAGCGGCGGTAGCGTGCGACGAGCCGCCGTCCGTCTGGCGTCAGCCGTGAGCCGCCGCCGCCTGCGCCGCCCGCCGCGCTCTCGACGAGCTTTACGCCGAGGTTCTGCTCGATCTCGCGCACCTTGCCCCAGGCGCGGCGATACGAGAGCTGCATCGCGGCCGCGGCGTCCGCGAGCGAGCCGGTCTCGTCGATGAGCTGGAGCAGCCGGACGCGGTAATCGCTCAGGACGAGCTTGCCGTCCTGCTCCAGCCAGAGCTTCGCGCGCGGTTCCATGCCGCCATCTTACGCCAGCGCGCGCTGCCGGACATCGGCCGAAGTCCGCTGCTCCTCCGGCTGTGTGCGTTCCAATGATGCGCGGCAGCGACGAAGAGTAACCCGCCGAAGGGGGCAGCGGGGAGCGTCCATGCTACGGACGCCGCCACCCTTCGGCGGGTTACTTCGTCACCGCGGATAGTACTCGCCGCAGGGGAACATGTGTGGACTTGTTATGTAGATTTTCGGGGAGAATTCCCCCGTCAGGCCGCCTTCAGTTCGCCCGCCGCTTCGTCGTGGCCCTCGTCCGCGTCCGCCGCGGACGGAGCGTCGGCGAGCGCACGGCGCCAGAACTGGTGCAGCAGGTACGCGGTCGACGCCGTCGCGAGCACCGCCAGCGCGATGAAGAACTGCATGCCGGACCTCCCTTCCTCCCGCCTCGCCGCAGAGGATGTGGCCGGCCCCGAACGGCCGGGGCCGGCCACCGCTGGTCACGCCTGTCGGGGGAGAGGCGTGCGGGCGGCAGCCGGGGATGCTGCCGCCCGTCTGCCTACTTCTTGGCCGCCGTCTTGCGGGCGGCCGGCTTCTTTGCCGTGCGCGACTTCGCGGCGGCGGCCCGCGCCGGCTTCTTCGCCGCGGTCTTGCGGGCGGCCGGCTTCTTCGCCGCGGTCTTGCGGGCGGCCGGCTTCTTCGCCGCGGCCTTCTTGGCCGCCGGCTTCCTCGCCGTCGTCTTCTTGGCTGCCGTCTTCCTGGCAGCCGGCTTCTTTGCGGTTACAGCCATACTGACCCTGCCTCCTGTCTTCCTTGACCTGTTGTTGTTGCCCCTACCGTTAGGAGCAGCCACTCGTGCTACCGCAGTTCTCACAGCGGTAACACGTCCCCGACCGAATCATGATCCACCCGCAGTTCGCGCAGGCGGGTGCGTCCGCGTGACCGTTCGCGCGCGGCGCGTGGTAGATCGCCGGCACCGGCCCGGCCGCGCCCGCATCGCCGCGCCCGGCGTCGGGCGCTCCGATCGGGAGCGGGTACTGTCCCGCTGCCAGTGCCGCCTTGATCTGTGGCGTCATCACGCCGACCTCATACGCCTCTTCCGCGGACATGTACCGGCTCGCCAGCCAGCGGAACACGTAGTCGATGATCGACTGCGCCACCGGGATGTCGCGGTTCTCCGTCCGGCCGGTCGGCTCGAAGCGCATGTGGCTGAAGTTGCGCACCAGGTCCTGCAGGGGCACGCCGTACTGCAGCGCGTAGGACACCGCGCGCCCGAACGCCTCCATCAGCCCGCTCACCGTCGAGCCCTGCTTCGCCATGGAGAGGAAGATCTCGCCCGGCGTGCCGTCGTCGTACAGCCCCACCGTGATGTAGCCGTCGTGGCCCTCGATGCTGAACTTGTGCGTGATCGAGTTCCGCGTGTCGCTCATCTTGCGCCGCACGGGCTTGGCGTCCGTCGCCTGGCCGCCGTTCGTCTCGCCCTTCGACGTAGAGAGCGGCTGCACCTTCTTGGAGCCGTCGCGGTAGATGGCGATCGCCTTCAGCCCGTGCCGCCACGCCTCCACATAGGCGTCCGCTACGTCGTCCACCGTGGCCTCGTTCGGCAGGTTGACCGTCTTGGAGATGGCGCCCGAGATGAACGGCTGCACGGCCCCCATCATCTTGATGTGGCCCAGGTGGTGGATGAAGCGGTTCCCGTTCTCCGGCTTGAACGCGCAGTCGAACACCGGCAGGTGTTCCTCGCGCAGCCCGGGCGCGCCCTCGATCGTTTCGTGCTCGTTGATGTGGCGGACGATCGCCTCGACCTCCGCCGGCTGATATCCGAGCCGGCGGAGCGCCCGCGGCACGGTGTGGTTGACGATCTTGATCATGCCGCCGCCGACGAGCTTCTTGTACTTCACGAGCGCGATGTCCGGCTCCACGCCCGTCGTGTCGCAGTCCATCATGAACGCGATCGTCCCCGTCGGCGCGAGCACCGTCGCCTGCGCGTTGCGGTATCCGAACTTCGATCCCAGATCCAGCGCATCGTCCCACGCCTGTTGCGCCGCGGCGATCAGCTCGCCGTCCGTCAGCGCCGCATTCATTGTACGCGATGCGTCACGATGTTTTGCAACCACACGCAACATCGGCTCGCGATTTTCGTGGAACGCGTCGAACGGTCCGACGCGCTGCGCGATCGCCGCCGACGTCGCGTACGCGTGTCCGGTCATCAGCGCGGTGATCGCCGCGGCGTAGGCGCGGCCTTCGTCGGAGTCGTACGGCACGCCGCGCGACATCAGCAGCGCGCCGAGGTTCGCGTATCCAAGACCGAGCTGCCGCATCGCGCGCGTGTTCCGTGCGATCGTCTCCGTCGGGTAGCTCGAGTTGCCGACGATGATCTCCTGCGCCCAGATCGTCACTGCGACGGCGCGGCGGAACGCCTCCGCGTCGAGGCGCCCGTCGTCATCGGCGAACTTCATCAGGTTGAGCGACGCCAGGTTACACGCGCTGTTGTCGACGTGCATGTACTCCGAGCACGGGTTGCTCGCGTTGATCCGCGCCGTGTTCGCGCACGTGTGCCAGTCGTTGATCGTCGTGTCGTACTGCATGCCGGGGTCGCCGCACTCCCACGCCGCCGCGGCCATCCGCCGCAGCAGGTCGCGCGCGTTGAGCGTCTGCGCGGTGCCGCCGTCGACCACGTTCGTGAGCGCCCACTGCCGCCCCTCCACCGCCGCCTCCATGAAGGCGTCCGTCACCCGGACCGAGTTGTTCGCGTTCTGAAACTGCACGGAGGCCCAGGCGTCCCCGTTCAGCGACATGTCCCAGCCGGCGGCGCCCAGCGCGTACGCCTTCCGCTCCTCGTTCACCTTGCAGTCGATGAACTCCTCGATGTCCGGGTGGTCCGCGTTCAGGATGACCATCTTCGCCGCCCGCCGGGTCTTGCCACCCGACTTGATCGAGCCGGCGATGCTGTCGGCGCCTCGCATGAAGCTGATCGGGCCGCTCGCCTGCCCGCCGGCGGAAAGCTGCTCCTTGCTCGACCGGATCGGCGACAGGTTGATGCCCGAGCCGGAGCCACCCTTGAAGATCATCCCCTCCGTCTTGCACCAGTCCAGGATCGACTCCATCGTGTCCTCGACCGAGAGGATGAAGCAGGCCGAGCACTGGGGGTGCGGCTCGACGCCGACGTTGAACCAGACGGGGCTGTTGAACGCCATCTTCTGGTTGACCAGCAGGTGCGTCAGCTCGTCGCGGAACGTCTGCGCCTCGTCCGTGTCGACGAAGTAGCCGTCCTTCATCCCCCAGTTGGTGATCGTGTCGACGACGCGTCCCACGAGCTGGCGCACGCTGCGCTCGCGCCGGTCGCTGCCGAGCGGCCCGCGGAAGTACTTGGACACGACGACGTTGGTCGCCGTCTGCGACCACGTCTTCGGGATCTCGACGTCCTTCTGCTCGAAGAATGCGTTGCCGCTCTCATCGGCGATCACGGCGGTGCGGTGTTCCCACTCGAGCGCCGCGAACGGGTCTTCGCCGGCGCGCGTGAAGAAGCGCTCGATGGTAGAGCCCGGGTGGGCGAGAGTTCTGCGTGTTTCCGGCTCGGCCTGGAGGACCATGACGGCGGGATTCCTTTCGCTTGCTAGCCTGCCCCTACATCCACGGAACATCAGCGCCGGCGTGCCGCGCCACCGCCCGCCACGTCGTGATGTTGTCCTGCCACGCGCGCAGCTCATGGAGGCCCGCGCCGCGCGTCGTGCCGCGCAGGCGGCGCAGCAGCGCGCGAGCCGCCGGCCCGATCTCCGGCGCGTCGCCGCTGTGCACGCGCCAGAGGAACGCCATCGCCTCCATGCTCAGCTCCGCAACAGCGTCGTCGAACAGCGCGCTCGCTGCAACCACTGTTTGCACACCTGTCGAAGCGCTAAACCCACGTCCTGGCTGCATCGCCTACGCTCCCGCGCGCCGCGCCGCTCCGGCCGCGTCCCGGTATGCCTGCCAGCGCGCCGCCAGGTCCTCCGCCATCCGCTCCGGCCGCGATGCGAGCAGCGCCACCGGCGACCGCCCCTGCGACATGCGCGCGAGCAACGCCAGGAACGCGTGCGCGTCGATGTCGCACAGCCGGTAGTCCGTGAGCAGCGTGATCGCATCCTCAAGAGCGCCGCGGTCCCCGTCGTCGTCCAGCAGCGCCAACTGCGCGCGGTACGCCGCGAGCGCGTCGGCCAGGAACGCGTCGATGCGCGGCGCGCGTGACGGCGCTGCTGGCTTGGTGAGCACCTGCATCATCTAGCCGCTCCGCTCGCTGTGCGCCGCATCGCGCACGGGCGTGTCGTCCTGCTCGAGCGGCGCCGGCTCGTCGGCGACCTGTGGCTCGACGTATCCGGCTGCGAGGTGCTCCGGCACGCCGGCGACGATGCGCAGCCGGTACACCGAGATCCGCTGCTCGCCCGCGCCGGTGAGCTTGAAGGTGAGGTGCTTGTCGCTGAGGTCTAGCCGGCGCCCGTCCTCCAGCTCCAACACCAGCGGCCCCCGCTCCCGCTCGAGCATGTGCATCTCCCACGACGGCCACATCGTCACGTCGCCGCGCTCGCGGTCGACCTCGCACGGCCCGCTCGCGATGAACTCGCCCTCGGTGTTCAGCAGCTTCCCTTCAACGCGCACAGTCTCTCCCTCGTGCCTGGCTCTCTCCGTGCCGCCGCGTCCCTGCGCCGGGCCGCCGCGCCCCCTCTGCCGTCGCTGCCTGGCCGCCTCGTGCCCCTCCAAGCCGGCGAGGGCGGGCACGTGGGTCCGCCCCTACGCACCGACTCCATCAAGCACTATGCCTTCCTCCGGCGCTTCGACTGCTCCCGTGGCGCAGGCTCCGCCGTCAGCCGGACGGGAGCCTGCACCGGCCGCACCGGGCGGCGAGTACGGGTTCGTGATGACGGTGCGGCCGGTTGCAGACGCTGGGATCCGGGCCCGAACTCCGGTCCGTCGAGCAGCGGGAGCTGCGCGCCGGCCGGCCGGGCACCCGTAGCGAACGCGTCGAGGAGCGCGCGCAGCGCCTCCAGGTCGCGGAACTCCCGATACACGCTCGCGAAGCGGACGTAGGCGATCGGGTCGAGGTCGCGCAGGCGGTCCATCACCAGCTCGCCGACCGTGCTCGATGGCACCTCCGCCGTGCCGGCGGCGTACAGCGCCGATTCGATCTCGGCCGCGAGCTGCTCGACCGCGCCCGTGGCCAGCGGCCGCTTCTCGCACGCCTTGCGCAGGCCGGCGAGCAGCTTCTCGCGCGAGAAGGTCTCCCGCCGGCCGTCCTTCTTGACGACGTAGAGCGCGACCGCCTGCACCCGCTCGTAGGTGGTGAAGCGGCCCGCGCAGGCCGGGTTCAGGCACTCCCGCCGACGCCGGATCGAGTCCTCGACGTCGCGCGAGTCGACGACCTTCGAATCTTCACCGTCGCAGTAGGGGCAACGCATCGCCTTGTGCCCTTCCAATCGCCCCCGATCACCTTGATCGCCGGCGACATGCGCGAGCGTAGCACCACATCTGGTGCTTGTCAACCATAATCACCGCTCAACCCACTATATCTTGTGCCGCCATCCCCCGCAGATGGGGCACGGGCCCCTATCGTGCCGCCCCCGCCGAGCCAGGCGGACTCCGGCGGGCGACCGCGAGACGGCGTGAGATGACGGGCCGCTCTCTGCCAGTTGCCAGAGGGACAGGGCGTCTGAGTTGTGGAATGCTCGGGTCGTCTGCGGTACAATCGCGCCGTAGCCCAGGTTCCCGGTTTCGTGGTACCTGCCCGTGCCACGTCACCGGGTCGGGCTACTCTTCTTCTCCCCGTCGCGCGCGTCTCGCGCGACGGGGGAGAGATGGACAGGCCGTGAGCGGCGCCATCTCCCAATACGCCGCTCACGGCCCGCTGCCTTTCCCTGGTGGGGGAAAGCTCCCGGAGGCGGACCTCCGGGCACTGGCTAGACAGGCACCTCCTTCCCAGTCCTGCCCACGCTCCTAGCGCGCCGCCACGGTGCGGCGCAGGAACGTCGGTAGCTCCGTGTCGTTCGGGTTCGGCTCGACGGCGAGCCGCCGGGGCGCTGCCTCCGGCGCGTCCGGGGCGTCGTCGCCGGGGATCTGGCGCCGGTACTCTTCCGGGATCGCCTGCACCGCTACGGGCCGCGCGAAGCCGGTCGCGATCACCGTGATCTTCACCTCGTCGCCGATCTTCGGGTCGATCGCGGTGCCGAAGATGATCTCGGCGTCCGGGTCGACGACGCCCTGGATCACCTGCGCGGCCGCGTTCACTTCGTGCAGCCCCAGGTTCTTGCCACCCGTGATGTTGAACAGCACGCCCTTGGCGCCGTTGATTGACACGTCGAGCAGCGGGCTGGCGATCGCCATCTGCGCCGCCTCCGCCGCGCGGTTCTGGCCGCTGCCCCGGCCGATCGCCATCAGCGCCGGGCCGGCCTCGGCCATGATCCTGCGTACGTCGGCGAAGTCGAGGTTGATCTCGCCCGGCAGGGTGATGATCTCGCTGATGCCCTGGATGCCCTGCAGCAGCACGTCGTCGGCCGTCCGGAACGCCTCGTCGAGCGTCACCTTCTCGTCGCAGGTGGCGAGGAGGCGGTCGTTGGGCATGACGATGAGCGTGTCGACCTTCTGCTGGAGCCGCTGGATCCCCTCCTCCGCGTTGGCGCGGCGCTTCGCTCCCTCGAAGCCAAATGGCTTCGTGACGACGCCGATCGTCAGCGCCCCCGCCTCCTTGGCGACCTCGGCGACGATCGGCGAAGCGCCCGTGCCGGTGCCGCCGCCCATGCCCGCGGTGACGAACACCATCTCGGCGCCGCGGACGGCCTCGAACAGCTCGTCGCGGCTCTCCTCAGCCGCGCGGAGGCCGCGCCCGGGGTCGCCGCCGACGCCGAGCCCCTTCGTGATCTTGTCGCCGATCCGGATCCGCACCTCCGCCGGCGACAGCCCGAGCGCCTGTGCGTCCGTGTTCACGGCGACGTACTGCACGCCGGCGATCTGCTCGGCGATCATGCGGTTGACGGCGTTGCAGCCGCCGCCGCCGACGCCGACGACCTTGATCGGCGGCAGTCCGTCTGAATAGCTCCGGGTCATCATCGCCTCCCTCTGCTC
Organism: Chloroflexota bacterium; assembly: GCA_028872875.1. GTDB lineage: Bacteria > Chloroflexota > Dehalococcoidia > DSTF01 > JACRBR01 > JADMII01. The sequence continues at coordinate 2,310 of JAGWOC010000026.1, read as the reverse complement.
CTGCTCGCGTCGGAGTTCCTGCACTTCTTCTTCGAACATCGCCGACTGCCGGTACCGCGGCGGCGGGTGGTCGCCTGTGTGCGGGCGCTGGCCGCGCCGCCGCGCTCCTCCGGCGCGTCCCCGTGCCTGGACCTCGTCTCCCGCCATCCCTGCTCCTTCCTCGCGCCCGTCCCCGGACTCGCGCCGATGAATCACGCGTCTACCTCCAGTCCGTTGCCGCGGTCGGCCCGCCGCTTACTCCGGCAGCAACACCCGCGCCCAGTTGCCCAGCCGCCGCCAGACGCCGTTGAGGTCGAGCGAGCGCCCCGGCGCGCGGTGCCAGGCGCTCGCCTCCGCCTCGTGCACCGCCCACTGCAAGAGCCCGACGCTCGTCGCGTACGCCGGGTCGATCAGCACGTCCGTCAGCCCCTGCAGGTGGCGCGGCATGCCGACGCGCGCCGGCCACCCGGTCACCTGTTCGGCCAGCAGGTCGGCGCCCGCCAGCTTGCTGGCGCCGCCGGTGAGCACGATGCCCGCCGATACCATCTCGTCGTGCACGGCCCGCTTCACCTCGGCCGCCACCATCTCCAGGATCTCTTCCATGCGGGCCTGGATGATCTCGCAGAGCCGGCGCCGCACCTCCGTCTTCGAGCCCTCGGACCCGAAGGCGTCGACCGTGATCTCCTCGCGCGCATCCACCATGCTCGGGATCGCGTGCCCCCAGCGGCGCTTCGCGTCTTCCGCCGCCTGGTACGGCGCCCGCAGCCCGACGACGATGTCGCGCGTGACGTGATTGCCGCCGACCGGCAGCACCGCCGTGTGCATCACGCTCCCCTCGATGAACAGCGCGATGTCCGTCGTACCGCCGCCGATGTCCGCCAGCACGACGCCCTGCTCCTTCTCCTCCGTATCGAGCACCGCCTCGGCGCTCGCCAGCGGCTCCAGGATCAGGCCGTCCACCTGCACGCCGACGTTCTCCACGCACTTCGTCAGGTTCTGGATCGCGCTGTCGAGGCCGGTGACGATGTGCGTCTCGACGTCGAGCCGCGTGCCGTACATGCCCACCGGGTCCGAGACGTTGTCCTGGCCATCGACCACGTAGTAGCGCGGGATGACGTGGATGATCTCCCGGTTCGTGGGGATGCTCACCACGCGGGCGCCGTCGAGGACGCGCGTCACGTCGTCCGGCAGGATCGGCCGCGTCCGGTCGGGGATGGCGATGATCCCCCGGTTGTTCAGGCAGGCGATGTGCTGGCCGGCCACCCCCACGTGGGCCGACAGGATGCGCGTCCCGCTCGACCGCTCCGCCTTCTCCACGGACGCGCGGATCGATTCCGTAGCGTCGCGGATGTTCTCGACCATGCCGCGCGTCAGTCCCTCCGACGGGGCGACGCCGACGCCGAGGATGCGCATCTCGTCGTCGCTCGTGACCTCACCCACCACCGTGCACACTTTCGTGGTGCCGATGTCGATCGAGGCGAACGTTCCTCCACGGCTCATGACGTCCTCCCGGTCTCCTACCTGAAGCTCAGCCGGTCGCCGAACCGGAGGTCGACGACGCTCACCGCCAGGTTGTCCTGCTTCGCCCGCTGGAACAGCGCGTACAGCGTGGCCACCTTGAAGTCGTAGTCGCGCGCGTCGCCGAAGGTCACCCAGACCGGCTTGTCGCCCGCGTTCGCGCCCGAGAGCACCGCCGTCAGCCCCTGGTCCTGCTTGTAGACCAGGGCCACCACCTTCCGCCCGAACGCCGTCTCGGACTCCCGCACGATGCGCGCCGCGAGCTGCGCGATCCCCGGTTCGAGGCGGTCGCCTGCCCTGACGGCGGGCCGCGGCTCGGCGTCGATGATCACCGGCGTCCCCGGCTGCACGACGCCGCTCAGCACGTAGCCTTGCTGGTCGATCGGCATGTTGACGCCGTTCACCTGCCATGCGCCCCAGACCGTGCGCTCCTGCACATCGATCTCGACGCTGTGCAGCCCGGTCTTCCTGACCGTCGCGCTCCGCAGCTTCGGCAGCGCCTGCACGCGGGCCTGCGCCGCCTTCAGGTCGAGCCCGAAGATGCTCGCGCCCTCGATGCCCGCCGCCTTCGCCACCGACTGCGGCGACACCTGCGTGGCGCCGACCACCTTCACGTCGCTCACCGTCAGCCACGGCGAGTGATACGCCCACCACGCCGCCGACACGGCCATGAACATCGCCGCCGCCGCCACCGCGATGCGCGCCTGCAGCCGCGTGATCCGGACGCGGGGCGGCGCCTCCGCGCGCGCGCGCACCCCGCGCGACGCGCCGTCGCGCGCCGGCACCACGCGCCGCCGCCGGACGGGTGGCGCC
>JAGWOC010000203.1 GCA_028872875.1 Chloroflexota bacterium | reverse complement strand
TCGGCTACTCGATGATCATCTTCCTCGCCGGGATCCAGGACATCCCGCGCGACTACTACGAGGCGGCGGCTCTCGACGGTGCAAACGCATGGCAGCGCTTCCGACGCATCACGCTGCCGCTGCTGCGGCCGACGAGCCTGTTCGTGCTCGTGATCGCCGTCATCGGCTCGTTCCAGCTCTTCGACCCGATCTACGTGCTCACGCAGGGCGGGCCGGCGAACGCGACCACGACCGTCGTCTACTACATCTACCAGCAGGCCTTCCAGTTCCTGCGGCTCGGCTACGCCTCGGCGCTCGCCGTCGTCCTCTTCGGGATCATCCTCGTCTTCACCGGGATCCAGCTCCGTGTCTTCCGCCATCAGTCGTTCGACTAGCCGCGTCCTGCCGCGGGTGCGTCGCCGCCGGCCGCGCCTGAAGCCGCAGCGCCTCCTGCTCTACGCGCTCGCGCTCCTGGCGACACTGCTGACGGCCGGGCCGCTGCTCTGGATGATCTCCGGCTCGTTCAAGACGGAGGGCCAGGCCCTCGCCGTCCCGCCGGAGTGGATCCCCTCGCCGTTTCGCTGGCAGAACTACCTCGACGTCTTCCGGACGGCGCCGTTCGGCCACTACATGCTCAACTCGGTGTTCGTCGCCGGCGTCGTCACGCTCGCCGCGCTGCTGCTGCACTCGATGGCGGGCTACTCGCTCGCGCGGCTGAGCTATCCCGGCCGGAACGTCATCTTCATCGGGATCCTGACGACGCTGATGGTGCCATTCACCGCCATGCTGATCCCGCTCTTCATCCTCGTCTCGAACTTCGGCTGGGTCGACAGCTACAAGGCGCTGATCATCCCGGCGATCCCGCACGCGTTCGGGATCTTCCTGCTGCGGCAGTTCTACCTCTCGTTCCCGCGGGAGCTCGAGGAGGCGGCGATGGTGGACGGCGCCAGCCTCCTGCGGATCTACTGGAGCGTCGTGCTGCCGCTCTCGCGCCCGATCCTCGCCGCGCTCGCGATCTTCTTCTTCCTCGCCAACTGGAACAACTTCCTCTGGCCGCTCGTCGTGACGCAGTCGGAGAGCAAGTGGGTGATCCAGCTCGGCATCCAGCACTTCACCGGCGAGCACGGCAGCGCCTACAACCTGATCATGGCGGCGTCGACCGTCGCGGCGATGCCGACGCTCGCGCTCTTCTTCGTCCTCCAACGGCGGCTGATCGAGGGCATCAAGCTCACGGGCCTGAAGGGGTGAGGCGCGGGCGGCTCACGCGCCGCCGGCTGCTCGTC
>JAGWOC010000202.1 GCA_028872875.1 Chloroflexota bacterium | reverse complement strand
CGCGTGCTCGCGGTGCTCGTCGTGGCCACCCCCTGTCCGCTCATTCTCGCCACGCCGGTGGCGATCATCGGCGGCATCAATCGCGCGGCGCGCCACCAGATCGTGGTGCGCACCGGCGGCGCGCTCGAGCGCATCGGCTCCGTGAACGCCGCGGTGTTCGACAAGACGGGAACGCTCACCATCGGCTACCCCGAGGTTTCCGAGGTGCGCCCGTCGGCGGCGTTCGACGAGGCCACGCTCCTCTCGCTGGCAGCCGCCATCGAACAGCACAGCGGCCACCTGCTGGCCCGCACCACCTTTCTCGCCGCCGAAGCGCGCGGCTTGCGTGTGAGCGAGCCGAGCAACGTCGTCGAAACCCCGGGTCGCGGCGTGACCGGCGTCGCCGACGGTCGCCGCGTCGCTATCGGGTCGCTGTCGTACGTGGCCGCCCAGCAACCGGAAGCCGCGGCCTCGCTCGCGGCGCTGCACGAGGAGGGGAGCGGCTTGCGCGCCTTCGTCGCCGTCGACGGCGTGGCGGCCGGAGAAATCCGCTACGCCGACCGCACCCGCGAGGGACTCCCCGCGTTCTTCGCGCGGCTGCGCGCGCTCGGCGTGCGCCGCACGCTGCTCCTCAGCGGCGACCGCGAACACAATGTCGCCGAGGTCGCCCGCCTGCTCGGCATCACGGAAGCGCGTGGTGACCTGCTGCCGGAACAGAAGGTGCAGGTGGTGCAGGAGTTGCTCGCCGCCGGCCACAGAGTGCTCATGACGGGCGACGGAACGAACGATGCGCCCGCGCTCTCCGCCGCGACGGTGGGGATCGCGCTCGCCGCGCACGGCGGCGGCATCACCGCCGAGGCGGCCGATATCGTGCTGCTCGCCGACGACGTGACCCGCGTGGCCGACGTCATCGCCATCGGCCGGCACGCCACGCGCATCGCCCGCCAGAGCATCATGGTCGGCCTCGGCCTGAGCGCCGCGGCCATGGTCGTCGCCGCCCTCGGCTACATCCCGCCGACCGTGGGAGCGCTCATGCAGGAAGCGATCGACGTGGCCGTCATTCTGAACGCCCTGCGGGCAGGGTCCGAGGCTGCGTCAGACATTCCCTGACACGATGCGGGGAAGCGACTGACTGCGAGTAACCGGTATGGAGCGCTTCTTGGAAAAATCCTCCGCGGAGACCTTCCCACCCCATGAACGCGCGCCTCGAATCGTTCTCGTACGACGATGACGTCGTCCGCAAATTCCTCTTTGCGACGCTCCTTTTCGGGCTCGTCGGGATGCTGGTCGGGCTCCTCATCGCCCTCCAGCTCGCCAATC
>JAGWOC010000201.1 GCA_028872875.1 Chloroflexota bacterium | reverse complement strand
CGTCTGCGCGACGACGCGCCCGTGCGCGGCGAAGAGTCCGTCGTAGGCCTGCATCAGCCGCGGCTGGCCGACAGCCGCCAGCACCTGCCGGAATGGGATGTCGCGCCGCTCCTTCAGCGCGCCGAGCCGCTCCCGTCCGGCCGCGATCGCGCCCGACGTGACGATCACGACCTCGCGCCGCTCGTCGATCAGCCGGACAGCCTGTGCGACCAGCGCCGACATGACGCCGGCGTCGAGGCGGTCGCTGCCGCCCGTCAGCAGGTTCGTGCCGAGCTTCGCGACGATGCGGCGATAGCCCGGCTGTCCGCCGTCACGCCGGGATGCCGCCATACGTGCCCCTTCCGTCGATACCCATGCCGCCGGCGGCACCGAGGTGGGATGAGCCAGCCACCCGCGCGAGCCGTGCGCGACACACGTAGCCGCGAACCTTCCGTTCCGCCCTCACCAGGAGCGCGGGCCATCAGCGCTCGTGGTTGCGCGCCGATGCTGGCCCCTCGTAGCGCGGGCTTTTCAGCCCGCGCGGGTCGCGCGCGGATCGCATCGTCACGCGCCTCCATCTTCCCCATTCCACCTTCCAGCACACGGCTCGTGAGCGAATCCGTTTGCAAGGCGGATTCGCCGCGATTATAGCGGGCGCCGTGCGCGACAGTCGCACGGGCTCCGCCCTCACCCGCAGCGCGGGCCCTCCGTCCGCGCGAATCGCGCGCCAGCCGCAGGGCGGGCACGCGGGCCCGCCCCTACACGGAGGCCCGCGCTGGCCGACTACTCACACAGGGGGCAGGCGATGCGCGCGGTCGGCATCATCGTGGCGGTGGCGCTCGTGCTCGGGCTGGGCCTGGGCGGCGCGTGGTGGGCGCTCAGGTACGGGGCGCCGGGGAGCGTCGGCACGCCCGCGCACGCCGGCGCGATATCCCAGGGACGGCCGCAGGACTGCAAGAACCTCAACGTCAACGTCCGCGCCGGCGCCGAGGCGACGCGGCAGGTGTCCCTCAGGGAGGGTGACTACGTCCGTGGCACGTTCGAGGCCGACGGCGGGTTCGGCAGCGTCGACGTGCTGATGCGCCTCGTGACGCCGCAGGGCACACAGATCCTCGTGTCACCCCGCGCGTCGAACTACGACTTCACGGTCCCCGCGAAGATCAGCGGCGCGTACACCTTCGTCCTAGACAACCGCGACTCGCTCTTCACGTCGAAGTCCGTGGCGCTGTACTACTGCGTCGAGCGGGGTCAGTAGTTCATGGTTCATAGTGAAGGGTTGCGGCCGCGCGCTCAGGATGGGGCACGGCGAACTATCAACTAT
>JAGWOC010000099.1 GCA_028872875.1 Chloroflexota bacterium | reverse complement strand
GTGAGGAAATACACCTGAGAAGGCTTCTCCCCGACGCGGGCAGCGGCCGGCGCACGGACAGGACGGCGCGACGAAGTCAGGGAGTGACACATGCACAACCGCTGGTACAGAGACCCCGAGCCGAAGCCGGAGGACGAAGAGGGCGACGAGCCCGAGACGGACGCCGGCGACGGCGCGGCCGAAGGCGACAGCGCGGAGTAGCGGCGCTCGCGACGCGCCGTGAGGGGATCTGCCGCGACGAAACGGGTGAGGGTGCTTGCAGGCACAACGCGCGCCGGAGCGGCCCGGCGCATGTCATGCGGAAACCGCCGGTGGCCACCCGCCGGCGCGAGCGCAGGAGACCCCGTCGCGCGGCAGCTCCAGGCCGCGCTCATGCGCTCGCTCGGGCGGGTGACCCAGCTGGGGTGTGAAGAGCAAGGAGGCATATTGGTGGACGTACAGCTCCGCGGTTACATCAAGCGCACGAGGGTCGCGCTCGTGCACCCGAAGGAGGGCGATCCGTTCATCGAGGGCACGCTGACGACCACCTTCCCGGTTGACGACTCGGCCGATGTCGCGACGCTTGCGGACATCCAGCAGGCCGGCCAGATCGTGGCCGGGGTGAAGTCGGTGCAGCTCTCGATGCCCGGCATTCGCGGCGCGGCTGCCCGCTGATGGACGCAATCGGCAGGGACGCCGCAGGCACTGCGCTCGATGACCCCAACGCGCTCTGGCGCGCGGTGCGCGGCTACGCCGGCACGTCGCCCGAGGACGTGCGCGCGGAACTGTGGGCGCGCTTCCGGCGCGTGGCCGCGCTGCGCGTGCGCCACGACGGCGACCTCAACGCCGCTGGCCGGCGACTGCTGGCGCACGCGGCGTTCTCATTGCTGCTCGACGCGCGGGAGGGCACGACATACCCAGTCGCGTCGCTCTTCGTTGCCCAGCGCACTGCCACGTCCGCGCAACGCTTCCGCGCCTGGGGCGCAAGGCGCGCGAAAGGGGGCTGCGTGAGCGGCGAGCGCGAGGAGATGTACCGCTGCATGGTCTGCGGCGTCATGCGGCCCGCCGGCGAGATGGGCTACTGCTACTCGTGCCGGCGCGAGCGGTGCTTCTCCTGCAAGCAGGGCGGGCACGACGCGGAGTGCGGCCGATGACGTACCGGCTGAACACCGGCGTCGACGTGCGGCAGACGCGCCGCGAGATCGTGAACCTGTTCGGCAAGTGGCGCGGCGCCGAGTTGATCAGCATCGCCGACACGCGCGACCTCTCGGACGAGCGCGCCGTCGTCGTGTTCGGCTTCAACGGCAACCGCGTGCGCGTCGAGTACAACCAACAGGCGGCGCACCGTTCGAATCTCCGCGCGATCTTCTTGACACTCGAAGGCATCCGCATGGCCTACCGGCGCGGCATGGGCGAGCTGATGACGAACACGGTTTCGCAGATGCTCGCACTTCCCGGCGTCGTCTACATCGGCCCGTATGAGCTGCTCGGCGTGCGGCCGGATGCGCCGATCGACCTCATCGAAGCGGCATGGAAGCACCAGCTCAAGCAATGGCACCCGGACAGGCACCCGGACGACCAGGAGGAGGCGACGAAGCGCACGCAGCAGCTCAACGAGGCGATCGAGCGCGTGCGCGCGGACCGCAGGGAGGGCGCGTGATCTGCGTCTGGTGCTACGTCGCGCAGGGCGTGCGGCTCTGCCCGTGGTGCAACGTGGCGTACTGCGAGCGGTGCCTGGAGCGGCACCAGTGCACGGGGAAGAAGAGGGGGAGTGCGTGAGCGACTGGATTGAGTTCCATCAGGCGTTGACGACGCACCGGAAGACGTCGGCGCTCGCCGGCATCCTCGGCGTCCGCAACGCCCACGCGGCGGGCCACCTGGCGTTCTTGTGGTGCTGGGCGGTCGACAACGCGCCATCGGGCGACATCACCGACGTCAACCTCGCCGCGATCGCGCGCGCCGCCGACTGGCCGAAGAAGCCGGAGACGCTCATAAGCGCACTGGTGGCGGCAGGATTCGTCGACGACAACGGCGGCCGCCTCACGCTCCACGACTGGGACGAATACGCCGGCCGCCTGATCGCCAAGCGCGCCCGCAATAAACTGCGCATGCGTTGCGCGCGCAACGGCCACAACCCCTGTGTGTGCAACGCACGTGCAACGCACGTGCAAGACACGTGCGCGGACACTGTGCAAACGTGTGCAGGGCTACCAGCACCAGCACCAGCACCAGCACCACTACGTAACCAGCACCAGCACCAAGCACCAGCACCAGCACCGGACGGCGCACAGGCGCCGGGTGCCGGTGCCGCCGCTCCGGCTCCGCCGGGTGACGACGATCCGCCGCCGACGCTGTTCGGCGACAGCGCCGCACCAGCGACGCGCTGCTACCGGGCGTGGCAGGACCAGAGCCCCGGCGGACTGAACCGCGTCGTCCAGGACAACATCGACGGCCTCCTGAGCGCGGGCGTCCCGGCGCCGCTCATTGAGGAGGCGTGCAGACTCGCCGGCGAATCTGGCGGCAACAAGCCGTGGCGGTACGTGTCCAGCATCATCCAGCGGCTCCAGGAGGGCCGCGCGGCGCCGTCCGCGGACAACGGCGTGACGCTGATCGACGACACGATCCGCGAGACGCTGGCACGCCGAAAGGCCCGGACGGCATGACGACCGCGACAGACAAGCTCCCCCCGTCCGATGTCGAAGCGGAAGAGGCGGTGATCGCGTCCCTCCTCGTGGACGAGGAGGCGGTCGGGCGCGTCGAAGGCCTCGTCCAGCCCGAAGACTTCTATCGCGACCAGAACCGCTGGTCCTATGACGCCGCCCTCGCACTGGCGGCGCGCGGCGAGCCGGTCAACCAGGTGACGCTGGCGCACGAGCTGTCGCGCATGGGCCGGCTCGACGACGCCGGCGGCCTGCCGTACATCTCGCGCATCACGACCGAGCTGCCGACGCCCGTCGGCGTCGAGCACTACGCCGGCATCGTGCGCCGCGACGCGCAGTGGCGGCGCGCCATCCAGGCCGCGATGCGCCTCGTGCAACGGGCCTATCAGGGCGGCCCGGACCTCACCGAGGCGCTGGCCGCCGCGGGCCGCGAGCTGGACGGCATCGCCGACCCGGCGGCGTCGGGCCGCGAGCTGGTGTCGCTGGCGCAGGTGATCGACCGCTGGTGGGAGCGGCCGGGCATCTACGCCGCCGGCCGCGCCAGCATCGCCGTGCGCTCCGGGCTGATGGCCTTCGACGACCTGCTCGGCGGCATCTGGCCGGGCGAGCTGTGCGTGATCGCCGCGCGCACCGGCCGCGGCAAGTCGCTGCTGCTGCTCAACCTCGCCCGCAACGCGGCCGTCGCGCAGAACCTGCGCGTGCTCGTCTGCTCGCTCGAGATGAGCCGCGACGAGTGGGCCGTGCGGGCGCTGGCGCGGGAGACGGGCATCGACTCGCGGCGCATCTTCGACTCGCAGCTCACGGAGCTGGATGAGCGGCGGCTGATGCACGCGACGGGCGAGCTGCACCCGCTGGCCGTCGACCTCGACGACCGCGCGCAGCAGACCGTCGAGCGCGTGCGCCGCGCCGTGCGCGCCGTGCGCCAGAAGCGCGGCGGCTGCGACCTCGTGCTCGTGGACTACCTGCAGCTCATGCGCACGTCCAGGCGCGGCGAGAACCGGACGCAGGAAGTCGGCGAGATCTCGCGCGGGCTGAAGGAGCTGGCGCGCGACTTCGACGTGCCGGTGATCGCCGCCGCGCAGCTCTCGCGCGCGGCCGACAACCGGCCGAACGGCGAGCTGCCGAAGCTCAGCGACCTGCGCGAGTCGGGGAGCATCGAGCAGGACGCGGACAAGGTCGTGTTCCTGGTGCGCGGCGAAGAGGTGCACAGGGACCGCGCGGGCACAGCGCTGCTCGTGGTGGCGAAGAACCGCAACGGGCCGACGGGGAAGTGCGCGGTGCGGATGGACCCGGCGACGGCGCTCTGCGCGGACATCGACGCACCGGCGGAGCCGGCCTACGAGCGGGAGCCAGCGCCGTGGGCGCGCTGACGCCGGCGAGGAGGAGGGCATGACGGAGCAGGCGTACACGGCGCACGACCACGGCGGGCTGCGGCACGAGCACTTCGTGCGTGAGGGCGACGGCCACGACCACAGGCCGACTGTAGGCGTGCCGCCGCACCGCCGGACGGCCCGGTACCCCGCCTGTCCGGCGCGCATCGAGGCGGACGGCGTCGCGCTCGTCTGTGCGCGGCCCGTGGCGGGCGGCGTCCCGCACAGCCGCCATGAGGCGCGGGGCACGTGGGGCGGCGTGCCGGTCACCGTGCAGTGGGAGCAGCCGACGGAGGGGGCATGAGGCTGATCGACCTGTTCTGCGGCGCCGGCGGGGCGGCGATGGGGTATTACCGGGCAGGCTTCGGCGAGATCGTCGGCGTCGACATCAGGCCGCAGCCGCGCTATCCGTTCGAGTGCATCCAGGCGGACGCGATGACGTTTCCGCTCGCCGGCTTCGACGCGGTGCACGCGAGCCCGCCGTGCCAGGGCTACTCGGTGATGCGCAACCTGCCGTGGCTCCGCGACCGGGTGTACCCGCTGCTCCTGGAGCCGACGCTCGAGCGGCTGGCGGCGCAGGAGACGCCGTGGGTTGTTGAGAACGTCATGGGTGCCAGGCGCATTCTCCACGCGGGTTGGTTGTGCGGGACGATGTTCGGCCTGCCGTTCCCGCGCCACCGGCTGTTCGGATCATCGTTCTTCTGGCTCGCGCCGGCGCACGCGAAGCACGGAGCGCTGCTGCTCGACCTGCCGATGGGACATGCGACGCACAGGGATATCGGGCGGCACCGGAACCCCGTACATACGCGCGCCGGAGCGGCCCTAAGGCACGCGAGGGGGTGGCGCGTCGCGGCGGAACTCATGGGCATCGACTGGATGACGCGCGACGAGCTGACCCAGGCGATCCCGCCGGCGTACACGGAGTACATCGGCCGTCACCTGCTCGACGCGGTCAGGGCGGGCGCATGACGGGCGGGATCGCGGCGTGCCGGTCACGGTGCAATGGTCCGTAGGGCGGCGCAACGGGGCGAGGTGGACGCAGTGGCCGTGATCGCCCGCTCGCTCAGTGAGAAGGCGTTCTCGCAGTAGCATGTCGTCAACCTGGCACGCATGCTCGGCTGGCTGGTCATGCGGACGCCGACGTGGCGGGCGACGGGGACCGACCCCGGCTACCCCGACCTGACGTTCTGCCGCGGCGGCGAGGTGATCTGGGCGGAACTCAAGGCGATGGACGGCAGCGTGTCGGACGCCCAGGCGCGCTGGCTCGCGGAGCTGCCGCAGGATGTCCCCGTCGTTCTGAAGCAACTGCTGGTATTCCGGGGTCGGCATGTGTCCTCCCTGTTGCAGCATCTCGAGCACGTAGATGTCGCGGTCGGCAAACATGCCGCCCGGACCGCCGGCGTTGATCCCCTGCGTGTACTGCTTGCCGACGACCATCGCCGGCGTCAGAATCGCACGGAAACGGGGTCTAGCGCCCCGCTGACGCGCCTACCGCATGTTGGGGCGTCTCAGCCCGCTTCGGGCCGTCAGGCGCAAGATATGGCGCTCACGGCGCGGGCCACGGCCACGCCTTCGCGGCGAGCGCCCACACGTAGCGCAGCGCGCCCTTGAGCACGGCGTCCGTGCCATTGGCCAACGCCGTCACCTGCTGTTGCAGGTCTGCGTGCGCCCGCGCCAGCGCGTCGAATGCCGCTTGTTCGTCTGACGTCATTGGTCCCTCCAGGATCCGGCTCACGTCCACGTTGTAGTCCGTGCCGTCGAGATGGTCGGCGTACTGCCACATCACCGCCGACTTCCACGCCCTCGGCAGGGTCAGCACCGGGCCGTACCCGGCGCACCAGAGCGGGAACGTCTTGAAGCGGGCACTGCTCCCCGTCGAGGCGTCCCACCACCATGTGCCGGTGTAGATGCCCACCACGAGGTCCGGCCGGGCCAGCATGACCCGCGCCGCGCACGCGGCGATCCGCGCCTCCACCTGCGCCGGCGTGGCAGTGCCCGGGTCTTCCTCGCAGTCGAGCCAGACGCGCCGCACCGCCGGCAGCCGCGCGATCGCCGTGAGCGTCTGGTCGACCAGCGCCTCCCAGCCGGCCGCGAACGTCACCCAGGCGTACGCTTCAACCTCGAAGCCGGCGGCGTAGAACGCCGCGAGCTGCGTCGCCCCGATGTACTTCGGGCCGTCCGGGTACTGGCGGGGGTAGGAGCAGCCGATGACCGCCCGCGTCACGCCGAGCGCCTTCAGTTGCGCCAGTTGCACCGGCGTCGGCACGTCCGTGTAGTTCGCCAGATCGACCGCAAGCATCACGCACCATCCTCTCGACCGCCGCGCGCCTGATCAGAATCAGCAGGGCCGCCCCTCATGTCCGCCGCCGGAAGAAGTGCAGGGTGAGCACCGACGCACCCGCACCGAAGGCGGCCACGACCGCCGCTTCCAGTGGCGGCGGCGCGGCGGCGTACGCCGTCCACACCTGGTACGACAGCGTCAATTCCACGTGGCCGGAGCACACCGCCCCCAGCTCCCACGCGACCCCGACCGCGCCCCACAGGAGCCAGAAGGCCAGCCCGCGCGGCGAGGGCTTCATCGCATCCTCCACAGCCGCACCAGCTCCTCGAGCGCCGCCATGCCGAAGTAGAAGCGCGCCGGCGCCGCAGAGCACCGAGCCCGTGACGAGCAGGCCGACCACCGCCGCGTTCACCGCTTCGCCGCCGGCGGGTTCGTCGTGCCCCCCAGCACGGGCGGTGCGCCCTGCGGATCTGAGAGGCTCCGCAGGATGTTCGCCGCCAGCGTCAGCCCCGAGCCGATCGTCGCCGCGAGCGCCGGCGCCAGGACGCCGCCCGAGACGAGCGCCGAGATGATCGTGCCCGCGATCGATCGCCAGCGCGCCGATGATGTACCTGTGCTGCGTTGCGGTCATGGGTCTGCCTCCCTCCTGCTAATGCCATCGCTGGGCCAGCGCCCAGAACACGACCGGGCCGAGGATGATCGCGGCCGAGATGATGGCCGCGGCGGCGATCTGCCAGTGCTCGAGCCGGACAATGCGCCGGTCATGGTCAGCCTGCCTCCGTTCGATGTTCGCGATGTCCCGGATGGCCCGGGCGATCTTGCCGTTCGTCTCCTTCGAGGACAGGAAAATCTTGAGGTTTTGCTGGTCGGGCGACAACTGGAGGAACGCCTGCTGCTCGTCGTAACTCGTGTGCAGGATCTCGTTGTCCACGACCCATGCTGTCCTCTCTAGAAGATCACCCCGTAGCTCCG
>JAGWOC010000200.1 GCA_028872875.1 Chloroflexota bacterium | reverse complement strand
GAACGCTTCGCCGAGATGCTCGACGCGATCCGCGCCACGGCCGCGGGTGTCCCCGTGACCGTGTGTGTCGGTGTGGACCTCGACGACCCGTGCGCCGCAGAGTACGCGCAGCTCGTGCCCGCCTCGGACGTGCACATGGTCTGCGCGGAGCGCCGCCGGCTCGGCGCGTGGTGCAACGAGCTCGCCATGCAGGCGCTCTTTCACGGTCACGACATCCTCGCGTTCTTCGGCGACGACCACCGGCCGCGCACACGCGGCTGGGACGCGCGCGTGGTGGACGCGATGCGGGCGATGGGCCCGGGGCTCGTGTACTGCGATGACGGGTTGCAGGGCGAGCGGCTGCCGACGGCGCCGTTCTGGCATGCGGACGTGATCCGCGCACTCGGCTGGTTCTACCCGCCGGTGCTCACGCACCTGTTCGCCGACGATTACTGGCTGCACCTCGCCAGCGACCTCGGGCGCCGCACCTACCTGCCGGATGTGCTGATCGAGCACATGCACCCGTCCGCGGGGAAGGCCGACGAGGACGAGTCCTACCGTGAATCGGCCGCGTGCTTTGAGCATGACCGCGCGGCGTTCAAGGCGTTCGTCCGTGACGAGCATCCTGCGGTGCTCGCCCGCGTGCGAGGAGCGATCGGCGCATGAGGACCGCGCTCGTCACCGGCTCGGAAGGGTTCATCGGCCGTCACGTCAGGCAGTCACTGGAGCGCGACGGCTACGCCGTGTTCGCCTGTGACCTGCGCGAGCGCGTCTATCCGGGCGACTGCCGCGACGTGTTCCGCCACGAGATCGACGGTTGCCGGCTCACGTTTGACCTCGTCGTGCACTGTGCCGCGCTCGTCAACGGCCGCGAGACGATCGACGGCAACCCCGCCACGGTTGCCGCGTACAACCTCCAGCTTGACGCCGCCATGTTCGAGTGGGCGCTGCGGGCACGTCCCGGCCGGATCGTGTACCTGTCATCGTCGGCGGCGTACCCCGTGCGCCTTCAGGGCGGCGGGAGCTTCGGAACGGCCCGGCCGCTGATGGAGGGGCGACCGGGCCTGCCCCATCTCGCCGACCAGACCTACGGGTACGTCAAGGCAGTCGGCGAGCGTCTGGCTGTCGAGGTACGCGCCGCCGGGGTTCCCGTGACCGTGGTGCGGCCGTTCTCCGGCTACGGCGCCGACCAGGACGGCTGCTACCCGTTCCCCGCGATGATCGCCCGTGCGCTGGCGCGCAAGAGCCCGTTCGACGTGTGGGGCGACGGCCGGCAGGTCCGAGATTTCGTGCACGTCGACGACATCTGCGCGGCGGTGCTTGCGCT
>JAGWOC010000098.1 GCA_028872875.1 Chloroflexota bacterium | reverse complement strand
GCCGCCGCCAGCGGTGATGCCCCATGACCTCTCTCCGCCCCGCGCGCTGCATCGCCTGCGGCCGTCCGCTGCCGCCGACGCAGCGCGCGCTCGTGGGCTACTGGCCGACCGTGCGCGACCTCCTCTGGTGGCTCGCCTGGGACGACGGCTACGGCGCCGGGTGCGAGGTGCGGGCCGTGTATGTGTGCAGGGGCGCCTCGTGCGGGGACGCGCGGATGCGACAGCGGGTGAGCGCGGAGGCGTGCGCGGGGAGGGTTGGCCGGTGAGCGACGGGCTGCCTGGCGAGGTCGTGGCGATCGACGCGTTGCGCATCGCCCGCGGCGTGGACGGTCGGTGCCGTTGCGCGCGACGGCGGTTCGTCGTGGACGTACAGAACCGCGAGGTGACATGCGGCCAGTGCGGCGGTCGCGTGGACCCATTCGACGCCTGCGCCGAGTTGGCGCTGGACGGCCACAACCTGCACGAGCAGACGGAGGCGCTTCTGCAGCAGCGGCGTGAGATCGCGTCCTGGCAGCCGCACCGCGCGGCGCTCCGCGCGCTGGAGAAGGCGATGGGCAAGCGCCGCATGGTGCTGGTCTGCCCGCACTGCGGTACCGGGATGCTGCCGGCTGACATCGAGCGCATGGCGAGGTCCATGGCCAGCCGGGAGATCGAGGAGCGTCGCCGGGCCGAGGCGGGGAGGGTGATGCCGCAATGATGCTCCGCACCTGCTCCATCCGCGACCTGCCCGCCGACACGACCGCCGCGCGCTGGGCCATCGTGCGCTACGCCCTCGGGCGCCAGCGCGTCTGGCGCGCGGCCGGCATCGAGTGGCGGCCGGGACTGGCGCCGAGCGTGGAGCTGCATCGGTGGTGGCGGGCGGGCGAGCGCAATGCCGCGGAGGCTGAGGGCTTCTGGGGGCCCGCAGATGAGTGGCGCGCCATAGCTGCGGGCGCGAAGCGGTGGTCCGACTACCGCGAGATGTGGGCCACCGAGAAGGCGCACGACGACCGCTACCGCCGCCTGGTCGCCGAGGCGGCCGAGGTGGCGGCGGCGCGCGGTCTGTGGCTGGCCTGCTGGTGCGCGGACGAGGCGCGGTGCCACCGGAGCCCTGTGCGCCGGGATATCGAGGCGCTGCTGGCGGGTGGGGCCCGGTGAGCACGCGCGTGTCGGGAGAGTACCCGCCAGAATGGCCCGCGCTGTCCCTGGGACTGAAGCAGGGGGCCGGTTGGCGCTGCGAGCGGTGCGGCCATCCAGACGACCCCGCGCTGCGGACACTCATGGGTGTGCGGCCGGGGCGGCTGCCCTGTGACGGTCGGTGCACGCACGCGACGGACGGCAAACAGCGGATGCTCACCGTCCACCATCTGGACGGTAACAAGGCCAACCTGGAGCGGTTCAACCTCGCGGTCTTGTGCCAGGCATGCCACCTGAGCGTGCAGGCGCGCGTGGACTTCTACCGGCCGTACTTCCTGCCGCACACGCCCTGGATGGCGCGGCACGTCGAGGCGTTCAACGTGTGGGCAGCGGAGCATGGACGGCCGGCGCTGCCGAATGCGCTCGGGCAGCCCCGCCTCGCGCTGGACGCCGCTGGGGGTGAGGGCGATGCCTGACACCCTCACCATCGTGCCCTGCACCGTCGAGGAGGCGTGCGGGCTCGTCCGCACCGCCCTGCGTGACCGCCTGTGGGCGCTGCTGCCGCGGGCGCACGGCGGGAGCGCGGAGGCCGCAGCGGAGGCGGCGCGGCTGCTGGAGGCCCTGGGGTGGATGCGGGGGCTGGATGCGCGCGGGCGCGCGATGGTCGCGGAGGCGTGGGGGATCGCGGAGAAGGGCGGCGCGTAGCGTGGCGTGGGTCAGGGTGGACGACCACTTCGACGAGCACCCGAAGATGGCGAAGGTCGGGCCGATTGGCTGGGGCGTATGGCTCGCGGGGCTCGCATACTGCAACCGCAACCTCACCGATGGCTTCATACCGCATTCGGTCGCGGAGTCCATCGGCGGACGATGGCGCGTCTGGGGCATGGGCGACGACGGCAAGGAGCGCGTCACGCAGATCGCCCGCACAACCGGCTTGCGCGGCGAGGACATGGACACCGATTGGGTGATCGAGTTGCTCATGGAGGCTGATCTGTGGGAGGCGGTCGAGGGCGGATACCGCGTCCACAAGTACGCCGACTACCAACCCACCCGCTCAGAGGTGGAGGCCGAGCGCGCCCAGACCCTGGAGCGCGTGCAGCGATTCCGACAGAAGGGGTCCGGGACGCGTAAGATCGTCGGTAACTCAGATGTAACGGCGTTACACGGGAGTTACGCCGCCGTTAGTAACGCAGGTGTAACGCCTGCTCCCAATCCCAATCCCAATCCCAATCCCAATCCCAAGGAGAAGGGACAAGGGATTCCGCCTTCGGCGGACGACCGGCTGCCGCCGCCCGTACCCGACACCCCGACATCGGAGGTGCCGGCCCCGGCTCCAGACGCTCCCCCTCCGGACCTCGGGTCCGAGGCCCAGGCCCTGGCGACCGCCGCCTACGACGCCCTCAAGGCCGCCGGTCGGAGGCCGTCTGACCAGCGCTGGGTTGGCCGTGCCATCGGCCGCATCAAGCAGCTTACACCCGAGGCGCGTGCAGAGTTCCTGGCGATGATCGACTGGGCGCTGCTGCCGGCGACTCCGACCTACGTGGCGGCATGGCTGTCCAAGTGCAACTTCGGCCAGGCGCTGGATGCCTACGGGCTGCCTATGGCGCCGTCGGCCCGCGCCTCCCCTTCCAGCGAGCCCCGCGGCTTCGCCGGCATCCGGGAGTTCGACGCGATGATGCGCTCAGGAGGTGGCGGGCCGTGACGGTCGAGGACGCGCGGAAGCTGGTCGGCTACCTGGCGGCGGCCTACCCGCGCCAGGCGGTGAGCGGAGAGACCGTGGCGGTGTTTATCGGCGGCCTGGGCGATGCGAACGGCCACGACGCGTGGGAGGCGGCGCGGTCCTGGACGCGCACGAGCAGCTTCCTGCCGTCTCTGGCCGAGCTGCTGAAGCGCGTCGCCGAGGCTCGGGACGCGCGCACCCTGCAGGGCGCCGGGGACGCCGCGCTGGCGCTGCCAGAGCAGGCGATGTCCCTGAGCCCGCAGCGCCAGGCGAAGTCGGCTGCATTCCGCGCCAACCTCCGCGCCTGGGCGGGCGGCGCGATCACGACCGGCGAGATGCTGACGCGCGCGACCGAGATCGAGACCGAGACGCCGCCGGTTCCTCCGCCTGCCGAGGTCGAGGCGGCCTGGGCGGCGCTGCAGACGTCGCTGGGTGAGCTGCGCGACCCTGATGCGCGAGTGGGCCCGGGCAATCCTGCGGCTGCGGTCGCGATGTCCCTCGCTGGAGGTGGCCGCTGATGGGCGAGCTGGCGTCCCGTTTCGGCGTCGAGCCCCCTGTGCGCGTGGCGCGCGCGCGCCGACCCGCAGCCGCAGTCCCGACGACGGCCGCGCTGGTCGAGGCCGCTGCCGCCCGCGCCGGCGCGCAGGAGGCGCAGTGGGAGCGCCTGCGCCCGCGAGGCCGCCCGGCCGGCGCGCCGTTCGTGCGCCTGTCCGCACGCCCGACGACCAACGCCGTCGGCCTGAACGGATCGGCGTGGCGGCAGGCGTTCGGGCAGCGGGATCACGTGCCGGTCAAGCTCCACCTGCTCCGCGCCGCACGGCGCCTGGCGGTCACGGAGGCGAGCGACGGGGACCGCGACTACCTGGCGGCCAGCTCGCACGGATGCGGGCACCTAGGCTCCAACGGCCTGGCGGACACGCTGGCCGCCGCAGGCTTCGCGCCGGGTCGCTACCGCGCGCGCTGCAGCCCTGGCCGCATCGAGATCGCGGCGGCGGATCGGCTGCCGTGAGCGACTCCCGCGCCCCTCACGCCTGGCGCCCCGGTGCCCTGCTGCCGTGCTGCGGCGAGGTGCGCGGCCACGTCGTGTTCCTCCGCGCGCTCCTGAGCGGCAGCGGCAAGCGCATGTGCACCGTGTTCGAGGCGGTTGTCCCGGAGGAGTTGGCCGGCACGTACATGGCCGCCCGCGGCGAACCGGACCGCTGCCCGCCGCCGTGGGGCGAAGGGGGGCGGACCGGGTGATGCCTCAGACCGTCCCGGCGTCGACCGGAGACGAACCGCTGGTGTTCGCCGCGCAGGCGGGGGACGCCGATGCCCGCGAGCGGCTCATCGCGCTCCGCTCCCCCATGGCCGTCAGCGTGGCGTCCCGCGTCTGCGGGCGGTGGCTGCAGCCCGGTCGGGACGAGGAGTTGAGCATCGGCCTGCTGGCGCTGGATGAGGCCGTGAGCCGTTACAAGCCCGGCCACGGCTCCTTCGCGCACTTCGCCGCCATCGTGGTCCGGCGCCGGCTCATCGACCACCTGCGCCGGCAGACGGTGCAGCGGGAGGTCCCGTTCTCCGAGTTCGACCAGGACGACGGCGAGGGCGGCACGTGGAACCCGGCGGACTACCGCGCGGCACAGGACGCCGCTTGGGAGCGGCAGGCGGCAGAGGACCGGCGGGGCGACGTGGAGGAACTTTGCGCGCTGCTGCGCCAGCACGGCATGGCGCTGGCCGATGTCATGCGGGAGCGTCCGGAGCACGTCGATTCGCGTGCGCGTGCTGCCGGCGTTGCGCGCGCGATGGCCCGGCGGCCGGACTGGATGGCCTTCCTGCAGCGTCACCGCACCCTGCCCTACCGGGAGATCGAGACCGAGCCCGGCCTGCATCTGCAGCACGGCGCCCTGGGGCGCAAGCGCCGCTGGATCGCGGCCTGCGCGCTGGTCCTGGCGGCGCGTCTGGACTCCATCGCGTGGTACCTGCCCAAGCCCGAGGCCGGCGACGGAGGGGTGGACTTGCCGAACGACGAGGTTGCGCTCATGTGGTCCGCGGACGAACGCGCGGCCTTCCGCGCTCACCCGGAGCAGTTCGACCCGCGCCTGCACCGCACGCCCGCGGGGCGGTTCCGGGTGTGGCTCTACAGCCGCTATCTACCGCCCGCTGAGGGCCGTGAGACCCGCGACGATGCCCTGTACGACGGTTACGCGGAGGTTGCGCGGCTGAGGGCGGAGCGGGACGCAAAGGCGGGGAGGCGCGGCGCCTGATCCGGGGCGGCGGGCACGGATAGAGAAGGGGTGGCGTTCATGTCGGACTGGGGTGTCGCGCTCTCCGGCGGTGGCGTCCCTGGCGTCTTCGGCCACATCGGCTTCATGCAGGCCCTGGATGCGTGGGGACTGCGCCCGCCCGTCCTGGTCGGCGCGTCGGCCGGCGGCATCGTGGCGGGCTCGCTGGCGGCCGGCCTGAGCATCCAGGAGGTGGCGGCCGGCTGGACGCACGTGGCGCGCGACCCGTGGGCGCTGTTGCCGCGCGAAGCGTGGCACGCGGCGGAGTGTCTGCGGCCGTCGCGGACGCCCGGGGTGTTGGATCTCGGTGGTGCGGTCTGTGGGGTGTGGCACCAGCAGACCACGCTTCCGCAAGGCGCGGACCTCTCAGCCATGCTGGCATGGGCCATACGCGAGGGGCAACGCAGCACGGTCGCGGGGTGGAAGAGGGGATGCGGCGTCGCCGTATCGGACCTGGACGGCGGTCGCCCCGTCGTGCTTCACCCGAACGGGAGTCTGGCGGCTGGTTGGAGCACCGCCGACGCCCTTACGGCCACGGCCGCCTTCCCGCCGCTGTTCTCAGGCGTGCGCGGGCCGGACGGCCACCTCTACTGCGACGGCGGGCTCTACGCCGATGTGCCGGTGGCGGCGGCCCGCAGCCTCGGCGCGGAGCGGGTGCTGGCCGTGCGCATCGGCGGTCCGGCTGGCGTGCCCGATGTGCTCTCCCTCGGCTACTACGCGCAGATCGTGCTCGGCCGGCTCATAGACGCCGCGAATCGCAGCGATAACCCGCCGGCAGACCTGAGCATCGGCATCCCCACGGTCGGCGGGCTCCTGTCGCTCGGCGACTGGCAGCGCGACCTGGAGGCCGGCAACGCGGCAGCGGTCGCACACCGCGCGGAGATCGAGGCGCTGGCGGAAGGGACGGGTGTGGCGTGAGCGACACGCTCCACTCCGTCTGGTTCCTGCTCCGCGCCGCCGTCGCGCCCATCTATGCGCT
The DNA here is from genome assembly GCA_028872875.1 of Chloroflexota bacterium. GTDB lineage: Bacteria > Chloroflexota > Dehalococcoidia > DSTF01 > JACRBR01 > JADMII01. Next base: position 1,308 of record JAGWOC010000098.1, on the reverse strand, counting down.
CCGGGGAGGCGGGTTCCGTGCAGCATGATTCTGTGGCCGACTCCGTGCGCCGCGCCAACGCCATCGCGTGCCTGCAGCGCGCCATCACCCGCGCAGCCGCGATCGGCACCATCACAGCCGCATCCCTCCTCCTGGTCTGGCCGGTCGGCGCAGCGCTGTTGGTCGAGCACTATCCGTGGCCGTGGTGGATCTACCTGTGGGAGTGGAGCGCAATCCCGATCGTCGGTGTCTGCTGGGCCTATCGCAGCATCATGGCGGTGTGCATCCGCCGGTTGGAGCGAGGCCGATGATCGACTTCGCCGTCGGCGTCCTCTGGGGAATCGGGCTCACGCTCATCGGCACTGCGGTCGTCGAAATCGTCATGACCCATCGCCGACACGGGAGGCGATAGCGTGTCCAAGCCCCGCCCGAAGCCGTCCCTGGACCACGACCGCGAGGCGTTCGGCGCGCTCCTCGGCGCGGTCGAGCAGGTCTACAGCCACGGCGGCGCCCCGGCCGTCGTCATCCCCGCGCGTCCGTGCGGCAGGTGCGGCGGCGAGGTGCGCGTCCCGCGTCCCGAGACGCCGTTCCAGCGTGCCGAGCGCCTGCTGCAGCGGCGCGCCCCGCTCCCGCCGCCCCGCCAGTGCCCCGTCTGCTACGGCTCGGGCGCCGTGGACCTCTGGCGGGAGCTGGAGGTGTCGCGCGCCCAAGCCGCCCGGCTGCGCGACGCCATGCACCTGCTGTGCGAGTACGCGCTGGCGACCGCCAACCAGGAGGACGCGCCGCACCCGAAGTGCCTGCGGCTCATCGGCCACGCCCTCCAGGCCCACATGGGCGATGTGGGGGAGCCGCCGGAGCGGGTGCGGGGTAAGGACCTGGGGTTCGAATCCGACGAACGGGAGGACGATGCCCAGTGAGCCTGCCCCCCATCGTGATGTTCCCCGCCGTGCAGTGGGCCGACCTGCATCAGCGCCCGCACCACTTCGCCCGGCTGTTCGCCGCGCGCGGGCACCGCGTCGTCTGGGTGGAGGGCCGCGACCTCGGTGTGCAGGCGCCCGATCCCATCTGGCGCGCGCTGGAGGACCACAGCACGTGGCGGCGGCTGGCGGCCGTCCAGGAGACGCATGGCGGCGTGAAGATCGTGCGCCCAGTCGTGGAGGTGGCGAACGATCACGGAGTCCGTGCCGGTTCCCGCCGGAACTGGCTGCGCGGCCTCATGCAGACGAACTATCTTTCTGGCGGCATCACGTGGATTGGATATGTCGCCTGGATCGATGCCGTGCTGTCCTTCTCGGGTAGCGGGCGCATCGTCTACGACTGTTGCGACGA
>JAGWOC010000199.1 GCA_028872875.1 Chloroflexota bacterium | reverse complement strand
CCGGCGCGACCGGTGTCTCGCAGAACGCCAGCACCTCACTCAATGTCAACGAGCTCAGCGCGCAATCGACCAGCGGAGCGGTGACGCTCGGCGCCGCAGGCAACCTGGTGAACAGCCTGTTCCTCGGCAGTGCCTCTAGCACCTTCACCCTGAACGATTCCGCCGGCGGCCTGAACCTGACCGGTGCCGTCACAGGCGGAAGCGGACTGACGACCATCACGACCTCGGGCGGGGCGCTTAATCTGAGCACCTTCGGCGTATCGGGCACCGGCGTGACGCTTTCCGGCGGCGGCGTTACGCAGACGTCAGGGACGATCAACGGAGGGTCGGGTGACGTCAGCCTCAATGGCAATGCGAGTGCGGTTTCGCTCGGCGGTTCGATCACGACGACCAGCACCTTGGCTACCGCCGTCGGCATCAGCGGCGCGACGACGCTCCAGATCGGCAACATCACGGCCGGCAGCGGCGGCACGGTCACGTTGTCGCACACGGCCGCGGGCACGCAAGCGGGCGGAACGACAATCTCGGGTGCCGGCGTCAACGTGACCAAGCAGGGCGCGGGCACGCTGACGCTGAGCAGCGCGAACACCTACGGCGGGGCGACGAGCATCAACGGGGGCACGCTGTCGATCAGCTCCGATGGCAACCTGGGCACGGCACCGCTTGTGGCGACGCCAGGGCAGCTTAGCTTTAACGGCGGCACCCTGGAGACGACGGCGACGTTTACGCTCAACGCCAATCGCGGCATTGCGTTGAGCGCCGGCGGCGGCACCATTCAGGTCGATCCGACCTTTACGACGACGTACAACGGCATCGCTACTGGCGCGGGTGCGCTGACCAAGACCGGCACGGGTACCTTGGTACTTGGCGGGGCGAACACCTACGGCGGGGCGACGACGATCACGGCGGGCACGATTGCCGATGGCATCGCCAACGCGCTGCCGACGGCGACGGCGCTGACGGTGACCAGCCCCGGGACGCTGGACCTGGCCGGCTTCAATCAGACGGTGGCGAGCGTGACGAGCACCGGCACGGTGACCGACAGCGGCGTGGCGGCGACCTTCACGGTGAATAACGCCGGGGCCGACACCTTCGCGGGCACGCTCACGGGGGCGAATCTGTCCTTGGCGAAGACCGGCGCGGGCACGCTGACGCTGAGCAGCGCGAACACCTATGGCGGCAGCACGTCGATCACGGCGGGCACGATTGCCGATGGCATCGCCAACGCGCTGCCGACGGCGACGGCGCTGACGGTGACCAGCCCCGGGACGCTGGACCTGGCCGGCTTCAATCAGACGGTGGCGAGCGTGACGAGCACCGGCACGGTGACC
>JAGWOC010000198.1 GCA_028872875.1 Chloroflexota bacterium | reverse complement strand
CACTGTTTCACACGCCGGCTGGCGTAGGGCGGTCCCGTCCGCCGGGCGCGCGCGACGATGGCGCGCGCCGGCAGCGCGAGCCGCACACACTCGGAGGTCGACATGAACCGTCGTCAGGTACGCTTGGCCCTGCCGCTTGCCGCGGCCTTCGCCGCGATCCTCGCCGCCGCCGTGCCCGCGGCCGCCGGGGCACAGACGTCCCGCGCCGACAACGGGCTCGCGCGCACGCCGCCGATGGGCTGGAACAGCTGGAACCATTTCGGCTGCGACGTCAGCGCGCGGCTCGTCCGCGAAGTGGCCGACGCGATGGCCGCGAACGGCATGCGCGACGCCGGCTACGCGTACGTGACGATCGACGACTGCTGGCAGGTCGCTCGCGACGCGCGCGGCGTGCTCATCGCCGATTCGGCGCGCTTTCCCGGCGGCATGAAACCGCTCGCCGACTACGTGCACGCGAAGGGGCTCAAATTCGGCATCTATACGGACGCCGGCCGCAAGACCTGCCAGGGTCGTCCCGGCAGCTACGGCCACGAAGCGCTCGACGCCCGCACGTTCGCCGGCTGGGGGGTGGACTACGTGAAGGTGGATTGGTGCTGGGCCGACGGGCTCGACGCCCGCACGCAGTACGCGACCATGCGCGACGCGCTGCTCGCCGCCGGACGGCCGATCGTCTTCAGCATCTGCGAGTGGGGCGAGAATCGGCCGTGGGAATGGGGACCCGGCACCGGCAACCTGTGGCGCACCACGGACGACATCTCCGACAACTGGAACAGCCTGCTGTCGAACGTCAACATCTCGATGCAGTTCGCCACCGCCGCGCGCCCCGGAGCGTGGAACGATCCCGACATGCTCGAGGTTGGCAACGGCGGCATGACGCGCGACGAGTATCGCGCGCACTTCAGCCTGTGGGCGATGATGGCGGCGCCGCTGATCGCCGGGAACGACGTGCGCCAGCTCTCCGACAGCACGCGCCGCGCCGGCGAGACCCGCGACATCCTGCTCAACCGCGAGGTCATCGCCGTGGACCAGGACTCGATCGGCCGCCAGGCGATCGTCGTGCAGTCGCCGCACCCCGACCTGCAGGTGTGGGCACGGCCCCTGGCCGACGGCGCCCGCGCCGTGCTGCTGTTCAACCGCGCACCGGTGCAAACCACCATCCATGCCGACTGGCGCCGCGTGGGAATCCGCACGAAAACGGCGCGGGTGCGCGACCTGTGGGCACACAAGGAGCTTGGGGTGCTCGACGGCTACAGCGCGATGGTGCCGGCGCACGGCGTGGTCATGCTTCGCGTGACGCCGATCGACGACCGTTAGCGCGCGTCGGCCTCGCC
>JAGWOC010000097.1 GCA_028872875.1 Chloroflexota bacterium | reverse complement strand
GCCAACCTCAAGCTCAAGCTCGGCGTCGACGTCGTCAGCGACGAGCAGCTCGCGATGCTGACCGATGTCAGCCACTACGTGAGCGAGATCGTCAACATGGCGCCGGACCCCTACCAGCCGTACGTCGGCATGAGCGCCTTCACGCACAAGGGCGGCCTGCACGTCGCCGCCGTGCTCAAGAGCGACGCCAGCTACCAGCACGTGCCGCCGGAGAGCGTCGGCAACGAGCGGCGCATGCTCGTCTCGGAGCTGGGCGGCAGCCGCGCGATCCAGCAGAAGCTGCGCGAGGCCGGCATCGAGTTCGAGCTCTCGCGCGAGGAGGCGCGCGCGCTGCAGGAGCTGGTGAACGAGCAGGAGTCGAAGGGCTACCAGTTCGAGGGCGCCGGTGCGTCGTTCGAGATGCTGGTGCGGCGCTCGCGCCCCGGCTACACCGCCCCGTTCGAGCTCGAGGACTTCTGGATCGTCGAGCGCAGCGCATCGGGCGCCGGCCGCGCGCGCGAGATGCAGGCCGAGGCGATGGTGAAGGTGCGCGTCGACGGCAAGCTGCTCCAGACCGCCGCCGAGGGCAACGGCCCCGTGAACGCCCTCGACGCGGCGGTGCGCAAGGCGCTCGTCGAGTTCTTCCCGACGATCTACGCGGTCAAGCTGTTCGACTTCAAGGTGCGTATCATCGACAGCGCGGCCGGCACGAGCGCGGCCGTGCGCGTGCTCATCGAGTCGGGGGCGGGCGACGCGACCTGGACGACGGTAGGCGCCAGCACCGACATCATCGAGGCGTCGTGGCTCGCGCTCTCGGACTCGCTCGAGTACTTCCTGATGAAGCGCGCCGGCTGGACGCCGGGCTGACGGGGTCGCAGGGCGCAGGCCGCGCTACACCGGCTTGCCGGCGGCCATCGCGGCGAGGATCGTGCTGGTCGAGGGCATGCCGCGCTCGTAGAAGCGGACGACGCCATCGCGGTCGATGCCGACGACGGTGCGGTTGACCAGCGTGACGATCGGGATCGGCATCAGCGCGTCGTAAGCGCGGCAGACGCGGCCGCCCGGGTCGAGCAGGAGCGGCGTGCGCAGCGCGTGCTTCTCGGTGAAGCGCTTGTGCGAGGCGGCGCTGCCCGGGTTGACGCCGAAGACGGCGACGCCCGCCGCCTGGTACTGGTCGTAGTCGTCGCGCGCCTCGCAGAGCTGCTTCGTGCAGCCCGGTGTCAGGTCGGCGGGATAGAACATCAGCACGACCGCCGACCGGCCGCGGAAGCCAGCGAGCTGTACGCGGTTGCCGCTCTCGTCCTCGAGGTCGAAGTCCGGCGCCGGGGTGCCGATGGCAAGCATGGTCGCTCCTCGCTGGTGCCGCCCGTCGGGCGTGACTGTGGCATCCATTGTACGTCGCGCGCCGGCCGGCGGTTTGTGCGCGGCCCGGCGCGCTCGCGCCTGGCCGGCGGCGGGTTAAGCGCTCGGCGCGCGGCGAGCCGGCGGCGGGCCGGTGACGGTCGAGCCGCCCGGCCGGCAGACGGTACCATCTCGAAAAAGCGACAGATTTGCGAAGTAACGACAGCGTAAACCTGCTTCCGCTTCTGGGGAGGCGACCCTACAATTGCGCTGGACATCACGAAGTCAGCATCACGAGGAGATGTACACAGCGCCATGACCTACGTAATCACGGACCCCTGCATCGGCACGAAGGACCGCTCATGCGTCGACGTCTGCCCCGTCGACTGCATCCACGACGACGGTGATGACGACAAGATGCTGTACATCGACCCGGACGAGTGCATCGACTGCGGCGCCTGCGAGCCCGCGTGCCCGGTGACGGCGATCTTCGCCGAGGACGACGTGCCGGACGCCGCGAAGCCCTACATCGAGATCAACGCGCTCTGGTACAAGGACAAGGCGGCCGCCCGCGCGAAGGTAGACGCGATCGCGCCGTAACGGCGCCGCCCGGACGTCGAAGCTGTCCGTAGGGCCCGGCGCGTGCGCCGGGCCCTACGCTATGACGTCCACGCCCTCGAACGCGCGCGGCAGGCCCTGCTCGTAGGCGTCGCGCAGCTCGTCGATGGCCAGGTCGAGCGGTCCGAAGCGCAGGCTGCTGCCGCCCGCCGTGCCGAGGAGGTCGAGCGGCAGCCCGTGCTCGCTCGCAAGCTCGCGCAGCCGGGCCGCGCCCATGGCGTCGCAGGAGACGATGGCGCGGGACTGCGTCTCTCCGAACAGCGCGGCGTCGAGCCGCCCGGCGGGCAGCGCGGGGCCGCCTGCGAGGCCGACGCCGTCGAGGCAGCACTCCGCGAGCGTGACGGCGAGGCCGCCGACGGAGACGTCGTGCGCGGAGAGCAGCAGGCCGTCGCCCGCCGCGGCGAGCAGGAAGCGCTGGAGGCGCGCGGCGGTGTCGAGATCGATGCGCGGCCGCCCGATGACCTCGCCGCAGGCCACGCGTACGTACTCGCTGCCGGCGAGGTCGCGCGGGCCGGGCTCGGCGCCGGCCGCGAAGACGAGTGCGCCGGGCGCGGTGAAGCGCGACGGCACGGCGCGCGCGGCGTCGTCGAGCAGGCCGACGACGCCCACGACGGGCGTCGGCCAGATGGCCTCGCCGTTGGTCTCGTTGTACAGGCTGACGTTGCCGCTGATCACCGGCACATCGAGCGCGCGCGCGGCGTCCGCCATGCCGCGGATCGCCTCCTTGAGCTGCCAGTAGACCTCGGGCTTCTCCGGGTTGCCGAAGTTCAGGCAGTTGGTCATCGCCAGCGTGCGCGCGCCGGTGCAGGCGACGTTGCGCGCCGCCTCGGCGACGGCGATGGCGCCGCCCGCGTACGGGTCGAGGTACGTGTACGCGGCGTTGCCGTCGGTGCTGATGGCGATCGCCTTCGCCGTGCCCTTGATCCGCAGGACGGCGGCGTCGCCGCCGGGGCCGACGACCGTGTTCGTGCCGACCTGGTGGTCGTACTGCCGCCAGACGATGCGCTTCGAGGCGATCTCGGGCGAGGCGAGCAGGTGGATGAGGACGTCGCTCGGGTGCGGCGCCGGGCCGAGGCTGGAGGTTGGAGGTTGGAGGTGAGAGCCCGGCTGCGCCCCGTTGCGCGGCGACGCATCGCTGCGGAGGTCGGGCAGCGTCGTGAAGTCGAAGGCCTGGAGCTCCGCGAGCCATGGCGGCTGCTCGCCCTCGCGGACGTAGGCGGGGGCGTCGGTGAGGAGCTTCGCCGGCACGCGCGCGACCTCGGCTGCGCCGTCGCGGATGCGCACGAGGCCGTCGTCCGTGACCACGCCGACGGTCGCGCAGTGCAACTCCCAGTGCTCGAAGAGCGCGCGCACGTCCGCCTCGTGCTCCGGCTTGACGATGACGAGCATGCGCTCCTGCGACTCGCTCAGCATCACCTCGTACGGCGTCATGCCGGACTCGCGGCGCGGCACCTTCGCGACGTCGATGACGATGCCGGTGCCGGCCTTCGCGGCGCACTCGACGCTCGCGCTCGTGAGGCCGGCGGCGCCCAGGTCCTGCAGGCCGACGATCCAGCCGCCGTGCTCTTCGGTCAGCTCCAGGCACGCCTCCATGAGCAGCTTCTCGAGGAAGGGGTTGCCGACCTGCACGGCCGGGCGCCGCTCCTCCGACGTCTCGTCCAGCTCGACGCTGGCGAAGGTCGCGCCGTGGATGCCGTCGCGGCCGGTGTCCGCGCCGACGAGCATCAACAGGTTGCCAGGGCCGTCGGCGCGCGCCTTGGCCAGGCGGTCGATGCGGGCGACGCCGACGCACATGGCGTTGACCAGCGGGTTGCCGGAGTACGACGGCGAGAAGCTCACCTCGCCGCCGACGGTCGGGATGCCGAGGCAGTTGCCATAACCGCCGATGCCTGCGACCACGCCGTGGAACAGGTGCCGGTTGCGCGCCGCGGCCTCGGGCGACGTCTGCGCGTCCGGCTGCGGCGGCCCGAAGCGCAGCGAGTCGAGGATGGCGACGGGGCGCGCGCCCATCGCGAAGATGTCCCGGACGATGCCGCCGACGCCGGTCGCCGCGCCCTCGTACGGCTCGATCGCCGACGGGTGGTTGTGCGACTCGATCTTGAAGGCGACGCCGAGCCCGCCGCCGATGTCGACGACGCCGGCGTTCTCCTCGCCGGCCTTCGTCAGGACGCCGGCGCCCGCGGTCGGGAAGGTCTTGAGCAGCGGCCGGCTGTTCTTGTAGCCGCAGTGCTCCGACCAGAGCGCCCCGAACATCCCCAGCTCGACCTCGTTCGGCTCGCGGTCGAGCAGGCCGACGATGCGCGCGTACTCGTCGCGCGAGAGCGAGAGATGGTCGAGTGTGCGCTGGTCCGGGGGCATCGCCCACAGTGTGACAGGCGCGGGCGGTTGGGGCGAAGGTGTGAAGCGCCGACTCAGGTGCCGCGCTCGAGCATCGGGGCGGGTACGCCCTCCGGCTGTGTACGCTGCCGGACGAGCGGTTGCACCAGTACTTGCCCGTGAAGACGCCCGCCCTCCCGGGAGCGCTCGCCAGGGACCAGCCGGGGTTCGCCGTGGCGTTCGAACCCCATCGCCTTGAAGAAGGCGATGGCCCGCCCGTTCTCTGCAAGGGTCTCGACGTGACATCCGGGCGAACCCACCGCTCGTAACCGGTCGAGCCAGGCGGTCATGAGCGCCCGGCCCGCGCCGCTGCCGCGCGCTTCGGGCAGGAGGTTGATGTGCAGGTGCGACGGCCAGCGCGGGTCGGAAAAGGAACCCTCCATCGCCGGCCGTCGCAGCAGCCTGCCCAGAGCGACGTCGAGGATCGTCCGCCAGAGGAAGCCGGCGGTGCCCGGCCGGAACAGGCACAGGCGGCCCACCGCGTGCCGCGCCCCGATGCGCACCGGATTCCAGGCGCGGCCCGAGTCAACGCAACCGAGAAGATAGCCGACCACGCGGCCGTCCGCATCAGCGACAAAGAGCGACTCGGGTTCGGCATCCGTGTAGTAACTCGACCAGACGTCCGCAAAGCTCCGCTCGTCGCGCCAGTACCAGTCGGCGGGATCCCCCATGTAGCCGGTGAGAAAGCAGATGCGTCGCACTGCATCCCTGTCTTCCGGGCGGTAGGGGCGGACGGTCGCCTTCATTGCAGTGAAGGCTACTCGTACGCCATCTGTACCTCAATCAGGACGACACGGAGGCAATGGTTTGCCCAGCGCACCCAGCGATTCACCCGGTTCCCTTGACGCCGTTGCGCCGCAGGTGTCGCGCTGAGGCGGGCCAGCGCGTTCGGGGCGAGCGATGTCCTCCGGGGCAGGCCCTCTTGATGGCAGGAGATGACTCTCGGGCGGTCGTCGGGCATCGCTCACTGGAAGATGAACCGGATGACGCCGCGGCCAGCGAAGTAGCGCAGCTCGCAGGGCGCCGCGCCGCGCGGGAGCTGGAAGTAGACGTCCTTCTCCAGATGGCCGCCGCGCCAGAAGACGCGGAACTGCGCGCCTTGTGCGCTCGTCGCGGGCGAATCGACCGTGTAGACGTTGCCGGGGCAGTCCCGAAGGGAGAAGAAGTAGGGTGTGAAGAACGACGGCCAGAAGCCCGACTTCTCGACGCGCACGCGGAACGCGACAAGCCGGTACCCCGGCTCAAGCGTCACATCGGCGCGGGGCGGCGCGGGCGCGTCGTCGTTGTAGTCGAGCAGCGTGACGCGCACCTGCCCGCTCTCGCCGGATGGCGGCGCGCTCGCGATGCCGCCGGGCGTCGTCAGCTCCTGCCGCGCGACGTACACGCTGGCGTTGCCTCCATTGAGGAGCCCGAGAGCGGGCGAGAAGACCAGCGCGATGTACGCCACGAAGAGCGGCAGGCCGATGATCGCCGAGAGCACCTCGTTCCCGGGGCGGGCGGCGGCGTTGATGCTGTAGGGCGGGTACTCGTCGCGCAGCAGGAACAGGTAGGCGTAGAGGCGCTCGTGCCAGCGCATCGTGCCGACGGCGAACTTGAACAGCCCGCGCGGGTAGCGGCCCGTGATCAGGATCGCCCACCAGGCGATGAACGTCGTAAAGATCGCGGCGAGCGTGACGAACTGGAGCACGATCTGGTTGGGGATGACAGCGAAGAGGCGGATGAACAGCCGGAAGCGCGACTGCCGGTCGGCGTACGGGATCTCGAGCAGCAGCGGGTAGGCGCCCGGCTCCCAGGAGAACGGCGGGTACTCGTCGAGCAGCAGGAAGACGTAGGCCAGGACGTTGGCCTGCCAGCGCAGCACGCCGCTGCCGAACTCGAAGAACGACTTCGGGTAGCGGCCGGTGATCAGGATCGCGAACCACGCCATGACGGCGAGGAGCTCGGCGACGAGGTACAGCAGGTAGACGATGATGAACTGCGGGATCGCGAGCAGCCACTTGACGAAGATCAGCCCGCGCGAGAGCCGCTCCGGGTACGCGATGTCGAACGCGACGGGGTGCGGCGGCCGCGGCTGCTCGTAGGCGATCGCCATGCCTTACGGCCCGAGCCGGAACGGCGGGTACTCCTGCACGAGGCCCGCCAGATATGCAAACATCCGCACCTGCCAACGCAAGTAGCCAGCCAGGAAGTTGAAGATGGCTTCCGGATACGAGTTGCTTAGCACGATGCTCACCGCTGCGATGAAGGTGAGCACAGCAGCTACGCTGCCGACCAGCGCCAACGCGATCGCGTGCGGGATCGCTAGGATTATGCGCAGCAGTACTTTGCTCGCCGTCGGGTCGCCCGCAGTGGCGATCGCGAAGCGAATTACGCGTCGGGGATCGTGACCGGGTAGGGTATCGCTGAGGATTCCCAAGTACGCGTATACGGCAAAGAGATGGGCGAGCCACCTCTGCGTGGTGGGTTCGGATTCCGCAAGGTAGGCCTGCCCCCCCCTTCTTGCGAATCAGGATCGCAGCCAACAGAGGTACGGCGAAGTAGAGCGCCAGGTAAGCGTAGTAGAGCACACCGGCGACTAGCGAGAGCGCGACGATGCGGATCAACACATGGATTCGGCCGTATGATGGCTGCCGGTCGATATCGAACATCACCTGGTGTGTGGCTTGGCGATTCTGAGGCCCGGCTGTGCTCGCCTGTGGCGATTGAGCTGGGCGGGTGCGCGGAGGCGGATCTGGCGGCGGTGCCTTTGGGCGGGGCGGCGCTTGGCTGGCACCCGAGGTTTGCCTCCCAACCCGCATTCTCGCCCGCCACCCATTGAGGTCGCGATGTAGTTCGTCGCGGGCCCAGTTCAGGCTCGCCATTCGTGCGTTGAGCTGGGTTGGCGGGACGCCGGGGTGGAGGTCGGGATGATATTTCTTGGCGAGCGCGCGGTACGCACCCTCGATGACTTCCTGCTCAGCGTCGGGCGAGATGCCAAGGACATCGAACGGATTCCTGGTAGACATGCAGTTACGGGGCTCCTGATGCCGCCATCGCCAGGGACACGACCCAGCCCAGAACCGTCCACCCCAAGAATAGATTCACGACAAACAC
>JAGWOC010000025.1 GCA_028872875.1 Chloroflexota bacterium | reverse complement strand
GACGAGGGCGCTGATCTCGACCACGGAGGGCACGCGCACGGTGGGCGCGGGCGCCGGCTGCGGCGGCCCGCTGCCGCTGCACGCCGCGGCGGCGAGCGCGGCCGCCACCGCCATCATCGCGAGCCCGCCGCCGGCCTTCCTGCGCACGCGGAGATTCTAGCGGGTCGCGGGCTGCGGTCGGGACACCGTCGCGCGGTCGAGGGTCCGGCTTCGCCAGACGCACAGCCGTGGGCGGCCGTGCGCCAGGCCGTGGTGCGTTACCGATAGCCCTCGATCACACGGCGGCGGGGCAGGCTCCACCAGACCTGCTCGCAGGCCTCGCGCAGCTCGTCGTCGAGCGCGAGCGAGGGCGCGGCGAGGACGCCCGCGAGCTGCTCGGGGCGGCTGGCGCCGACGATCGCGGACGTGATGCCGGGCTGGGCGAGCACCCAGGCGATGGCGATGGAGACGAGGTCGTGGCCCTTCGCTTCGGCGGTCTCGCGGAGGCGCGCGGTGGCGTCGAACTGGGCGTCCTGCCAGTAGCGGTACTGGTACCTGCGGCCGGCGGTGCCGAGGGTAAAGCGCGTGTTCTCGGGCGGCTCGTCGCCCTTGCGGTACTTGCCGGAGAGGAAGCCGCCTGCGAGCGGGTTGTAGACGAGTACGCCGAGGCCCTCGGCGCGCGCGAGCGGCAGCAGCTCGGTCTCGATGTCGCGGTAGAGCAGATTGTAGCGCGGCTGCAGCGTGTCGTAGCGGGCGATGCCAAGGCGCTCGCTGGTGCGCAGGGCCTCGGCGAGGCGCCAGGCCGGGTAGTTGGAGCAGCCGACGTAGCGCACCTTGCCGGTGCGCACGATGTCATCGAGCGCGCGCAGCGTCTCTTCGACGGGCGTGCGCGGGTCGAAGGCGTGCACCTGGTAGAGGTCGATGACGTCGGTGCCGAGGCGGCGCAGGCTGGCGTCGACGGCGCGCATGATGTGGTGGCGCGAGAGGCCGACGTCGTTCGGCCCGGGGCCCATGGCGCCGGCGCACTTCGTGGCGACGAGCAGCCCGTCGCGGTTGCGCCGCTCGCGCATCCAGCGGCCGATGATCTCCTCGGTGCGGCCGACGGTATCGAGCGAACCGCCGAGGGGGTAGACGTCGGCGGTGTCGAGGAAGGTGATGCCGCCCTCGACGGCACGGTCGAGGATGGCGAACGAGGTGGGCTCGTCGCACTGGAGACCGAAGGTCATGGTGCCGAGACAGAGCGGTGGCACCTGCAGGCCGGTGCGTCCCAGCGGTCGTGTCTGCATGTGCGGCTCCTCCGTCACGGCGTGCGTGGATCGCCGTCCAGCGTGACAGAGAATCGCCGCGCAAGGAAGCGCCGCGGGCCCGCCGGCGGCGGGGCTATGGCGTGCGTTCGCCAGGCGCGAAGAGCGCGGGGAAGCGCTCGCGGTCCAGGCGGAGAATGGACGCGTAGCGGCGGGCGTCGTCGAGCGCACGTGTGTCGCCGGTGGCGCGGTAGCGGTTGAAGCAATCGAGCATCTTGTCAGCGATGAGGTCCATGTCGAAGCCGAGGATGTAGCGCTCGCTCATCTCGTTCAGGGCGCCGGCGTAGAGCTCGAAGTACTCGGCGAGCTTGAGCAGCGTCTCGCGGAGGCGGGCGCGTTCGGCGGCGTCCTCGTGCGCGGCCATGCGGTACATGGTCTTGCCGGTCGTGACGTAGTAGCCGCTGTCGATGCGGCCCGCGCGGCGGCGGCGCAGCGTCCCGCCGGCTGTGCGTCGATCCGGCGCGGCGCCGGCGGGGAAGACGCCGGCGACGAAGAGCGCGGTATCGGCGTAGCGCCGGTAGGCGCCGAAGCGGTCGGCGAAGCGCTTGCCGGTCTTCTCCTCGTCGAGCACGTCGGAGAAGTAGAGGGTCTGCGGCTGCGCGCCGGGCGCGGGTGCGGGCGCGAACATCTCGCGCGCGTCGAGGTAGCGGTCGAGCATGGCGCCCAGGTAGTCGAGGACGCGGGCGTCGCTGCTGTGGCGGCCAACGTAGAGCACCTTGATGATGAAGAGGTCGAAGAGGGCGCGGGTGCTGATGTCCTTGATCTCGCCGATGTCGTCGTAGACGGCGCCTATCAGCTCGTCGACGGCGCGCGCGAAGCGGGAGTCGGCGGCGTTGCGGCCGTCGTTGCCGGCGATGATCGCCTTGAGCTCGCTGATGCGGTCTTCGAGCATGGCACTTCCACCTTACCGAAATGGTCGGCCGTCCGCGGTGCGAGTTGATGTGGAGGCGGCTGGGCAACCACGGGTGGCGCAGATACAGAGGGCAACAGGTGACAGACGACAGCAAACAGCAAACAGCAAACAGCAGACAGCAAACGGCAGACAGCAGACGGCAGACAGCAGACGGCAGAACGGCAGGGGTGGCGGCACGAGAGACGCTACGGGGCGGCGAGGGCGGCGGTGGCGTCGTCGATGCGGCGCATGATCGCGGCGGCCTCGTCGGGCGGGGCGAGGCGGGGCTGGTACTGGTCGTAGATGTGCACCGGCGTGTAGCCCGTGGCGGTGACGCGCGTGCCGGTGAAGGTGACGTCGAGCAGGGCGCCCTGCTGCGTCTCGAGCGACCAGCTCTGGTCGAAGACGAAGTTGCCGAGCGCGTACGCCACGAAGGTGCGGCCGATCTGCTCGTGCGCCTGCACCCAGTGCGGGTGGTTGCCGATGACCAGGTCGGCGCCGGCGGCGGCGCTGGCGCGCGCGAACGCCCGCTGCCGGGCCGATGGCGAGGCCGTGTACTCGACGCCCCAGTGCGGCAGCACGATCACGACATCCGCCAGCTTGCGGGCGGCAGCGATGTCCTCGCCGACGGTCGCGGGGTCCATCGGCGCCGAGCCGGGGCTGCCGGCGGTCGCGTGGTACCAGGGGGCGATGTCGTCGTAGGCGAGGAAGGCGAAGCGGACGCCGTTGCGCTCGACGACGACAGCCCGGCGCGCGGCGGCGAGGTCCGCGCCGTCGCCGACGGGCTGGATGCCGGCGGCGATCAGGTTGATGTCGGTCTGGAAGCGCGCGTTGTCGCCGCAGGCCGCGACGCCGCAATCCTTGATGTGGTTGGCGGCGTGGGAGATGACGTCGTAGCCCGCGTACTTGAGCCCGGCGACGGCGGCCGCCGGGCCTGCGAGGTTGAACGTCGGCGTGCAGCCGATCGGCGTGCCGGCGTCGGAGAGCGTAGCGTCGAGCGAGCCGACGGTGATGTCGGCGGCGGTGAGGATGCCGTGCAGCGGCTGGAAGGGGGCGGTCCAGTCGCCGATGGCGCGCACCTTCGCGTAGACGCAGCGGGCGGGGATGAGGTCGCCGGTGAAGAGCAGATGCGTCACCGGCTCGACCGTCGGCACGGGCGAGGGTGCCGAGGTGGCCGTCGGAGCGGGGGGCGTCGCGGTAACGAGCGGCGGCGCCTCGGACGCGCCCGCGCAGGCAGCGGCGAACAGCGCGAGCGCGATGGCCGCGGCGACGGTAGCGGCGGGGTGCGGTCGGGCCATTGCGTGATCCCCGTGGGGCTATGATAGCGCCGAGGGGTGGGCCCAGGAGCAAGGAGGATGGAGGGCGGGCGCGGGCCTGAGGCAGCATGCCCGGGTGAGCGACCGCCGTCAGACGCCGGCGTAGGAGTGGAGGCCGGCGACCCAGAGGTTGACGGCGAAGTAGGTGAAGAGCACGCCGACGTAGCCGAGGATCAGGATCGCCGCGGCGCGGTTGCCGCGCCATCCCTTGAGGCCGCGCGCGTGCAGGTAGCCGGCGTAGATCAGCCACGTGACGAGCGCCGACGTCTCCTTCGGGTCCCAGCCCCAGTAGCGGCCCCAGGCGGAGTTCGCCCACCAGGCGCCGAGGGCGATGCCCAGCGCGAGCATCGGGAAGCCGACGAGCACCGACCTGTGGGCGATCTCCTCGAGCCGGCCGGCAGAGGGCAGGCGGGCGAAGCGGCGCTTGCCGCCCTGCACGAAGTACAGCACGGCGGCGCCGAACGACACTGACAGCGCGCTGTACGACAGCATCATCATGCCGACGTGGATCGCCAGGATGCGGTTCGCCTGGAGCGCGGGGATCAGCGGCTCGATGTGCTCCGGGAAGTAGATGAGCGCGACGGTGAAGAGAGCGGCGATGCCGGGCAGGAGCACGGCGCCGAGCGCGCGCTGATGGTAGACGCGCTCGAAGACGACGTAGAAGAGCGAGCAGCCCCAGCCGAGGGCAACCGTGTACTCGTACATGTTCGCGTAGGGCGGGTGGCCGGTGGCGGCCCAGCGGAAGGCAAGCGAGCCGGTCAGGGCGAGGAACATCATCCAGCTCGCGCCGGTGGCGATCGGCGCCAGGAGCGCCGGCGGCTCGGCCTTCGCGGCGATGGTGACGTTCGTGCCGGCGGTCGTCGCGGCGCTGCGGTAGGCGATGCGCGGCCAGAGGGGGATCGCGACGTATGCGGCGGCGGCGGCCAGGGAGAGCACGTAGCCCGCGATGAAGAAGTGATAGGCCAGGGATTCCATCGCCAACCATGGTACCGCGCGGCGGCAGGTCGTAGAACCGAGGGACGGAGGACGAAGAACGAAGGACCAAGAACCTGGAACCTGGAACGTACGCGGGGCTCGGCGAGCAGCTACGCTGGCGGCGCGGCTGGGGGTGGCGGGCGGCGCATCTCGATGCGCTTGAAGGACTCCGAGAATCGGAAGCCGGTGCGCTTGCGGCGCTCGCGGTCCTTCTTCGCGGCGTCGCGCCAGCGCTTCAGCATGTCGTCGCGCGTGCGGCCGTCGATCTGGCTCGTGTGGCAGAGGATGGCGTCGACCTTGCGCTCGAGCCAGGGCTCGATGTCGACGTGGAAGTCGGCGTCCTCGGCGCCGGCCAGCAGCAGCTCTGCGGTGCGGTGGGCTGCGAGGCCATCGGCGCGCTGCTCGGCGAAGTACAGCGGGTCGTGGGCGGCGGGATAGAGCGCGTCGCGGACGACGCGGCCGATGGCGCGGTGGTCGTGGTGGTTGAAGCCGGGGCGAAAGCCGTCCCAACTGACCACGACGTCGGGCTTGAGCCGCCGGATCAACGCGACGACCTGGCCGCGCAGCTCGGGCGTCTCGAGCAGGAAGCCGTCCGGGTAGCCCCAGAAGATGCACTCGCGCAGGCCGAGCACCTGCGCGGCGGCGCGCTGCTCCGCCTCGCGCGTGGCGGCCAGCTCCTGCGGGCGCATGGCGGGGTCGCGGGTGCCCTTGTCGCCGCTCGTGGCCACGCAGATGCGCACGTCCCAGCCGAGGTCGCACATCTTCGCGATCGTGCCGCCGGCGAGGAACTCGGCGTCGTCCGGGTGCGCGGTGATGATCAGCGCGCGCTCGTACGCGGCCCACTTCTCTTCGACCGTCGGCTGGCTGGCGGCTGCGGGTTTCCTGCTGCGGGTTGTGCGTGCGGCCGAGGGCATGCTGCTCCTCCGTGCGCTACGGCACGATGATCTCGCCGGCGACCGGGCGGCGGGCGTCGACGTCGGCGAGGAAGTCCATGGTGGTGCGTGTGAAGGCCCCGGGGCGCCAGAGGTTGGTGCCGTGACCGCTGTTGCGCAGGAGCGCGAAGCGGCTGCCGGCGATGCGCTCGTGGATCAGGCGGCTCGCGGGCAACAACGGGTCCTGTTCGCCGACGAGCACGAGCGTCGGCGCCGTGATCTGGTGGAGGCGGTCGAGGCTGCCGGGCCAGTCCTGGAGCGCCTTGCCGGCGCCGAGGTAGCCATCGACGCTCATCTGCCGCATCTGCTCGACGTGCCGGCGCACACCCTCGGGCAGGGGCGTGCCGGGGGGCGGCCGGAAGGTCATCGGGCTGTTGCGCATGGCGTCGATGATGGCGCCCATGCCCTTCGTGCGGGCGAGGGCCTGCATCGTCTCGCGCATCTGGCCGAAGCGGGCGGCGAACGCGGGGTCGCGCGCCACGGCGCCGAACCCGGGGCCGGTGTCGAAGAGCAGCGCGGCGGCGGAACGTTCGGGATGCTGGAGGACGAACTCCTGGGCGATCATGCCGCCCATCGAGAGGCCGCCGACGTACGCGCGGTCGATGCCGAGGTGGTCCATCAACGCGAGCTGGTCGCCGACGTAGTCGCGGGCGAGGCCGTAGCGGTCGAGGGCGGCGGGCGCGGTGGAGGCGCCGTGGCCGCGGCTGTCGTAGAGAACGAGGCGGTACTTCGAGGAGAAGGCGGGCACCTGGTCCCGCCACATCTCCAGCGACGCGGTGTAGCCGTGGGCGAGCACGAGCGGCGTGCCTTCGCCGTGGACTTCGTAGTGGAGTTCGATGCCGTTCAGCGTCGCTGTGGGCATGATCCCGCTCCTGTGGTCGCGTGCCTGCTGCTGCCGCGGACGAGAGACATTGTCCCGCACCGCGCGCCTAGGCACGAGCGCGGCGACTGGGGCAGGGAGGGAGGAAGCCGGGGCGGGAGGCGAGGGTCCGCACGCGTGTGGGCGGCGCGGGCTGATGAAGGCCCGCGCTCCGGATCGTCGGGGCCGGTGGTATGCTGGCCGCACGGCACGACATCGAGCGAGGAGCAGAACCGTTATGGAATATCGCGACCTGCTGTACGACGTCAGCGACCACGTCGCGACGATCACCCTCAACCGGCCCGAGCGGCTGAACGCGATCAGCGGCGGCATGCTGGCGTCGTTCTCGGAGGCGCTGCGCGAGGCGGACCACGACCGGGGCGTGCGGGCGATCATCATCACGGGCGCGGGCAAGGGATTCTGCTCCGGGCTCGACCTCAAGGAGCAGGGCGAGCGGCGCCAGGGTGGCGCCGTGAACGGGGCGGAGATCTCGGCGAGCGCGGCGCGCTTCGACCTGGCGGGCAGCCCGCCGGTGGTGCTGCACACGACGGACAAGCCGGTGATCTGCGCGCTGAACGGGGCGGCGGCCGGCTACGGGATGGATCTGGCGCTGGGGTGCGACATCCGCATTGCCGCGGACACGGCGAAGCTGGCGGCGGTGTTCACGAAGCGCGGGGTGCTGCCGGAGAGCGGCGGCGCCTGGCTGCTGCCGCGGCTGGTGGGCTGGGAGAAGGCGGCCGAGATCGCGTTCCTGGGAAAGGTGCTGAGCGCACAGGAGTGCCTGGAGCTGGGGCTCGTGAGCCGCGTCGTGCCGGCGGCGGCGCTGATGGACGAAGCACGGGGCACGGCGGCGGCGATCGCCCGCAACGCGCCGCTGGCGGTGCAGGCGACGAAGCGGATGATGCGGCTGGCGCTGGAGGAGACGTTCGAGGCGAGCGTGCATCACGTCTACCTGCAGCTCCTGCCGCTGTTCGGCACGCGGGACTTCCGGGAGGGCGTGCAGGCATTCATCGAGAAGCGGGAGCCGGTGTTCGAGGGGCGCTGACGGTTGGTCGGGGGGCCAGAGGCCGGGAGCGGCAGGCGTCGGCGCGCTTGAACCTTCGCGGGCACATGCTGGCGCCGTGGCCGGCGAGCTAGGCGCGATCCGTTACCATGCAGATCCAATGGAATCGCGCGAAGCACGCACACGCACACTGACGGAGGCGCTCGCGGAGCGCATCCTCGTCATCGGCGGGCCGTACGGCACATACGTCCAGGGCCGCGAGCTGACGGCGGCCGACTACGGCGGCGCGCGGTACGAGGGCTGCCCGGAGCAGCTCAACGTCACGCGTCCGGACGTGATCGCGGACGCGCACCGCGGCTACCTTGGGGCCGGCGCCGACATCATCGCCACGAACACGTTCGGCGGCGCCTCGATCGTGCTCGCCGAGTACGGCCTGCAGGACCGGGCGCGCGAGATCAACGAGGCGGCGGCACGCCTCGCCGTGCGCTGTGCGGCCGAGCAGGCGACGGCGGAGCGGCCACGCTTCGTCGCCGGCAACATGGGGCCGACGACGAAGTCGCTCTCGATCACCGGCGGCATCGCGTTTGGCGAGATGGCGGACGTGTACCACGACTGGGCGGCGGGGCTCGTCGCGGGCGGCGTCGACCTGCTGCTGCTGGAGACGCAGAACGACACGCGCACGGTGAAGGCGGCGCTCATCGGCATCTGGCGGCTGTTCGGGGAGCTGGGCTACCGGCTGCCGGTGATGGTCTCGGCGACGATCGAGCTGACGGGCACGATGCTCGCCGGCCAGGGCGTCGAGGCGCTGGCGGCTTCGCTGCGGCACGCGGACCTGCTCGCGCTCGGGCTCAACTGCTCGACCGGGCCCGAGTTCATGACCGACCACCTGCGCGGCCTGGCCGGCCTGACGGAGTTCCGCACGTCGGTCTGGCCGAACGCCGGCCTGCCCGACGAGGACGGCTGCTACCGCGAGACGCCGGAGCACATGGCCGCCGTCCTGGAGCGCTTCATCGACCAGGGCTGGCTGAACATCATCGGCGGCTGCTGCGGCACGACGTTCGAGCACACGCGCGTCTTCGCGGAGATCGCCGCCGGCAAGCGGCCGCGCGTGCCGCGGGCGCACCACCGCACGCTGTTCTCCGGCGTCGACTTCGTCGAGGCGGACGAGGACGACCGGCCGCTGATCATCGGCGAGCGCACGAACGAGGTCGGGTCGCGCGCGTTCAAGCGGCTGATCGCGCGGGAGCAGTACGAAGAGGCGAGCGAGGTCGCGCGCCAGCAGGTGAAGGCCGGCGCCCAGATCATCGACGTCAACCTGCAGAACGCTGACCGCGACGAGCTGCACGACATCGACGAGTTCTACGGTCGGCTGGCGAAGAAGGTGCGGGCGCCGATCATGATCGACACCACCGACGCGGCCGCCATCGAGCGTGCGCTGACCTACTGCCAGGGCAAGTCGATCATCAACTCGGTCAATCTTGAAGACGGGCTGGAGAAGTTCGAGCGTGTGACGCCGCTGGCGCGCCGGTACGGCGCCGCGCTCGTCGTCGGCTGCATCGACGAGGACAAGGAGCAGGCGCAGGCGGTCACGCGCGAACGCAAGCTGGCGGTCGCGCGGCGCTCGTACCAGCTCCTGACCGAGCGCTACGGCATCCGGCCCGAGGACATCATCTTCGACCCGCTCGTCTTCCCGTGCGCGACGGGCGACCAGAACTACACGGGCAGCGCCGTCGAGACGATCGAGGGCATCCGGCTGATCAAGCAGGCGCTGCCGCACGCGAAGACGGTGCTCGGGATCAGCAACGTCTCGTTCGGGCTGCCGGACGCGGGGCGCGAGGTGCTGAACTCGGTCTTCCTGTATCACTGCACGAAGGCGGGGCTCGACCTGGCGATCGTGAACAGCGAGAAGCTCGAGCGCTACGCCTCGATCCCGGAGGAGGAGCGGCGGCTGGCCGAGGACCTGCTGTGGAACCGCGGCGAGGACCCGATCGCGGCGTTCGCGGCGCACTTCCGCGGCGCGCAGTCGCGCGCGAAGAAGAGCATCGCCGACCTGCCGCTCGACGAGCGGCTGGCGAACTACATCGTCGAGGGCACGAAGGACGGGCTCGTCGCCGACCTCGACCGCAAGCTGCGGGAAGCGGCGCCGCTCGAGATTATCAACGGCCCGCTGATGGCCGGCATGTCCGAGGTCGGGCGCCTCTTCAACAACAACGAGCTGATCGTCGCCGAGGTGCTCCAGAGCGCGGAGGCGATGAAGGCCGCGGTCTCGCACCTCGAGCAGTTCATGGAGAAGGACGAGTCGAGCGCGCGCGGCCGCATCGTGCTGGCGACGGTGAAGGGCGACGTCCACGACATCGGCAAGAATCTCGTCGACATCATCCTCTCGAACAACGGCTACGACGTGATCAACCTGGGTATCAAGGTGCCGCCGGAGACGCTGATCGAAGCGGCGCGCGCGCACCACCCGGACGCGATCGGGCTCTCGGGGCTGCTGGTGAAGTCGGCGCAGCAGATGGTGATCACGGCGGGTGACCTGCGGGACGCGGGCGTACAGGTGCCGCTGCTCGTCGGCGGCGCCGCGCTCTCGGACCGCTTCACGCGCGCGAAGATCGCGCCGTCGTACGAGCGCGCGCCGGTCGTCTACTGCAACGACGCGATGAACGGGCTCGCGACGCTGAACCGGCTGATGGATCCCGGCGAGCGCGCGAAGCTGGAAGCCGAGCTGGCCGAGCACGTACCATCGCCGCGCATCACGACGCCGCGCGACGGGCAGGCGGCCGCGGGCGACGGCCGCAGCGCGAAGGTGCGCACGGACATCGCGATCCCGCCGGTGCCCGACCTGGACCGCCACGCCGTCGAGATCGGCGGCCACGGCCCGCGCTGGCCATACGGCCCGTCCGGGCTCGCGGACGGCGGGCGCGAGCGGGACTTCGTGGACCTCGATGCGATCTGGAGCTACATCAACCCGCAGATGCTCTACGGGCGTCACCTGGGCTTCAAGGGGCGCTTCAGCGAGGCGCTCGCCGCTGGCGACGTGAAGGCGGCGGAGCTGGTACGCCACGTCGACCAGGTGAAGGCGGAGTGCCGCGCCGGCGCGATGACGGTGCGCGCCGTCTGGCGCTTCTTCGCGGCCGAGGCCGACGGCAACCGTCTGCACGTCTTTCAGGGCGACGCCGACGCGCCAGCCGTGACCTTCACGTTCCCGCGCCAGCGCAAGGAGGACGGCCTGGCGCTGCCGGACTTCGTGCTGCCGCCGGTACGGGACGCGGCCGGCGGCGTGCGCCGCGACCACATCGCGGTCCTCGTGACGACGGCGGGGGCGGGCATCCGCGAGCGCGCGGAGGCGGCGAAGCAGGCGGGCGAATATCTGCGCTCGTACGCGCTGCAGGCGCTCGCGCTCGAGTCGGCTGAGGCGGCGGCGGAGTGGGTGCACGCGCGGCTGCGGGCTGCGTGGGGCTTCCCCGACGCGCCCGACACGCCGCGCAAGGACCTGTTCCAGGCGCGCTATCGCGGCAAGCGCTACTCATTCGGCTACCCGGCGTGCCCGGACCTGGAGGCGCAGGCGCTGCTGTTCGACCTCATCCGTCCGGAGGACATCGGCGTCGAGCTGACCGACGGCTTCATGATGGAGCCGGAGGCGAGCGTCAGCGCGCTCGTCTTCCACCACCCGGACGCGACGTACTTCAGCGCCGGTGCGGACGAGCTGGAGCCGGCCGCCGCAGAGTAGGGTGCGGGGGCGGGGCGTCTTACCGCCCGCGACCGCGGCCCGGTGCCGTGGTTGACACCATGCCGAGGCAGGGCTAACATTTCGGCAACGCGGCGGTAGCTCTCAGTGTGAGACCGTCGTGTACATCGCAGGACGGAGCACCGCGGATGAGGACGCGCTTCCTCGTCGTCGTGGCTGTGCTTGCACTCGCGGCTGCCTGCGGCGGCGGCTCTGTCTCGCCCGGCGCCCTGTCGCCTGCCGCGAGCCCCAGCCCTCAGCCTGCGACCGCACAAGCTCCGACGCCGGCGCCTGACACGGCCGCGCCGCGCCGGGTCACGTTCGCACCGGGCCAGA
Organism: Chloroflexota bacterium; assembly: GCA_028872875.1. Taxonomy (GTDB): domain Bacteria; phylum Chloroflexota; class Dehalococcoidia; order DSTF01; family JACRBR01; genus JADMII01. The sequence continues at coordinate 27,454 of JAGWOC010000025.1, read as the reverse complement.
CGGTTGTGGCGCCCGCGGAGGCGGGGATCTTCTTTCTCGACCCGAAGACAGGCGCCACCGAAGGCTGGGTCGTGCCCGATGCGGGGCCCGGGGCCCTCGCGTTCACCGTTGGCGGCATGTCGGCCTCCGGCAACAGCGTGCTCTATTCCTGTCAGGAGTACCAGGCGATCGCACCCGCGCGGCCGTGCGCGGGCAGCGGCAGCGTCACCTGGTACCTGCTCGACACCAGCACTGGTGCGCGCGCCCGGCTCGACCGCTTCCAGGGGAGCTTCATCTCGATCTCCCCCGACGGGCGCACGATCATCGGCAACACCGCGCAAGGCGTCGCAATGGCCGCCACGGCCAGCCCCGACGCGGTGCGTCTCATCGACCAGGGGCGCGGTGCGCGCGGCGTCGCTTCCGCCGCGTACTGGAGCCCGGGCAGCGACCGGGTCGTCCTCGTGCTGGATCTCGCCACGCCGCGACCGCCGACGCCGACACCGGTGCGCTCGCTCTTGCTCGACGGCGCGGGGCGTATCGTGCGGGATCTGGGCACGGTGTGGGATCTGGCGTGGTCGCCGGACGGCTCCCGCTTCGCCGAGGAGCACGGTGCCGGGTCCTACGACCTCAACCACACGCTCACAATGTTCGATCGTGACGGCGGCGTGCTCTGGACGCACAGACCTGTCTACTCGCGCGGCGGGAACCCGCAGTGGTCGCCCGACAGCCGCTCGCTGGCGTTCCAGGCGCTCAGCACGCCGCGCTACAGCATCAGCGAGATCCGTCTCGACGTGTTGGACGCCGCCTCGGGCGCGACCCGCTTCCGGATCCCCGGCGCGTTCGCCTGCAGCGGGCCGGTGTGGACCGCAGACGGGTCACGGCTGGTCGTCGACGGGCCCGGCCCTGGCGGCAGCGTCGTTGCCGATCCGGCAACCCGGACGTTCAGGACGCTCTCGGCGTACGTCACGCCAGATGCGACCAACCCGAACCTCGGCATCACCTGGGGCGGGGATTTCGGCCTGGTCGACCTGAACACGGGGCGAAGGACCCTGCTCTCGCACACGACGCTCGACCCGTCGTGGGACCCCGCACACGGCCTGCCGCTGTTCGCGGGCGGCCGGATCGTGTACACGCCGCACCACGGGGCGCACGGCGGCTGCGGCGAGAGCATCGGCCCCGGGCCGACGCCGAAGCTGGCGTTCCAGTACCCGCCGTTCGCCGGCGGGTAGCGCCCGGGGCATCGGAGCGGCGCTGACGCGCGCCGTCGGCGCAGTCGCGGTCGCTTGACAGCGCACGAACGTACGTTCTACCATCGGGAGGGCGGCGCGCGGCGGGGGGTTCCCACCGGCCGAAGCGCGAAGCCCACGGGGCGGGGAAGATTTCGCGGGGGATGTTGACGTGTTATACCTTGTGCGGCCCACGGCCCATCGTAGGATCGAGTTGCGACGGCGCCCCGGCTTGTCTGTGCTCCTCGGCCACCACCACAGGCACGCCCGGGCGGCGTCTTCGCGTCAGGAGTAGAGGGTGAAGGTCGTATTTCTCGAGGACGTCCCCGGCACCGCGAAGATCGGTGACATCAAGGAAGTGAAGCCCGGCTTCGCGCGCAATTACCTGCTGCCGCGGCGGCTGGCGATGGCCGCGACGCCGGCGGTGGTCAAGTCGGCCGAGGCGCGGGCGGTCCGTGAGGCGCGCCTGCAGGAGGCGCGGGATCACGAGGCGCGCGGTGTCGCGGAGAAGGTCGAGGCCGCGGTGGTGACCGTGACGGCGCGCGCCGGCAGCAGCGGCAAGCTGTTCGGCTCCGTCGGCACGGCGGACATCGCGGAGAAGGTCGGCGCGATCATCGGGTCGGAGTTCGACCGGCACAGCGTCGTCCTGCCGGAGCCGATCAAGGAGCTGGGCGACTACGGCGTGCCGGTGAAGCTGACGAGGAACGTCACGGCCACGGTGCACGTCAGCGTGGTCGGCGAGGACGGCACGACGGCGGCCGACATCAAGGCGAGGGCGGAAGCGCCGGGCCGCGGCGAGGCCGCGCCAGCCGGCGAAGCGCCGGTGGCGGACGAGGGCGCGGCGGCAGACGCAACCCAGACGGGCGATGCCGCCGTCGAGCCGGGCGAAGAGGCCGCCGAGGCGTAGCACCGCGCCCGCACAGGCGCGCGGCCTCTCGTGGCAGCTCGATCGCCGTCGCACGGACGTACGGACGCAGAGGGAGTCGAGGAACGCAGGGAGGCCATGCAGATGCCCGTCGCCGTCGACTACGACCTGACGATCCGCGAGGCGGAGAAGGCGTTGCGCGCCGCGCAGACGGCGGACGACGTCCGCAACGTCTGGAAGAAGTACCTCAGCTCTCTCGGCCACCGGACGCTCGGCCGGCTGCTGCTCGGACGCGCGGCCGCCGAACTGATCGCCAAGCGCGACCCAGACGGGCCATCCGGCCCAGACGGGGACTAGCCCGTGGTCACCGCAGAGAAGCTCCCTCCGTTCGATGTCGAAGCGGAAGAGGCGGTGATCGCATCGCTCCTCGTGGACGAGGAGGCGATCGGGCGGGTCGAAGGCATCATCCAGCCGGAGGACTTCTACCGCGACCAGAACCGCTGGGCGTACGACGCGTGCCTGGCGCTCTGGTCGCGCAACGAGCCGATCAACCAGGTGACGCTGGCGCACGAGCTGGCGCGGCGGGAGAAGCTCGACGATGTGGGCGGGTTGCCGTACCTCGCGCGGATCACGATGGAGCTGGCGACGCCGGTCGGCGTCGAGCACTACGCGACGATCGTCAAGCGCGACGCGACGTACCGCGCGATGATCACCGTGGGCTCGCAGATCGTGCAGATGGCGTACCAGGGCGGGCCCGACCTCGACGGCACGATCGCGCGCGCGGAGAACCTGGTGATGAACATCCGCGAGTCGCAGCGGATGGGCGACCTGGTGGCGCTGCGCAACCTGCTGGACGAGTTCTGGGAGAAGCCGGGCATCGACTCGGTGCTGGTCGGGTCGATCGGCGCGATCCGTTCGGGGTTCATGGACCTGGATGCGCTGCTGGGCGGCTTCCAGCGCTCGGACCTGGTGGTGGTGGCGGCGCGGCCGGGCGTCGGCAAGTCGGCGCTGCTGCTGAACTTCGCGCGCAACGCGGCGGTGGCGCAGAACGCGCGGGTGGCGATGTTCACGATCGAGATGGCATCGGACCAGCTCGTGCACCGGCTGCTCGCGGCGGAGTCGGGGATCGATGTGGGGCGCATCCGGCTCGGGCAGCTCAACGAGGCGCAGGAGCAGAAGCTGATGGCGGCGACGGGTGAGCTGCACCCGCTGGAGATCTACATCGACGACTCGGCGGTGGTAACGATCAGCCAGCTCCAGGCGAAGCTGCGGCGGTTGTCGCAGCAGCTCGGCGGGCTGGACCTGGTGGTGATCGACTACCTGCAACTGATGCACGGCAGCGGACGCTACCGCGACAACCGCGTGCAGGAGGTGAGCGAGATCTCGCGCGGCCTGAAGATGCTCGCGCGCGACCTCGACGTACCGATCGTCGCGGCGGCGCAGCTCTCGCGGGCGGCGGAGATGCGGCAGACGCACGTGCCGCTGCTGAGCGACCTGCGGGAGTCGGGCAGCATCGAGCAGGACGCGGACGTCGTGCTCTTCCTGTACCGCGAGGACATGTACGTGAACCGCGAGGAGTGGGAGTCGCGCGAGCCGGAGGGGATCTACCCGGAGGGCATCACCAAGGTGATCGTCGCGAAGCACCGCAACGGGCCGACGGGGCAGGTGGCGCTGCACTTCCGCAGCCACGTGTCGCGGTTTGAGGACCTGCTGCCGATGAACGAGGAGACGGCGTGACCTTTGCCGGCTTCCCCGCACGGCCGCAGTCGACGGCGATCCCGAACGTGTTCTTTGCCGACGTGCTGCCGCGGCTCGGCGAGCCAGGGACGCTCGCCGTTGCGCTGTTCGCGTTCCACCTGCTCGCGCGCAAGAAGGGCTTTCCCCGCTATGTGACGCGCGCTGAGTTCGCGGCCGAGCCGTCGCTCGCGGCGTACCTGGCGGCGTCCGGCGAGCCGGCGGCGCTCATCGACGCGGGGCTGCGGCGGGCGGTGGACGCCGGCGTGCTGCTGCGCCTTGCCATCGAGCGTGAGGGCGGGCGCGACGAGTGGTACTTCCTGAACGCGCCGGCGGACCGTCGCGGCCTCGATGCCGTGCGCCGCGGCGACGTGCCGGTCGCGCGCGTGGTCGATGCGCCGGCGGCGGCCGGACGCGCATCGATTTACGCGCTGTACGAGTCGCTGATCGGCACGTTGGGCCCGGGTATGGCGGAGGCGCTGGCGGAGGCGGAGCGGCTCTATCCGGCGGACTGGATCGAGGCGGCGTTCCACGAGGCCGCGCAGCAGAACGCGCGGAGCTGGCGCTACATCACACGCATCCTGGAACGATGGGCAACCGAGGGACGGGACCATGCGCAAACTGACCGAGATCCTGCCGCCGGCGACCGTTACTTCGCGGGCAAGTACGGCCGCATCCTCAAGCAGCGCCTGGGACGATGACGCCGGGGTCTGCCCGCGCTGCCGGGGCGCGCGCTTCGTCCGGCTGGCGGTGCCGCCGGAGCACCCGGAGTTCGGGCGGCCGGTGCCGTGCGCCTGCGCGACGCGCGAGAGCGCGCGCACGCGCGGCGAGCGGCTCGCCCGCTACGCGAACATCGGCCCGCTCGCGCGGCTGACGTTCCGGACGCTGATCGCGCGCGGGCGCAGCGCCGCGGCGCACGACCAGGAGCAGTACCGGCGCTGCGTCGACGACGCGCGCGCGTTCGCGGAGGCGCCCGACGGCTGGCTGGTGCTCTGCGGCGCCAGCGGCTGCGGGAAGACGCACATCGCGGCGGCTGTCGTCAACCGGCTGCTGGAGCGTGGCGAGCCGGCGCTGTTCGTCGTCGTGCCGGACCTGCTGGACCACCTGCGCTCGGCGTACCAGCCGGGCGCCGATGTCCGCTACGACGAGCTGTTCGAGCGCGTCCGTAACGCGCGCGTGCTTGTGCTCGACGACCTCGGCACGCAGTCGCCGACGCCGTGGGCGCAGGAGAAGCTCTTCCAGCTCGTAAACCATCGCTTCAACGCGCGGCTGCCAACCATCGTGACGACGAACCTGCTGCCCGAGCAGATGGACGAGCGCCTGCGCACGCGCCTCACCGACGCCGGCCTGGCGCGCGTGTACGTCATGGAGTCGCGCCGGCGGTCCGACATGCGCGCGTTGGACGTGCTGGATCATCCGCTGATCCGCGAGATGACGTTCGAGCGCTTCGACGTGCGGGCGGTGCACCTGGCGGGTGATGACCGGCGGCGGGTGGAGAACGCGTACCGGCAGGCGCTCGCGTTCGCGGAGGCGCCCGAGGGCTGGCTGCTGCTGATGGGGCCGCACGGCGCCGGCAAGACGCACCTGGCGGCGGCGATCGCCAACGACCGCCGCCGGCGCGGCGAGGCGCCGCTGCTCATCGTCGTGCCGGATCTGCTGGACTACCTGCGGCGGGGCTTCGCCGGGGACGAAGCGCGCGGCGCGTACGAGGCGTTCGACGAGATGAAGACGGCGCCGCTGCTGATCCTCGACGACCTCGACGCCCAGACCGGCATCGCCTGGGTGCGCGACCGGCTGTTCCAGTTGCTGAACTACCGCCACACGGCGCGGCTGCCCACGGTGATCACGACGGCGCTGACGCTCGACGAGTTGGGCGAGCGGCTGGCGTCGCGGCTGGTGGACCACGCCGTCTGCACGGCGATCGTGCTCGGCGAGCCGCAGCGCAGCGAGGCGCCGCGTCCACGCGCGCGCCGCGGCGCGCGGAAGTAGGTGACGATTCGGACAGGCCCTTCGCCGAGCGCCGATCCGAAACCGCATCTGCCTGATCACCAGCGCAGGCGCGGGCGGCGGGCGGCGGCGGCTTCGTCGAGGCGGCGGAGCGGCGCGGTGTGGGGGGCGTCGCGCAGGAGCTCGGGCTGTGTGCGCGCCTCCTCGGCGATCTGGATCATGGCGTCGCAGAAGGCGTCGAGCGTCTCCTTCGTCTCGCTTTCGGTCGGCTCGACCATCAGCGCCTCCTCGACGACGAGCGGGAAGTAGATCGTCGGCGGGTGGTAGCCGTAGTCGATCATCCGCTTGGCGATGTCGAGCGTCCGGGCACCCTGCGCCTTCTGCCGGGCGCCGGAGAACACGACTTCGTGCATACAGGTGCGGTCGTGCGCGAGGTCGTAGGCGCCGCGCAGGCGGGCCTGCACGTAGTTGGCGTTGAGCACGGCCGCCTCGCTGATCGCCCGCAGGCCGTCGGGCCCCAGGCTGCGGATGTAGGCGTAGGCGCGGACGAGCACGCCGAAGTTGCCGTGGAACGCGCCCATGCGGCCGATGGTGTGCTTCGGGGTGTTGAGCACGTACCGGGCGCTGGAGGGTGGAGGGTGGAGGGTGGATACCTCACCCCCCGGCCCCCTCTCCACACTGTGGAGAGGGGGAGCACTCACGACAGGAGGGCTCTCCACACTGTGGAGAGGGGGAGCACTCACGACGGGAGGGCTCTCCACACTGTGGAGAGGGGGAGCACTCACGACAGGAGGGCTCTCCACGCTGTGGAGAGGGGGAGCGCCGCCGGCGGGAGAGCTAGCAGAGGCAGGAGGGAAGAAGGAGGGTCGACCGCCGGCCCGCGGTTGTTGCGTGTGGGGTGGGGGCGGTGCGGCCGCATCCGGCGACCCTCCGGACGTGCCGTCTGGCCCCTCTAGCTGATGGAGCGGGGGAGCGCCCTGGAGCACGACGTGGGGCGCGGGGAGGTAGTCGAGGAGGTGGGCCTTGACGGCGATCGGGCCGGCGCCGGGGCCGCCGCCGCCGTGCGGCTGGCTGAAGGTCTTGTGCAGGTTGATGTGCATGACGTCGAAGCCCAGGTCGCCCGGCTTCACCTGCCCGAGCATGGCGTTCAGGTTCGCGCCGTCGCCGTACATCTGCGCGCCGTGCGCGTGCACCATGCGCGCGATCTCGGCGATGTTGCGGTCGAAGAGGCCGAGGGTGCTCGGCAGCGTGATCATCAGCGCGGCCACGGCGTGGCCGTGGCGCTCGAGCGCATCACGCAGGGCGTCGAGGTCCATGTCGCCGTCGGGGCGAGAGCGGACGCTGACGACGTCGAAGCCGGCCATCGACGCCGTCGCCGGGTTCGTGCCGTGCGCCGAGTCCGGCACGAGGACGCGCGTGCGCTTCTCACCGCCGTTCGCGTCGAGCCAGGCCTTGATGACGCGGATGCCGGCGAGCTCGCCCTGGGCGCCGGCCATCGGCGCCAGCGACGCGCCGGCCATGCCGGTGATCTCGGCGAGCTGCTCCTGCAGGCCGTGCATCACGGCGAGCGCGCCCTGCACATCGTCCGCGGGCTGCATCGGATGCGCCTCGGCGAAGCCGGGCAGCGCGGCGATGGCGTCGTTCACCTTCGGGTTGAGCTTCATCGTGCACGAGCCGAGCGGGTACATGTGCGTGTCGATCGACCAGTTGAGCTGGGAGAGGCGCGTGAAGTGGCGCACCACATCGAGCTGTGACAGCTCGGGCAGGCGCAGGCCATCGCGCAGCAGCTCCGGCGGCGGCGCTTCGGCGGGCGGCACGCCGGACGCCGGCAGCGCGACGCCCATACGTCCGGGGTGCGACAGCTCCATCGCGTCCGGTTCGAGCCTGGAGCCGTAGTCACGCATCGCGCAGCGCCTCCACCAGCGCGTCGACCTCGGCGCGGCCGTTCATCTCCGTGACGCACAGCAGCATGCGCGGCGTGCCGTCGCCGCCGGGCGCGTGTGTGACGTCGAGCCCGCCGATGATGCCGCGCTCGATCAGGTGGCTGTTGATCTCGGCGACGGGCTTCGGCGCGCGGACGACGAACTCGTGGAAGAACGGCTCTTCGCGATCGACGTCGTACGCGTCGAGCGCGGCGATGCGCTCCGCGGTGTCGTGCGCCTTCTCGTAGCACAGTTCGGCGACGCGGCGCAGGCCGTGCGGGCCCAGCGTCTCGAGGTAGACCGCCGTCGAGAGCGCGATGAGCTGCTGGCTCGTGCAGATGTTGCTCGTCGCGCGCTCGCGGCGGATGTGCTGCTCGCGCGTCTGCAATGTCAGCACATAGCCGGTGCGCCCATCGAGGTCCGCCGTCTGGCCCGCGATGCGGCCGGGCATGTGGCGGAGGTAGCGGTCGCGGCAGGCGAAGAGACCGACGTACGGTCCGCCGAACGACAGGGGTACGCCGAGCGATTGGCCCTCGCCGACGACGATGTCGGCGCCATAGTGCGCGGGCGGACGGAACATGCCGAGGCTCACCGGGTCGGCGGCGACGACGTACAGCGCGCCCGCGCGGTGCGCCGCCTCGCCCCACGCCGCCGCATCCAGCGACAGGCGCCCGAAGAAGTCCGGCTGCTGGACGGCGAGGCAGGCGTGCGCGTCGCCCGGCGCGAGCGCGTCGTGCGCCAGCACATCGACGGCGATGTCGCGGCCGCCGGCGTAGCCGCGCACGACGTCGATCCAGTGCGGGTGCACCCGCTCGGAGATCGCGACGCGGGCGCGGCCGGTGATCGCGCACGCCATCAGGCAGGCCTCGGCGAGCGCGGAGGCGCCGTCGTACATGCCCGCGTTGGCGACGTCCATGCCCGTCAGCTCGCAGACCAGCGACTGGAACTCGAAGATCGTCTGCAGCGTCCCCTGGCTCACCTCGGGCTGGTACGGCGTGTAGCTCGTGAGGAACTCGCCGCGCATCACCAGCGCGTCGACGAGCGCGGGGCGGAAGTGGCGGTAGGCGCCGGCGCCGAGGAAGCAGGCGTACGCGCCGGCCGCGCGGTCCTTCGCGGCGAGCGCGCGCAGCTCGTCGAGCAGGTCGAGCTCGGAGAGCGCGGCGGGCAGGCGCAGCTCTGGGCGCCGATACGCCGCGGGGATGTCGGCGAACAGATCGTCCGTCGATGCGACGCCGACCGCAGCGAGCATCGCCGCGCGGTCGGGGCCGGTGAGCGGGACGTAGGGGTGGGGCGCCGCGCTGGCGGCGCTATCGGTGTCCACGGGGTCGCGGCCCGTCACGGCCCGACCGCCTCGTCCTTCGCCGCGGCGGCGATGAAGTCGTCGTACTGCTGGGCGGTGAGCAGCGCCTCGAGTTGCGACGGGTCGCTGAGTCTGACCTGCAGCAGCCAGCCGGCTCCGAGCGGGTCGCTGTTCACCAGCTCGGGCTTCTGCACGACCTCCTCGTTCGCCATCAACACGTCGCCCGATGCGGGGGCGAACAGCTCGGAGACCGCCTTCACGGACTCGATCTCACCCATCTTCTCGAACTGGGTGATGGTGGCGCCGGCTTCGGGCAGGTCCACGTAGACGACGTCGCCGAGCTGGTCCTGCGCGTAGTCGGTGATGCCGATGTACGCGGTCTCGCCCTGCTGCTTGAGCCATTCGTGTTCCTTCGAGTAGCGGCGGTCGTCGGGGCTTGGCATGGTGTTCCTTTCGCGGCGGCGGGCGCGGCACGCAGCGCCCCTTACGGTGTTGGCGGGCGCGGCAGGCGGCGCCCCTACGGTGTCGGCGGGCGCGGCGGCGTGCCGCGGACGAACGGGCGCTTCACGACGACGACCGGCAGCGCGCGCCCGCGGACGTCCACCGCCAGCTCCGTGCCCTCGCGCGCCAGGGCGAGGGGCAGGTACGCCATGGCGATGCTCGTGGCGAGCGTCGGCGAGTAGCCGCCGCTCGTCACGGCGCCGACCGGCTCGCCGCCGTGCAGGACGGGGCAGCCGTCGCGCACGACGCCACGCCCCGTCGCGCGCAGGCAGGTGAGCCGTCGCGTTGCGCCGGCCTGCTTGATGCGGGCGAGGGCGGTGCGGCCGGTGAAGTCGGCGCCATCGTCGAGGCTGACCACCCAGCCGAGGCCGGCCTCGTACGGGCCGGTCGTCTCGTCGATGTCGTGCCCCCAGAGCGGCAGCGCCGCCTCGAGCCGCAGCGTATCGCGCGCGCCCAGCCCGCACGGCTCGACGCCGTCGGCCACGAGCTGGCGCCAGATCGCGCGCCCTGCCTCGACCGAGGCCACCAGCTCGAACCCGTCCTCGCCTGTGTAACCGGTGCGAGAGACGAAGAGCTTGGTGCCCATGAACGGCAGCTCGGTGCAGGCCCGCGTCTCGATGGCCGCGGCCGGCGGACCGAGCAGCCGCGCGACGTACGCCTCGGCGGCGGGCCCCTGCACGGCCAGCATCACCGTCTGCTCCTGGCGGTCGAGCAACTCGGCGTCCATGTCCGGTCGCACGTGCGCGGCCACCAGCTCGCGGTCTCGCGCGGCGTTGGCCGCGTTGCCGACCAACAGGAAGCGCTGCGCGTCGAGCCGGTAGACGTAGGGGTCGTCGATGATGCCGCCGTCTTCGTTGCACAGCAGCGTGTAGTGGCCGCGCCCCTCGGGCAGCGACGCGACGTCGTACGTCAGTGCGCTCCGCAGCAGCGGTGCCGCGCCGGCGCCGGCGACGAACAGCCTCCCCATGTGCGACACGTCGAAGACGCCGGCGCGCCGCCGCACGGCGTGGTGCTCCTCGACGATGCCGCGGTACTGCACGGGCATCGCCCAGCCGGCGAAGGGCACGATGCGGGCGCCCTGCCGCTCGTGCAGGTCGAAGAGCGCGGTCTTGCGGAGCGTCGGGGCCGCCAGGGACATCTCGGCCAATTGTAACGGGAGGGAGATCTTGAGGGCAGGGTCGTTCTGGCAGGCGGACGGGCGGGCGGCGCCGACAGCAGATAGCAAACAGCAAACAGCAGAGAACAGACGACCGGCGGGCGCACCCTGGCCGTGTTGCAGGCGGCACTGGGGGTGGCGTATCGTCGAGCGATGGCAGGCGTGAGGGCGGGAGGAGGGCCCCGCGCTACGGGTGGATGGGCATGTTTGTCCGCAGGGATGATGGCGCCGCCGCGTCATGTCGGACCGCGTTCGTGTCGGATGCGGAACGGCGCGTGAAGCTATCGCGAAGAGCGTTGGCCGAGCGCGCGCAGGTATCCGCCAGCATCCAAACGAACGCTACGCTACCGAGCCGGGTATTACTCTTGACAAGAAGGTACGTCTTCTGGTAAAGCTGGTCTTACCATGAGCGTCACCGAAGCGCCGCGGTACCCGTTCACGTCGAGCGTCACCAGGAAGGGTCAGGTGACGATCCCCGCGCAGATCCGCCGGCTTCTGGGCCTTTCGACGAAGGACAAGGTTGCCTTTCTCGTCACGGATGGCAAGGTGCAGATCGCTCCCGCGCAGAGCGTGGTGGCCCGCACGGCCGGCATGCTGAAGAGCGGCGTCCCGGCGCTCAGTGCCACGGACGAGAAGGCCGCCGCGGAGGACGCCATGGCCGAGGAGGCCGAGCGGCCGCGACGGTGATGGCGCTCCCCTTCCTGGACACCAACATCCTCCTCCGCCACCTGCGCCAGGACCAGCCGATCCTCTCGCCCAGGGCGACCGCCATCCTCGATCGCGTCGAACGAGGCGAGCTCTCCGTCCGGACCTCCGATATCGTCGTCTTCGAGGCCGTCTTCGCGCTCCAGCGGTCCTACAGGGAGCCCCGGGACCGGATCGCCGCTGGCCTTCTGCCCATCATTGAGCTGCCCGGCATCGTGCTGCCCGGCAAGCGCCACTATCGCAGCATCTTCGACCTCTACGTGGGTGGCGGTCTCGGGTTCGCCGACTGCTATCACGTCGTCCTCATGCAGCGCCTGAAGCTGAGCGACATCCTGACGTTCGACACCGACTTCGACGGCGTCCCCGGCATCCGGCGCCGGGAGGGCTGAACAGCGAGACGCCGTCCTGCCAACCCGGAACCCTCGGCGGGCTCCGTTGGCCGCGCGTGCCTCGCCGGCGCTCGAGCACCCAATGATCCATCTCGCGTCGGCCGTGTTGCAGGCGCCGCCGAGGTGCCGTATCGTCGAGCGATGGCAGGTGCGGGCGCGAGAGGAGGGTCCCCGTGAAGGCAGTCGTCCTGGTCCCCGGCACGACGGACGTCCGGCTCGAGGAGCGCCCCGAGCCGTCGATCGGCGCCGCGGACGACGTGAAGCTGCAGGTGCTGGAGGTGGGGATCTGCGGGACCGACCGCGAGGAGGCGGCGGGCGGGCGCGCGGCGGCGCCTCCGGGCCAGCGCGACCTGGTGATGGGACACGAACTGCTGGGGCGCGTCGTCGAGACGGGGACGGCGGTGCGGTCGGTGCGGGCGGGCGACTACGCGTTGTTCACCGTGCGCCGGGGCTGCGGACACTGTCCGAACTGCGCGGCTCAGCGCAGCGACATGTGCACCACGGGCGGCTACGCGGACCGGGGCATCCGGCTGCGCGACGGCTACCAGACGGAGTTCGTCGTGGACAGCGAGGCGTATCTGGTGCGCGTGCCGCCGGGCAGCGCGTCCGTGGGTGTACTGACCGAGCCGATGTCGGTCGCCGAGAAGGCGATCGATGAGGCGGTGGGTATCCAGGTGGGGCGTCTTCCGGATGCGACCGATGCGGGGAGCTGGCTGAGCGGCAAGAACGTGCTCGTCGCCGGGCTGGGGCCGATCGGGCTGCTGGCGGCCGTGGCGCTGCGGCTGCGGGGCGCGAACGTACACGGGCTGGACGTCGTCGACGCGGGGAGCATCCGGCCGCGCATCCTGGAGCGGCTGGGCGGGACGTATGTCGACGGGCGGCAGGTCAATCCGCGCGCGGTCGGCGAGCACTTTCCGCAGATCGAGCTGATCTTCGAGGCGACGGGCGTGGCGCAGCTAGAGTTCGACTTGCTGTCGGCGCTCGGGGCGAACGGCGCGTACGTGCTGACGGGCCTCGCGGGCGGCGACCGGCCGACGACCGTCGACGGGGCGCTGCTGATGCGGACGCTCGTGCTGCGGAACCAGGTGATGGTGGGCAGCGTCAACGCGAGCCAGCGGCACTTCGCGCTGGCGGTGGCGGACCTCGAGCGGGCGAAGGGGCAATGGGGCGACACGCTCGGCGCGCTGATCACGCATCGCCTGCCGTACACGGCGTTCGCGGACGCGCTGTCGCATCATCCGCCGGACGAGATCAAGACGGTGCTCGAGTGGAGCGCGCTGTAGGGGACGGCGGCGGCAAACAGCAAACAGCAAACGGCAGACAGCAGACAGCAGACAGCAGACAGCAGATAGCAGACAGCAGACAGCAGACAGCAGACGGCAGACAGCAGACAGCAGACAGCAGACAGCAAACGGCAGACAGCAGGCGGCAAACAAGCACAGCGGGTGGAAGGCGAGCGAGATGGCGGAATCAGAGGTCGCGGGGTGGGGGCGCTATGGGCGCGTGATCATCCGGTCGATGCAGGAGGTGCTGGCGGAAGCGCCTGAGGACGTGCATGCGCTGCTGCTCGAGACGGCGGACTACTGGCTCTCGCTGGGGCTGGCGATCGGGCTGCAGCGGCCGGCGGACGCGGGGCGGCTGCTGGCGCTGATCCACGGGGGCGACGCGGAGGAGCGCGACGAGCTCGATGCGGACGCGGCCGCGTTCTCGGCGGAGGTGCTGGCGTGAGGCGGCGGAGCCTGGTCTCGCAGATGTATCGCGCCGCGCGGCTGGCGAACGATGTCTCGACGCTGGCGTCGGGGAACCCGCACCGGATCGCGCGGCGGGCGAAGAACAAGATCGTCGGGCGTGCGCTAGGCCGCGGGGGGTTCTGGCGGCTGCTGTGGGGCCGCTGATCCGCGGATACGCGTACACGGGGGAAGCATCCGCTTCGCCGGCCGGCCTGGGCGACAGCATGCGTCGATCGCCCGCCCCGGCGTTCGCGGCCCCGGGTGCTATGATCCGACCCTATCCATGACGGAGGTGAGCCATGAAGGACCTGCAGGGGAGCAACGCGATCGTCACGGGCGCGTCGCGCGGGCTTGGCGTCTACATCGCGAAGACCCTGGCCGGACGAGGCGTGAACCTCGCCCTCGCCGCGCGTTCCGCGGAGCGCCTCGAGGAGACCCGCCGCGCGTGCGAGGCACTCGGCGTGCAGGCGGTTGCCGTCCCGGTCGACGTGACCTCCCTCGATGACCTGCGGCGGCTCACCGACACGGCGCGCCGCAGCCTCGGCCCGATTGACATCCTGGTGAACAACGCGGGGATCGAGCTGACCGCCAGCCTCGTCGACCATTCGTTCGCCCAGATCGATGACATCGTCCGCACGAACCTGAGCGCGCCGATCTGGCTCACCAAGCTCGTGCTGCCGGAGATGATCGCGCGCGGGCGCGGCGCGGTCGTGCAGGTGTCGTCGCTGGCGGGCAAGGCCGGCGAGCCATACGGCGCCATCTACTCCGCCACGAAGGCGGGGCTCATCGGGTTCACCGATTCGCTCAACATGGAGCTCGATGGCACGGGGGTCAGGGCAAGCGCCGTCTGTCCCGGCTATGTGGGCGAGGCCGGCATGTGGAAAGCGCAGGGCCTGACGGCGCCGCGCATGTTGAAGGAGGTGCCGCCGCAGAAGGTGGCCGACGCTGTCATCAAGGCGATTGGTGGCGCGGCCCTGGTGCCGGTCACGTCGGGCCCGATCCGGCCGTTGCTCGCCCTCGGCGACTTGATGCCCGGCCTGAACCTGTGGGTCGCCCGCCGCCTCGGCGTCATCGAGATGATGCGCGGCCAGGCAGAGCGCCTGCACGCCGGCGCCGACCGGCAGCGCTCGGGCGATGGCGCGGCCCGCGACGCGGACGCGCGGGCGGCTGAACGGCCGTAATCGTGGAGGACGTTGTCGGCGGCCCTACGCGGGTCGTCGACGGAGCAACCAGAGCCCACCCAGCGACAGGGCGAACAGGCTGGTGATCACGGTCCCCAGGACGATGAATCGCTCGCTGCCAGAGCCTGGCGCGTGGGACGGCAAGGCGGCGAGGTCCGGCACGTCCGCGATGCCGCCCACCGCGTTCGCTGCCGTGATCAACTGTGTCGCCCCGCTGTTGCCGTTCACGTCGACAGCCCGGAATGTGATGCTGCTGCCTGTCGGGACGAAGGCAGGCGCTGTGTATCGTATCCACGGTCCGCCGTTGCTGTTGTACTCGATCCCGCTGACGCCGACGTTGTCCGTGGCGCTCAGGGTCACGGTGATGCCGCCGGGCGCCGGGACGGCCACGGCGGTGACGACCGGGGGCGTCGTGTCCGTGAAGTCGAACGTGGCGCCCCACGAGACGCTCGCGCCGAGGGCCTGACCGGCGACGCTCGGATGAAAGTAGTCCACGGTCGAGACGTCCGCGGGCGCGAACGCCGTGTTGAAGACGGCGTTGTTGTCGGACCGGCAGTGGATGTACTGGGCGCAGATCTGCTGGAGCTGCGTGTTGAAGTCGATGTTGCGTTGCCGGACGAACGCCCGCCGGTCAACGTCCGTCTGCGCCATCGAGGTCGGGTTCGCCAGCATGGACTGGCAGATGCCGTAGTTCGTCCAGACGGTCGCCGCGGTCGGGTTCGTGTGGAGGATCTGCCACAGTTTGTAGATGTCCGGGATGCTCGCCACGAAGATGCGCGCGTCGGGCAGCCCCGCGGTGAGCGTGTCCATCGCCGTCTGAAACTGGCTGGCGTAGGTGGCGACGTCCGTCATCGTCGCCGCGCTCGAAGTGCAGACGTCGTTCGCCCCCATAAGGATCGTGATGTAGCTGACGTGCTGGCTCACGGCGGCCTGCACCTGGCTGTTGAGCGCGGCCATCTTCGCGCCGCTGACCGCGTCGTTGAAGTTGTTCCCGTTGATGAGGGCGTTGGCCGCGAGGATGCGCAGGTACTGGCTGTCGACCGCGCTGTTCGTGCCGGTCGACCAGGAGTTCGCCGGGCAGTCGGTGCCAGGGACCGGGCACGTCTGATGCGCCCGGGTGATGGAGTCGCCCGTCGCCGCCATCGCGTTGGGGTAGCCGGTGATGGGGGAGCCCGCTTCAATCGGACGGCTGACGAGCGTGAACGCGACCGCCGCCATGACGAGCGCGGCCATGGCCGGCCTCCGGCAGGACCGTTGGACGGCGGTCAGGACGCGACGCACCAGGGCGACCTCCACGATCCCGATGAGCCCCAGTGTGGCCGGGGCGTCGAGCCTGTCGGCGCGGTCAGAGCAGCGGCCGCGCGGCCGGCTCGATGGGCGCGGGGAGTTCTGTCTCCCCCGCGAGGTATCGGTCGACGCCGGCGGCGCAGGCGCGCCCCTCCGCGATCGCCCACACGATCAGGCTCTGGCCGCGGCCCATGTCGCCGCAGGCGAACACGCCCGGCACGCTGGTCATGAACGAGCCGTCCCGCGCGACATTACCGCGCGGGTCGAGGCCGACGCCGAGATCCTCAATGAGCCCCGCCCGTTCGGGGCCCACGAAGCCCAACGCCAGCAGGACGAGCTCGCAGGGCAGCTCGAAGCCGGTGCCTTCGACCTTCTCGAAGCGGCCACTCACCATCTCGACCTCGTGGGCCACCAGCGCTCGCACGTTGCCATGTTCGTCGCCGACGAAGCGCTCCGTGTTCACGCTGAAGATGCGCTCGCCGCCTTCCTCGTGCGCCGAAGACACCCGGAACACGTTCGCCCATGCCGGCCACGGGTTCGTCGGCGCACGCTGGTCGGGCGGCCGCGGCAGGATCTCGAACTGGTGGACCGAGAGGGCACCCTGGCGGTGCACCGTGCCGAGACAGTCGGCGCCCGTGTCGCCGCCACCGATGATCACGACGCGCTTGCCGGCTGCGGTGATCGTGGGCTCGGGGAGATCTCCCTGCTGCACACGGTTCGCGATCGGCAGGTACTCCATCGCCTGGTGGATCCCGCGCAGTTCGCGTCCAGGAATCGGGAGGTCGCGTGCGGCAGTGGCGCCACCGGCGAGCACTGTCGCATCGAACTGGCGAAGCTCCGGCACGGTGACGTCCACGCCCACGTTGACGTTCACGCGGAACTCGGTGCCCTCGGCGCGCATCTGTTCGAGGCGGCGGTCGATGTACCGCTTCTCCATCTTGAACTCGGGGATGCCGTACCTCAGCAGTCCACCGATGCGGTCTGCGCGCTCGAACACGACGACGTCGTGTCCGGCGCGCGTGAGCTGTTGGGCCGCGGCCAGGCCGGCCGGGCCCGACCCGACGACGGCGACGCGCTTGCCGGTCCGGACGGACGGCATGATCGGCTGGATCCAGCCTTCGGCCCACGCACGTTCGACGATCTCGAGCTCGACCTGCTTGATGGTGACCGGATCCTGGTTGATCCCGAGGACGCACGATGTCTCGCACGGCGCCGGGCAGAGCCGCCCCGTAAACTCGGGGAAGTTGTTCGTGGCGTGCAGCCGCTCGAACGCGTCGCGCCAGTGATCCCGGTAGACCAGATCGTTCCAGTCGGGGATCAGGTTGCCCAGCGGACAGCCGAAATTGCAGAACGGGATGCCGCAGTCCATGCAACGGCCGGCCTGTTGTCTCAGCGTGTCCTGTTCGAATGGCTCGTAGACTTCGCGCCAATCGTGAACCCGCACCGACACCGGCCGGCGTTTGGGGTTGATCCGTCCCCACTTGAGGAAGCCGGTCCGCTCACCCATGCGCCGCCGCCATCACCCGGGCGAGCGTCTCCTCCTCGGAGAGGCTTGCCGCAGCCGCTTCGCCCATGACGGTGAGCACGCGCTTGAAGTCGAGCGGCATCACTTTCCGGAACGACTCGACCTCAGTCTCCCACTGCGTGAGGAGCCGGTCGGCGACGTCCGAGCCCGTCAGTTCGCGATGACGCTCGACGGTCGTGCGCAGCCACTCCCGGTCATCGGCGGTGAGTGGTTCGAGTTCGACCATCTGGTAGTTGACCAGTGCGGGGAATCGTCCGTCGGGGTCATAGACGTACGCGACGCCTCCTGACATGCCGGCGGCGAAGTTGCGCCCGGTCGGTCCCAGCACGACCACCTTGCCGCCCGTCATGTACTCGCAGCCGTGGTCGCCGATACCTTCGGCGACGGCCGTCGCGCCGGAGTTGCGGACGCAGAACCGCTCGCCCACCGTGCCGCGCAGGTACGCCTCGCCCGAGGTCGCGCCGTAGAGGACGACGTTGCCGGCGACGACGTTGTCCTCGGCCGCGAAGAGCGCGTCCCGGTCGGGATGCACGATGACGATGCCCCCGGACAGCCCCTTGCCTGTGTAGTCGTTCGCGTCTCCTTCCAGTCGCAGGGTGATGCCGCGAGGCACGAACGCGCCAAAGCTCTGACCCGCCGAGCCGCGCAGGTGGATGCGGATGGTATCGTCGGGAAGGCCGCTGCCGCCCCACCGCCTCGTCACCTCGGCGCCAAGCAGCGTGCCAACCGTGCGGTTCGTGTTCCGCACGCAGGCCTCGATCTCGACCGGCGTCCCATCCGCGAGCGCGCCGGCCGCCTTCTCGATGAGCATGCGGTCGAGCGCGCGGTCGAGCCCGTGATCCTGCGTCCGCGTACAGTGCCGGGTCTGCCCGTCGTACGGGTTCTCCGCCTCGGCGAGAATCGGCGTCAGGTCGAGGCCATCCGCCTTCCAGTGATGGATCGCGCTCCGCACATCAAGCATCTCGGTGTGCCCGATCGCTTCGTCGAGCGAACGGAAGCCGAGCGCCGCGAGGTACTCGCGCACCTCTTCGGCGATGAACTCGAAGAAGGTCACGACGAACTCTGGCTTCCCGGAAAAGCGCTTGCGCAGTTCCGGGTTCTGCGTCGCGATCCCGACCGGACACGTGTCGAGGTGGCACACGCGCATCATCACGCAGCCGCTGACGACGAGCGGCGCCGTGGCGAAGCCGAACTCCTCGGCGCCGAGCAGCGCCGCGATCAGCACGTCGCGCCCCGTTTTCAACTGCCCGTCGACCTGCACGACGATCCGGTCGCGCAGCCCGTTGCGCATCAGCGTCTGCTGGGTCTCCGCGAGCCCGAGCTCCCAGGGCGCGCCGGCGTGCTTGATCGAGGTGAGTGGTGATGCCCCTGTGCCGCCGTCATGCCCGGAGATCAGCACGACATCGCTGTGCGCCTTCGCCACGCCGGCCGCCACCGTGCCGACCCCGACCTGCGCGACGAGCTTCACGTGCACACGGGCGGCCGGGTTGGCGTTCTTCAGGTCGTGAATGAGCTGCTTGATGTCCTCGATCGAATAGATGTCGTGATGTGGTGGCGGACTGATCAGGCCGACACCCGGCGTGGAAAACCGCGTCCTGGCGATCCACGGGTAGACCTTGGCGCCGGGGAGCTGGCCGCCTTCGCCGGGCTTCGCACCCTGGGCCATCTTGATCTGCAGGTCGTCCGCGTTCACGAGGTACTCCGACGTCACACCGAACCGGCCCGACGCGACCTGATGGACCGCCGAACGGCGGAGGTCGCCGTTCGCGTCGGGCACGTAGCGGTCCGCGTCTTCGCCGCCCTCGCCGGTGTTCGACTTCCCCCCGAGGCGGTTCATCGCGATGGCGAGGTTCTCGTGCGCTTCCTTCGAGATCGAGCCGTACGACATCGCACCGGTCGCAAACCGCTTGACGATCTCGCTGACCGGCTCCACCTCGTCGATCGGGATGGGCTGGCGGATGCCCTCGCGGAGCGTGAGCAGGCCGCGCAGCGTCGCCAGGCGCTTCGATTGGTCGTCGACAAGGCGCGTGTACTCCTTGTAGATGTCGTATCGCCTGGCCCGCGCCGCGTGCTGGAGCTTGAACACGGTCTCCGGGTTGAAGAGGTGGTACTCACCCTCGCGCCGCCACTGGTACTCACCGCCCAGGTCCAGGTCCCGATAGGCGAGTTCCGAGGGGCGCGGCGTGTAGGCGTGCCGGTGGCGGCGCGCGACCTCCTCCGCGACCTCGTCGAGGCCGATGCCACCGATCCGCGACACCGTGCCGGTGAAGTACTCATCCACAAGCTCACGGCCCAGCCCGATCGCCTCGAAGACCTGGGCGCCGCGGTAGGAAGCGACGGTGGAGATGCCCATCTTCGACATCACCTTCAGCACGCCCTTGCCCGCCGCCTTGATGTAGTTCCTGATCGCCTGGCCCGGCTCCATCTCGCCGAGGCCGTAGAGGCCCTGTGCGGCGAGATCCTCGATCGACTCGAAGGCCAGGTATGGATTGATCGCGCCGGCGCCGTAACCGATGAGCAGCGCCATATGGTGGACTTCCCGCGCGTCGCCCGTCTCCAGCACCAGCCCCACCTTGGTGCGCTTCAGCTCACGGAGAAGGTGGTGGTGCACCGCCGACACGAGCAGCAGCGACGGGATCGGGGCCAGGTCCGGCCCGGAGTCGCGGTCGGAGAGGACGATCACCCGCGCGCCCTCGTCGATCGCCGCCGACGCCTCGGCGCAGACGCGGTCGAGCGCCGCGCGCAGCGCCGCGCCGCCGCCGGCGACCTCGTAGAAGCCCGCGATGACGCGCGCAGCGAACTCCGGCCGGTCGCCGTCGTCGTTGATATGGATGAGCTTGGCCAGCTCGTCGTTGTCGAGGATCGGGAAGGGCAGCGCGATCTGGTGGCACGCATCCGGCTGGGTGTCGAGCAGATTGCCCTCCGCGCCGATCGTGCAGGCGAGCGAAGTGACGAGCTCCTCGCGGATCGCGTCGAGCGGCGGATTCGTCACCTGGGCAAAGATCTGCTGGAAATAGTCGAAGAGCAGCCGTGGGCGCTCCGACAGCACGGCGATCGGCGTGTCCGTGCCCATCGACCCGACGGCCTCGGCCCCGGCCGTCGCCATCGGCGCGATGAGCAGCTTCAGCTCCTCGTGCGTGTAGCCGAATGTCATCTGGCGCCGCACCACGGACTGGTGCGACGAGACCTTGTGCTCGCGGTCTGGCAGCTCCGACAGGTGCACGAGACCCCGTTCGCACCACTCCTCGTATGGGTGCTGGGCGGCGAGTGCGGCCTTGATCTCTTCGTCCTCGACGATGCGGCCCAGGGAGGTGTCGACCAGGAACATCCTGCCCGGCTGCAGCCGGCCCTTCTTGACGACGCGCGCCGGGTCGATGTCGACCACGCCCGCCTCGCTCGCCATGATCACCCTGTGGTCGTCGGTCACCCAGTAGCGGCTCGGGCGCAGGCCGTTGCGGTCGAGCACCGCGCCGATCACCGTGCCGTCCGTGAACGCGATCGAGGCCGGCCCGTCCCAGGGCTCCATGAGCGAAGCGTGATAGCGATAGAACGCGCGCTTCGCGGGCGACATCGTCGCGTGGTTCTCCCACGCCTCGGGGATCATCATCAGCACGCCGTGCGCGAGCGTGCGGCCACTGAGATGCAGGAGCTCGAGGCACTCGTCGAAGCTCATGGTGTCCGAAGATCCCTCCGTGATGATCGGAAAGGCACGTTCGAGGCCGGGGATCAACGGTGTCGACATCTGCGCTGTGCGCGCGCGCATCCAGTTGCGGTTGCCCTGGAGCGTGTTGATCTCGCCGTTGTGCGCGATGAAGCGGTATGGGTGCGCGAGCGGCCAGCTCGGGAACGTGTTCGTCGAAAACCGGCTGTGCACCAGCGCCAGCGCCGACTCGATGCGCGGGTCCCTCAGGTCGGAGAAGAACTCGCGGAGCTGCGGTGCGGTCAGCATGCCCTTGTAGACGAGCGTACGGCTCGACAGCGACGGGAAGTAGATCGCCCGTCCGCCGCAGGCGCCGTGCTCGATCCGCTTCCGGAGCACGAAGAGCTTGCGGTCCAGGTCGATGCCCGCCGCCCCGCCTGGATCCGCGACGAAGCAGTGCCAGAAGCTGGGCATGACGGCGCGCGCCGTCGGCCCGATCATGGAGTCGTCGACCGGCACGCTCCGCCAGCCGATGACCCGTAGCCCCTCTTGCTTGGCGAAATGCTCCACCACGCAGCGCGCCTCGGCAGCCTCCGTCTCCTCCAGCGGGAGGAACGCGAGGCCGACGCCATAGGCGCCCGCCGGCGGGAGCGAAAACGCGGTCACGCCGCGCAGGAACGCGTCTGGCACCTGGATGAGGATGCCAGCGCCGTCACCGGTATTTACCTCGGCCCCGGAAGCGCCGCGGTGATCGAGGTTGCAGAGCGCCCCGAGCGCGGTATCGACGATGTCCCGGCTCTTGGCGCCGGTCACATCGACCACAAAGCCAACGCCGCACGCATCGTGCTCGAACCGCGGGTGATACAGGCCGCCCGCGGCGGGCAAGGCGCTGAACGGCAGCGCAGGATCGGCGGCGAAGCCGGTGCCGCACGCGTCCCATTGGCTGGAGAGCGGAACGTCCACGTCAAAACCCACTGGGTGACCGGAAGTCACCAATTGTAACACGGTTCACAATCGGTGTCACGCGACACGCCCCCGAATGTGGATCTCTTAAGAAATGGCAACGAGCGCCACAGGCGCCCGTCCGTCACGACGCCGGCAGCGCATCGCCGCCGACGCCAGGGCACGACCCCTCATGATCCGCGCGCTGCTCCCCGCCGCGACGGCGGCACTGCGGCACCTGCGTGCAGGCGCTCGCGCGGAATGCCGCATAGTACCCCGCGACGGCCCGGATGACAAGCATGTGGACGCACCCCGCCGTGCCCCAGACCGCGCGCAAACGCGGCGACACCATTCGCTGCGGCCGGCGCGGCCACGGGCCGGCGTCCCATCGGCTGGGCGGCGGCGCCAGGCGATATCATCTGAGCGAACACGCCCGGCCGCCCGGCCGGCGCCGGGCCGTGCCGGCGACGCGAGGAAGAGGTGAACGCATGAGGTCGGGACTCGACGACGCGCGCCGGAGCGCACGAAACGCGGCACGAGCCTCCCTGCTCGCGATGCGCTCGATGGTCGACGCGCGCATCCGCCGCATCGACCAGAAGAAGGCGGCGATGCGGCCGCCCGCCGCGGAGCTGGGGCGGCGGGACGAGCCGCCGGAGCAGCGGCCGCACGAGATCGTGTAGTGCCGCTCTTCACGTCGTTCGACGCCGCGTGGCGCTGGTTCGCCGCGGGCGGCGACCTCGTGCCCGTCGAGGAGCAGCGGGCGCGGCTGGCCGCCGGACGCGCGCAGTTGCTCGCGTTCCAGGCGCCGATGACCGACCCCGCCGTCCTCGCGCTCGCCGCCGCCGTGCTCGACGCACTCGATGGCGTCGACGGCCTGCTACCCCTGCCTGACGACCTGCTTCACTGCAGCTTGCGCGGCGCCGGCTTCCAGGTGATCGCGAAGCGCCGCCCGGACGATGTCCTGCGCCAGGAGGTGGCGCGCATCGCCGAGCGCGCGGGAGCGGCGCTGCGCGGGACGGGGCCGGCCGAGGTCGAGGTCGGGCCGGTCAACGTCTTCCCCGACGCGCTGGTCCTCGAAGTGCACCACGGCGGCAGGCTCGCGGAGCTGCGCGGCGCGCTCGCCGGCCCCGGCACCCCGGACCCGCTCACCGCCGACGACGCCCACTACCTCGCCCACGTCAGCATCGCCTTCTTTGCCGATGCGTCCTGCGCCGAGCCGCTGCGCGCGCGCCTGCCCTCGCTGCGTTCCCTGCCGCGCGTGCGGACGACGGTCGCGCGCGTCGACTTCGTGCGCTGGTGGCTCACCGGCGCCGACGCGGGCGACCCGCCCGAGCGCGATGTGATCCGCTCCTACGCGCTGCGCGGCGGCTGAGGGGCGCCCGGCCGCGGCATCGGTGCCAACCCTTCGGGAGATCCGGTGCGGAAATTGCGGCGCTTCCCGCATGTAAAACCGGCGTGCGCTCCCGCATAGTGCGCGGTGCGAGCAGCGGCCGAGGGCACGGACGCCCGATGCGCCGCGGCCCGCACCGGAGGGCGTATGCAGACCCTGCCGCGAGCCGCCTGGGAAGTCCGCGTCGAGACGGTGACGAGCACGTTCGTCGCGGCCGGCACGCCCGTCGCGATCCACGATCTCGGCCGCTTCCTCGAACACCTCAACAGCGGCGCGCTCGGCGGCCAGATCGAGCTGCACGATGCGACCGTGCGCCCGCTCTACCGCGCCAGCCGCCCGGTCCAGCTCGATGCGCCCGTCATCGTCCGCCGCGAGCAGACGGTGTTCGCGAACTTCGAGGGCCCGTACTTCACGCGCGGCAGCGTCAGGCCGCCCCGCGTCGACGCGCCGGTGCTGCTGCTGGCGCCGCCGTTCCAGATCCGCGGTGTCGTCGCGTTCGAACCGGAGGCCGACCGCACGCAGGCGCTGCGCGCGCACCTGCACCGCTTCTTCGTCGTGCGCGACGCGCGGGTGTACGACGCCGACGGCAACGAGCTGGGCCAGGGCGAACAGATCGTCGTCAACGGCGCCGCCGTGCAGATGGTCAGCGCGACGGCGCTCCACATCCCGGCGCTGGCGGCGCGGCCCGCCGCGCGCGAC
Source organism: Chloroflexota bacterium (assembly GCA_028872875.1). Lineage (GTDB taxonomy): Bacteria > Chloroflexota > Dehalococcoidia > DSTF01 > JACRBR01 > JADMII01. Next base: position 3,336 of record JAGWOC010000025.1, on the reverse strand, counting down.
GCCGCACAGCCGCAGCAGGAGCACGCACCGGCCGAGGAAGCGCCGGCGTCCGAAGAGGCGGCGCGCGCGGCATAAGCAGGTACCTCGCAGGGATGCGGTCGTGGAGAGCGGGCGCCGAATGGTGCCCGCTCTCTGCGTCCTCGCCCGCCGGTCCGGCTGCGGCGCGGGCACCGTTCGGTGTACGATCCCGGCAACCTCTCTCGCAGCGGAGACCGCCATGCCCGAACCCATTCGCGTCATCGTGTCCGGCAGCGGCAAGATGGGCCGCGCGATCGTCGAGGCGGTCGACGCCGCCGACGGCATGACGCCCGTCGGCGTGCTCGAGAAGTTCGCTGAGGCGCCGGCGCTCGTCCTCCCATCGGGCCTCGACGTACCGATGACGGCCGACGAAGACGACGCCTTCGACGAGTGGGACGGCGACGTCGTCATCGACTTCACGAACGCGTCGTGGACCCCGACCGTCGTCGATGCGGCGCTCCGGCGCGGCGTCCGGCCGGTGATCGGCACGAGCGGGCTGAGCGAGGCGTTCGTCGCGTCGCTGGCGGCGCGCTGCCGGGAGCAGCGTCTCGGCGGCGTCGTCGCCGCGAACTTCGCGATCGGCGCCGTGCTGCTGATGCACATGGCGAAGATCGCCTCGAAGTTCTTCGATGCGGCGGAGATCATCGAGCTGCACCACGACCAGAAGGTCGATGCGCCGTCCGGCACTGCCATCGCGACGGCGCGCGGCATGGCGGCGGCGCGCGGCCGCCCCTTCGCCCGCAACGTGCCGGACACCGAGACGGTCGCCGGGACGCGCGGAGCCGCCATCGACGGCGTGACGCTGCACAGCGTGCGGCTGCCGGGGCTGGTCGCGCACCAGGAGGTGATCTTCGGCGGGCTGGGCCAGACGCTGACGCTCCGCCACGACTCCACGGGCCGCGACTCGTTCATGCCGGGCATCGTGCTCGCCGCGCGCGAGGTGATGCGGCGCCAGGAGCTGGTCGTCGGCCTCGACGCGCTTATCGGCCTCGCGTAGGCGGCTCCGCCACCAGGGCGCGCGCCCAGCCGGGGATGCCCGCGTCCGGCACGGCGTCGTGGTTCGGGAAGTACGGCTTGACGTCGAGCACCGGCGTGCCGTCGATCGCGTCGAGCCCCGCGACGCGCAGGATGTTGCGCCGGCGCTTCAGCAGGCGCACGACGCTGACGCCGATCGGGCTCGGCCGGAGCTGGCTGCGTGTCGCGAGCACGCCCTGCTCGGGGATGCGAGGGTCGCCGCGCGGGTGGACGCGCACGCGCTGCGCCGACTCCGGCACGCGGTCGAAGGCGAAGACGACGATGATGTGCGAGTAATCCTCGATGCCGTCCAGCAGCTCCGTCAGCTCGTCGCGCAACACGACATCGCTCCGCACGTGCGCCCAGCCGTCGGGGCGCGGCTCGCGCACGCTGTTGCGCACGACGCCGATCGGGCGGATGCCCACGGGCTCGCGCGGGATGGCGCTTCGCCGGCGGCTGCCGAACGTGTTGGTGATCCAGTCGAGCAAGCGGAGCCAGAGGGCATGCACGGGAGGAGTCTAGCAAGGGGGCCGAGGCCGTCGCTGGGCAGGGCGTTGTGCCCGGACGCACGGCCCGGCGGCTGTGATCCATGCGCGCGGCTGCCCGGGCGGCTACGAGCTGGTGCGCTCGGTGCGGGGACGGAAGGTGCGCTCCGCGGCGGGGACATCCTTGAAGAACTGCCGGTTCACCTGGATGTACGACTTCCACTCCGCGGGGACGTCCTCCTCGAAGAAGATCGCGGTGACGGGGCAGACGGCCTCGCAGGCCGCGCAGTCGATGCAGGTGTCCGGGTCGATGTAGTACTGGGGGTCATCCTCGCGGGTGTAGATGCAATCCACCGGGCAGACGTCGACGCAGGACGCGTCCTTGGTGCCGATGCAGGGTTCCGTGATCACGTACGCCATGTGTCGTTCGTCTCCTTGCCCGGCCTGTGCCGCGGTCACCGGGCGCGACTGCCGTCAGGGCCGCTCGCGTCGTGCCTGTAACGCCTGGTTCCGATGGCGGCTCGCCGGGAGCCGGCGCACGCGGCGGCCGGGCCTCGCCCCGCGTGCACGGGCGCTCATTCGGAAGTCGTACACGATGCCTGTTCCGGCGGGCGGACGCCGGCCTTTCTGACGATAATCGACGCGCCGCGCACGCGCACGCGGGCCTGGCAGGCCAGCCGCAGCGACGTCGCCAGCACGCCGGCGCCACGCTCCGCGACGAGCGTGCGCTCCTCGCCGCGTCCCATCGGCGTCAGGGCGGCGGCGCCTTCGACGACCTCGCAGGCGCAGGTGGTGCAGCGCCCCTCGCCGCCGCAGGTCGTCGGCCAGTAGTAGCCGTGCGCCTGCGCGGCGCCCATCAGCGTCGCGTCGTCGGCAGCCTCGACCTCGGCGTCGAGGGGCAAGATGAAAATGCGCGCCATTGCCCAAATCTTACCATGCTGACACATCTCAGCCGTCCCGCATGTGCTAGGCTCCGAAGGCATGCAGGGCCGGAAAGGAGCAGCGTGCCTCCGGGCGAGCCCAAGCGCTCGCAGCGGAGCGAGTCCGGCTCGCGTTCTCGCGGAGAACGGTTCACCTTCGCAGGGTCCCGATCGTTATACACTCTGTGCGGTATCCGGTCGGAAGGGAAAGGGAAGTCCAAGGGAGGATCCAGTGAAAAAGCTTGCAGCCATCCTGGCCGTGGTCGGCCTGGGCCTCGCCGGGTTCGCCGGCACCTGTAACCTGCTGCAGACGTCGCTGACGCAGATCGGCGCCACCGATACCTACGCCGGGGCGCTCCAGAACAACACCGGCGCCAACTTCCTCGGCCACAAGTTCAAGATCACGTTCGTCGACGCCTACGGCAACATCATCGACCAGCGGACGAACGTTTCCGGCTGCCTGCGCTCGTGGCAGAACGGCACGTCGGACTTCTTCTCGGTGGCCAGCACCCAGCCGGCCGCGTCGACCGTGAGCGCGATCGCCAGCCTGGACTACAGCCAGCCGCTGACCGCCGGGAGCACGCTCGCGACCAACTCGACGGTGACGGGCGTGACGGCGTCGCTGAACAGCACGACGCTGACGGTGGCGGGCACGCTGCGCAACAACGATGCCGTGACGATGGTCTCGCCGGACGTCTGCGCGGTCGTCTACAACAGCAGCGGCAACATCACCGTGACGCAGATGTCGACGCTGGGCTCGCTGAACCCGGGCACCAGCATCAACTTCACAATGTCGATCACGGTGCCGGGCAGCACGGTCTCGTCGAACACGGTCACCGTGTGGGCGGACGGGCTGGAGAACAACGTCCCGACCACGCCGATCTCGTCGGTGAGCACGG
>JAGWOC010000197.1 GCA_028872875.1 Chloroflexota bacterium | reverse complement strand
GTCGGTGGATGGCGACCTCTACCTGCGCGTCGCTGCCGGCACCACCTGGTCGCACCTCACCACCGGCCCGGCCTGGGATCGCGACCCCGACTTCACGCGCGACGGCTCGGCCATTGTCTTCTCCTCCGATCGCGGCGGCCATTGGGCGCTCTGGCGCGTGCCCGTGAACGCCGGCGGCACCGCCGGTGCCGCCGGGCGCGTGACGAACCGCGCCGACGACGAGAGTGCGCCGAGCACGGCGAGCGACGGACGCATTGCCTTCGTCCGCGGGCGCGGTGCGTCGTCACGCGTGTGGCTCAGGAACCCGGACGGCACCGAGCGCCGCCTCGACGATCGCGAGAACACACAGCTCGCGCCCGCGTTCTCCCCCGATGGACGGCGCGTGGCATATATCGTATCGAGCGAACGTGGCCGCCGCGTGATCGTGCGAACCGTCGAGAACGGCCGCGAGACCATTGCCAGCACCGATCGCGCCGCCGACCGTCTGGCGTGGGCTCCCGACGGCAGCCGCCTCGCTCTCTCGTCGCACGCCGGCATCTACATCGTCGCCGACGATGGCCGCTATGCCAACTTCGCCTCGGCGCGCCACGGCGACGTCGCCTGGTCGCCCGACGGCCGCACGCTTGCCATCGCCGAGTACGACGACGTGAACGTCCCGTACAACGGCGACCCCGACCGGCTGGGCGATCGCGTCGCCGCCGAACGGTTCGGCAACGCCGAGAAGCTCTGGTTCGTGCAAGCGCCCGTCGCGCCCGATGCAGGGCTCGCGGAACACGACGTGATTGCGGTGCGCGACCGCACCGCACGCAATGCCGAGGCGTACGATCGCGTGTGGGAACGCTCGTCGAAGTTGTACTTCGCGACGGCCGACGCCGCGGCGCGCAGGGCGCAATGGAATGCCGTGCACGCGAAACATCGAGGCGAAGCGCTTGCCGCGGCGAACGACGACGCCCTGCAGCGCGCCATCTGGGCCATGCTCCGGGAGCGGCCGCCCCTCAGGGCCAGCGCGACGGGGCGTGCCGCGGTGAGCAGCGCGCACCCCGTGGCAACCGAGGCGGGTCTCACGATACTGCGTGCCGGCGGCAACGTCGTGGATGCCGCGGTCGCCGTGAGCTTCACGCTCGGCGTCGTCGAACCCGACGCCAGCGGCGTCGGCGGCTACGGTCAGATGATGATCGCGCTCAAGAAGCTGGAGCACCCGACGCTCATCGAGTTCATGACCCGCGTGCCCGAAGACGCCGGGTTGTCGAACACGTCGCTGCTGCAGAACGGGCGCTATCCGGCCGATGGTCCTGAACTGGTGAACGTCCCCGGCACGGTGGCCGGCATGTACATGGCG
>JAGWOC010000196.1 GCA_028872875.1 Chloroflexota bacterium | reverse complement strand
GGCTGCACCCGCGCCGGCTGCGGGGGCCGAGCCGACCGTCCTAACGCTCGACGAGCTGAAGGCCGCCATCGAGGCGCGTTGCGCGGAGTTCGGCTACACGGGCACGCGCACCACGCTCGCAGCGAAGATGACGGGCGCGGAGAAAGTCTCGCAGGCAACGTACCGCCAGATGCTGCGAATGCCGGCCGACGACTGGCGCAGCGCCATCGCCGCGCTGCAACCGGTGGCGGCCGCAGCCGCCGAGCCGAAGCCCGAGCCGAAGCCCGAGCCGAAAGAGAAGCCGAAGATGCGCACGGCCGAGCAACGCATGCGCGAGAAGGTCGAGAAACTGAACCCCGACGTCGACGCGGCGGAAATCGTCGCAGCCATGTCGGGGAAGGCGGTCGCGGACCTCGCGCAGTCCGACTGGCTCGACGCCGACCATGCGGCCTACGCTGACCTCTGCCACATCGTCGGTGTCGAGGCGCCGGCGCCTGGCGCGGGCGTGAAGCCTGTCGAGCCGCGCGGCGTGAGCGCGCACCAGTCGGCCGCGCTGGCATCGTTCGCCGCGCGAGGCGTCGAACTCAGCGACGCCGACGAGCCGCGCACCTTCGCGGAAGCGGCGAGCAGGCTGCTCGCGCTGAGCACACTTGAAGCGACAATGCCCGCTGTCGTGGCGCAAGCCGACGACGCCGGGGCTGTACCCGAGGATCCGTTCGCGGACGAATAGCAGCCCCGGAGGGCACCATGTTCGCAACCGTGGCCCGGTACCGAGACGCCGGGCTCTCCACATTCCCCATACGCAAGGGCACGAAGTCGCCGGCAGTCCGTTCGTGGCGCGAGTTTCAGGAGCGGCTGCCGTGCTGGCACCAGCTCGCGGCCTGGTTCGCCGGGCCCCGAGCCTGCCGGTCGCTGGCTATCGTGTGCGGCCGGGTGTCCGACAACCTCACGGTGATCGACTTCGACGCGCCCGAGCTGTACCAGCCGTGGTACGACCTCTGCCGTATGTGCGGCGTCGACCTGTCGGCGATCGCCGCCATCGTCGCCACCCCGTCAGGCGGGCGCCACGTCTACATCCACGGCCCGGCGCCAGACGGCAACCAGAAGCTGGCATGCGCGGCCGACGGCTCGACGCTGATAGAGACGCGCGGGACGGGCGGCTACGTGCTCGCGCCGCCGTCGCCAGGCTACACCGTCCTGGGCGGCGACGTGGCCAGCCGCAACCAGGCGGACGCCGAGACGCTGGATGCTATGCTCGACTGCGCACGCGCGTTCGACGCGAAGCCAGTCGTAGAGACGTGCGCCGCGGGCGTCATCCCCACGGCGTCACGAGGCCAGGTAGAGGGCGGTCCGCGGACGCCCTCGCCTGG
>JAGWOC010000195.1 GCA_028872875.1 Chloroflexota bacterium | reverse complement strand
CAGCTCGCGCTGCGACGGCGTGATGAGCGAGTCGGCAATCTCCGGCTGTTCCCAGAACACTTTCCAGTAGCGCTTGTCGGCGGCCTGCGCGCTGTCGAGCGCCGCCTTTGTGGCGACCCCGTCGGCGAATTGCGAGAGGAACCGCCCCAGCGGCACGTACACGGCGCGCACCCGCGCCGAATAGGTCGAATCGGCGCGCCGCAACCCGGCAATCTGCGCGGCGCTCAGGAACAACGAATCGCTTTCCTCCAACAGCAGCTGGTACACGTCCGACGTGCGGCTCAGGTAGAACGCCGCCAGCGAGTCGGCGGACCGGCGTTGCCAGTGGTGCGCGACCTTCACCGGTTCGAGGGCGCGGCGCAGTTGCTGCAGATCGTAGTCCGTCGAAAGCCGCAGCGAGAAGTCGATCGTGACGCGGAATGGCGAGCGCTGGAGCGTGGTCGCGGGACGCGTATCGGCGAACTTCGGGTTCACGTCATACCGGAACCGGCTGGTCGCCGCGTCAAAGCCGCGGGGGACGAGCAGCACCGGATCGGGCGTCGCCGCCGCACCCCAGCCACGCAGGTCGTTGCCGTGCAGCAGCTGGTCGATGCCGCCGAGCGCGTTCTCCAGGTACACCGTGGCCGTGAGCCGGCGACGGACCAGGCCCCAAAGCGGCGGCGCCCATTGCACGTTGAGTGACGTCGTCCACGGCCCGCGGCATCCGTTGCGGTCGGCAACGCGACCGGCGAACGCCTCGACGCAGGCGCGCGCCGCTGGTGCGCCGGAGGCGATCAGCGACCGCAACTGGGCGGCAAGCGCCGGGTCGGTCTCGGTGGCCGGGTTGGGCACGAACGCGCGGTCGCCGCCGAGCCCGTCGCCGTTCACGTCCCCCTGCACGATGGGCGTGAATGGGAGCCCCGACTGCGCGCGCGCGAAAAGCGTGACGGCGCCGACGTACTCGCCGTAGAATCCCCCTTGCAGCGTGAAGATGTGGCGCGCATCGCTGGCCGACGGCGCCCATTCCTTGAGCCGCGGGTCGCCGAATGCGGCGCCGTCGAAGCCGCGGAACTCGCGGCGTGTCGCCTGCAGCGTGTAGCCGAGCGACACGTACGTGTTGCCGGGCATGCCGTGCGCGCGAAACGGGTCCGGTCCGATCGAGAAGGTGAGTTGCCCACCGTAGCCGCGCAGGTCGCTCGTCGCGACCCCCACGCGTCCGTACGCCGCGGAGCGGCGTGACTGCGCCGCCGACACCATGCCGCTCGCCGGGTCGATGGACGACGTCGGTACGTACACCGGACGCCCGCCTTCATTCGCCAGCGTGAACCGCGGCGCGCCGGCGAAGTTCGCGTCCACCGTGCCCGGCTGCGAC
>JAGWOC010000096.1 GCA_028872875.1 Chloroflexota bacterium | reverse complement strand
GGGCGGGGAGCGCGATCCCCGCCCACGGACACGCATCGCTCACGGACACGCCGCGACGTTGCCGCCGTAGAGCCCCGCCACCGTCGCCAGGTCAAGGATGTTGATGCCGTTGTCGGCGTTCTGGTTCAGCCTTGGTACTCCGCTGTCCCAGCCATTCGGCGGATTGCTCGGCGGGAACGTCTGGCCGTAGTGGGCGGCGATCGTCGCCAGGTCGAGGATGTTCACCACGCCGTCACCGGTGACATCCGCCCGCATGGTCGGGCAGTAGATGAGGACGTTCTTGCCGAGCGCGATCTTGGCCGCGTTGCCGTAGCCGTCGCCGGAAATGTCCGCATCGCAGGCGTCGCCGACGCTGTCGCTGCCAGCCCGGCTCAGCAGGTAGTTGGACTGGTCGGTGTTGGTCTGCGACGGGTTGTACACGTCGATGCAATTGTCCGTGGTGTTCGGGATCCCGTCCCCGTCGGCGTCCGTGGGCACGGGGCAGCCCGCCGTCGGCGCCGTCAGGAACGACGAGGCGTCGATCGTCGCCGCCGGGCTGATCTTGTCGCCGTGGCCGGGCGGGTTGGCGCCGTTGATCGTCCCCCACCAGTTCTGCGTCGCATCCACCGGCGTCAGCACGGTGCCAGAGGTCGCTACGCCGGCGACGGTGTTGCCGGCGATGCAGTTCTGGTTGAAGTGGTTGCCGGTCGGCTTGCCCGCCGCCGTGTAGTCCACGAAGACGCCGTTGTCGTTGAAGCGGAAGGCGTTGCTCGAGACGACGTTGTTGGTGGACGCGTCGTAGAGGTACATGCCGGTCGAGCCCGCCTGGCCGGTCAGCGTGTTGGCCGTGTAGGTGCCGCCGTTGCTGAGGTACGTGAAGATCGCTGTGTCACGCGTGCTCGTGAAGGTGTTGCCCGTCACCGTGGCGTTGTCGCTGCTCTGGACGAACAGGCCCTCCATGTTGTTGTGCACGTTGTTGTTGGTGACGCTGACGGGCCCCGCGCCGTAGACCAGGATGCCGACCGCCGCCCAGGTGCTCGGCGTGTAGTCGTAGCCGCTCACGTCGTTGGCATCGACCTGCGCGGTGGCCCCGTTCGACACCTGGATGCCGTTCTGGGCGATGTAGTTGACCGGCCCGTTGCCGGCGACGCTGTTGTTGCTCACGACCGCGTTGACGCCGGTGCCGCCGTAGTAGTTCGTGACCACGATGGCGCCCTTTTGCACGTCGCTGATCGTGTTGGCGTGGATCGTCATGTTGGCGGCGTTGCCCGCACGCGCCGTGAGACGGATGCCGACGCCGCTCTGGAGGCCGTTCGACGGTCCGTGGGTGATCCCCTTGATCGTGTTGTTCGAGATCGTGCCGGTGGAGTCGACCGCGAAGATGCCGTAGTACCGCGTGTCGTTGTCGGGTGTCGTACCAGGACTGGATGTGGTGCCGCCGCCCTGGCCGTCGATGTGGTTCCCGTCGACCAGCACGTTGGCCATCGTGTCGACCTCGATCGCCTGCACGTGGTGGTTGGTGATGGTGTTGTTGGTCACGGAGACGCCGCTCACCGGCAGCGTCGCGGTACCGCTGCTGAGGCAGATGCCCACCTGGTCCGCCGTCGAGTCGTTGCCGCTGATCGAGACGGAGTTGGGCGCCGGGTTGCCGACCGGGTAGTAAAGGATGCCGCACGAGAAGACGGACGCCGGCGTGTACATGTGCCCGCTCGTGTGGTTGCCGGTGATCGTCGTCGCGCCAGTCGAGGTGATCGTGATGCCGTTCATCGCGATCGCGCTCGTCGGACCTTCGCCCGCCGTCGTGTTGCCGCTGATCGTGGAGACGACGCTGTCACGGACGATAATGCCGCTCTTCTGGTACTGGCTCAGGTTGTTGTTCGTGATCTGCACCGTGCCGGCGCCGTCCGCCTCGACCGCGCGCCCTTCCTGGCAGCCCGTGGTGAGTCCGTTGCCGATGCCGCTCACCGTATTGGAGCCGATCGAGCCGCTGACGTTCTGGACGATGATGCCCCAGAAGCCGCCGGTGCACGAGCCGGCGTGGCCGCCGTTGATCGCGTTCGACGCGATCGATACGCCGGTCGCGCCCGTCGCCCGGACGGCCGCCGACGTGAAGTTGTGGATGTTGTCCGTCGACACCGTAGCGTTGTGAGCGCCAGGGGCCACGACGATGCCGTTCGTCACGTTGCGCACTTCGAACGACGAGACCGTGACGTTCGGCACGGTGATCGTGATGCCGTCGCCGGCGCCGCCGCCATCGATGATCGGGTTCGAGCCGGCCGTGAGCGTGATCTGCTTGTTGACGGTGACGTGCTCCGGGAACACGCCGCTCTTCGCCTTCACGGTGTCGCCGTTGGACGCGTCGTCGATGGCGGCCTGGATGCAGGTGACGCCGCAGACAGCCGGGCCGGCGATCCAGGTCATCGGCGAAGCGAGCTGGAAGCCCGCGCTCGGCGACGCGTCGCCGAACCCGAGCCAGGGGCTGTAGACCACGCCGTCCACGACGGAGTTGCCGGTGCCGCCGGGGTTAAGGGCGTGCGCGGGGCCCGTGTCGCTGCCCCACCAGTTCGGGGTCATGTTGAGGCTGAAGCCGCCGGTGCCGGTCTTGGTGACGCCGGAGCCGTTGCCGTAGATGCCGTTCTTCGAGGCGTTGATCGTCGTCGTGAAGCCCGTCTGCGAGTCCGCCTGGATGCCGACAACGTTGTTCTTGATCGTGTTGCCCGTGAGCGCCACCGACGAGTTCTTCGACCCGTAGCCGAGCTGGTCCGTCGTAATGAAGGCGCCGATACTGTTCGCCCGGCTGGTGGCGTCGATCTCGTTGTTGGCGAACGTGGTGGTGACGGGGAGACCCTGTCCGAAGGCGGCCATGCCGACTTCGACGTTCGTCACGGTGTTGCCCTGGAACGTCGGCGCGATGTACGGCACGAAGACCCAGATGCCGTAGCCGCCGGCCGGGCTGTTCGTGATCGTGTTGCCCTGGATGAGGTCGGCGACGCCGCCGCCATCGCCGGCGTTGTCGGTGTGGATGCCGCTGGCGGAGTTCGTGATGACGTTGTTCAGGAACTGCGTGCCACGGGAGTGGTTCGCGCTGATGGCGTCGTTGGCCGCCGACACCTGGTTGTTGGCGAAGACGCCGCTGCCGCCGAAGTTGAACATGGCGATCGACGACGGGTCGGCCTGCACGTTCTGCACGGTGTTGTCGTGGAAGTCGAACGTACCGCCGCTCGCGGCGTAGATGCCGCGCAGGTAGATGTTCTTCACGGTCACGTGGTGCACCGTGAGGTTGTTGAAGACGCCGAGCATGTAGTTGCTGATGATGCCGTTCCGCGCATCGAGGTCAGCGCCGCCGGCGATGATGCCGCTGACGAGCGCCGGGTTGTCACCATTGGCCGTCAGGTCGTGGATCGTCACATTGTCCGCCTGCACCAGGAAGACGTTGCTCGCCGCACCGCCGCAGAGCGAGCTGCCCGGGCACGGGTTTGCGGCCGAGACGGCCGGCTGCACCGTCGTGTTCGCCTGCCCGGCGCCGGCGATGGTCACCTGCGTACCGACGGTGACGTTCTCGGTGAACGTGCCGGCCGCGGCGTTCACGGTGCCGCCCGCGTTCGAGGCGTTGACGCCGGCCTGGATCGAGGAGTAGCTGCCGACGGGGCTCGTCGTCGTCACGGGCGCAAAGCTGACGCCGCCGGGCGGCGCCGCGTTGAGCCAGGGCACGAAGCTCACGTTCGCGCTGACGGGCGCGCCCTGCGAGCCGACGTTGAAGGTGTTCGCCGGGTTCTGCGGGCCGTTCGCGCTGCCCCACCAGTTATTGATGGCATCGAGCGGCACGTTACTCCAGGCGCCGTCCGTCGTGGCGCCGGTGATGCTGTTGTTGTGCACCGCGACGTTGGGCACCGGCGCCCCGGCGACGAAGTCGCGCTGGATGATGCCATAGGTCTGGCCGCTGATCGTGTTGCCGGTGATCGTGCCCGTCGTGCCGACGGACGTGCCGGGGCTGCACCACTGGTCACAGTCCCAGATCGCGATGCCGTTTCCCGTCGCGCCGCTGATCGTATTCGCGCTGATGTCGACGCTCGTCGCGGCGACCGTCCAGACGCCGAACTGGTTGTTGCTCAGGATGTTGCCGCTGACGGTGACCAGGCCCGTCCCCGGCGCGTAGATGAGGATGCCCGCCGCCCCGTCCGCCGTCGCGGACGACGTCGGATCGTCCGTGCACCCGGCGCTGGCGCTGGTGCACACGTTGCCGCTCACCGTATTGCCGGTGACGCTGCCGACGGCGCCGTAGCCGATCTGGATGCCGTTCTGGGCCTGGAAGGCCAGCGGGCCAGCGCCGGTGACGGTGTTGCCGCTGATCGTCGCGGTGAGGCCGGCCCCGTTCAGCGCGACGCCGTTCTTCTGGTAGTCGCTGATGCTGTTCCCGGACAGCGTGATCGCGCGCGGCGCCGCATCGGCGTTGTACGCGTAGACCGCCACACCCTGCTGGTTGCCGCTGAGCGGCGTCTCCCGCACGTGGACGACGCTCGCGTTCGTCACCGAACCGCCCGCGTTGTAGAAGGCGATGCCTTCCATCCGGTAGTTGGCGTTCGCGAGGCCGGCGCCGTCGACCGTGAGCTGGCTGATGTTGATGCCAGTGGCGCCGTGCGCATAGACGACGGGCATGTTCGTCGTGCTGGTGGTGAACTTCGATACCAGCGTCGCCGGCGACTGGATGGTGGTGACGCCGGGGCCGGCGCCGGTCACGGTCATGGCCCGGCCGATGTCGACCTGCTCGACGTACGTGCCCGCGGCGACGTGGACCGTGCCGCCGGTCGAGACCTGGTTCACAGCGGCCTGGATCGTCTTCTTCGCGTCCGCCGGCGTGTTCGCCGTGCCGCCGTTCAGATCGTTGCCGTCGGGCCGCACGTAGCAGTCGGTCGTGCACGGGATCGGCGCGTTGAAGTCGTACGTCGTCGTGCCGGACGTCGTGCCGATGGTGAAGGCGTCGACGTTGCCATCGAACCCGGGCCAGGGGCCGCCCGCCTTGAACTGGAGCGCGCCGCCGACGCGGATGCCTCCGTTCGGGAAGTGTGAGAGCACCTGCGCCCAGGTGCACGGGGTGCTGATCGGGCAGAAGGTGCTGCCCGGGGCGCCGCTCGCCCACCAGACGCCGGCGAGCGGGTTCCACGTCTGCCACGCGCCCTTGACCACCGTGTTCGTGTAGTAGGGCTCGAAGACGAGACGTCCCTGCCACGCCGTGTTGAGGTCCGTCAGGTCGTAGTCCGCGTCGAACTGGAGCGAGATGGCGAGGTTGCTCGCGGCCGGCGAGGCGGGGTTCTGGTAGGTGCTGTAGGAGAGCGACGTGATGTCGGCGAAGCGCGTGCCGGCGTAGGCCAGCGTGCCCAGAAGTTCACGCCCGGTGGCATCGACGGTCATCTGCGCGCTGCCCGGGCCGAGTGGTGGCACGGCGGGCCCGACGACGAGGGCGCCGGTGCCGTTGGCGACCTCCTGGGCGAAGCCCCAGCCGTTCATGTTGGCAGGGGTGACGGTGACAACCGTCACAGCGCCCGCCCCCGAGTGGGCGGACACGAGCACGATAACCACCGCGGCGATGACGACTAGGAACCGCTTCACGACTCTGCCCTCCTGCGTGCGCGCGCCGATCAGGGGAGAGCACGGTGAACCGCGGAGTCACCGCGTGCCCGGGCTCCCCCCAGGAACCGGGCACGGGGTGTGCCGTCTCGCCGCGGCTGGAGATACGCGGTACGCCGGCGGGCGATCGCGCGCGGCCGGTGAGACGGCGGGCTATGCGGTTGTGGTGACACGGCGGGGTGCACGCACGATCCTTCGAAGAGGTGTGTGCGGCGTCGAGTGTAGAGGTGCATCCGACCGGCGTCAAGAGGAAAAGTGAGACATTTTGTACCACGTTCAGAAACTTCTTGATGGAACACACCGCTGCGCATCATCAATCGTTCGTGAAGACTGAAGCGTCTGCTGTGCGCCGGGTCTGGTCGCCGGTGCGTCATGCGCACGGTCTCGGCCGCGCAGCCCGCCGCACGCGAGGACATCGCGGGAGGCGGGATCCGCGGCGGTTGAGACGCGGCGGGCGGGGCCGCTATACTGGCGCGGTCACGGGGATATAGCTCAATTGGGAGAGCGCCGCGTTCGCAATGCGGAGGTTGGGGGTTCGAGCCCCCCTATCTCCACCACTGACACCAACGCCCTCGCCACTCCGGCGGGGGCGTTTCGCGTCACACCCGGCTCGTGGTACGGCCCGCGGGCCCGCACGGTCGCGCGTGGCGGTTGCTGGCGGAGGCGTAGCCAGGCGGCCGACGCGATCCGGGGACGGCGGTGGATCGGGAGGTTCCGGACGAGGCGGCTACACCAGTGGCTTCTTCGCCCGGCGGCGGCGGCGGGCGGCCTTCGCCTGGGCGATGCGGCGGCGCTCGCTCTTGGGGATGAAGTGGCGGCGCTGCTTGATCTCGCGCAGGATGCCGTCTCGCTGGACCGCCTGGCGGAAGCGGGTGATCAGGTGTTCGGGCGATTCGCCATCTCGAAGGTCTACTGTCGCCACATCGACTCCGTTTCGCCCGGCGGATGTGCCGGCACGTCTTTCTGGCTCACTCCGCCTCGGCCGCCAACGCTGCCTGGCGCTTGTGCCATCCGCCATCACCCGCCCAGAGGGCGCGGATGGCGTCCCACTTCTCCTGCTTCGCGGCCTCCAGCGTATGGAGCTGGTCCCGCAGCATGTTCTTTGAACCGCCGCGCAGCGACGCGATCTGCTTGCCGATCTCGGCGATCTCGGCGAGGAGGCGCTCGTGCTCCTGGGCCTTCCAGCCCGGCGGCACAGGATCCGGTTCTTCCTTCACGATATCGAACGGCTCGTGCGGCTTCGCCCTGCGGAAGATCAGCTTCCTCTTGCCGTCCGCCTCCGCGCAGTCGACTGTGATGCCCCAGAGGTCACGTGAGACGGTCTCGGAAGCGACCAGCACGACACGGCCCTGATAACTGAAGCTTACGTCCTGTTCGATGGCCTCGTCCAGCACGAAGCGGTAGTTGCCCTGGACGGTGCTGAGGCGAAGGCAGCGATCGGTGTCCGTACGCCGTGCGAGGAGCTCGCTGAGGACTTCACACGCCTCTGGGGTCACGTGCACCCGAAACGCCTCCTGGCACGCGCTACGCGGCGCCGCGCATCGCGGCGCGCGCTCTCTCCTTCGGCCGGGACGAGCCGATGGCCCGCAGGGGCACGGCCGCGGGAGCGACAGCCCTGCAGAGGGATACCACGGAGCCATATGTTAGCAGAACGTTCACGTTTCGGCAATCACACCACGCGGATCGGTCCGGATCCATCGCGATCGGCGCGCGGCGCGCCGGTTTCGGAAAGGAGGGACGCGACCGGCACGCGCACGCCCGCCGCACCGGGCCGGACGCTGCCCGGCGGGCCCTCGTGCGCCCCGCCACCGGCGGCCACCGGGGTGCCGACCTGTGCGGCCCGTGCGCGCGCGTCCGATGCTGGGTGGGCAGCGCGCCACTTGCTAGAATGCGTGGCCAACGCCACGGGCGGTTAGCTCAGCCGGAAGAGCGCTTCCTTCACACGGAAGAGGTCACAGGTTCAAGTCCTGTACCGCCCACCACTC
>JAGWOC010000194.1 GCA_028872875.1 Chloroflexota bacterium | reverse complement strand
GAACAGCTTTCGCCGGAGGGGCGGCTGGCGCGCGAACTGGAGATCATCGCGGAGGAGCTGCCGGAGATGCGGCTGCGGCTGGCCGCGTACCTGCGCCAGAAGACGGCGGGCTTCGGCGTGCTGAACTAGGGCGCTTCGGCGCCCTCACGCAATGGCGCCCCTCGCCATGGCGCCTTGACGTCACCCATGCTGACACCATGCTGTCACCAGCCGTCGCGTTACGCGCGGCGAAACGCTTCCTCCGCCTCGCCTCTCCGGCGTACCGTCGGGAAGACCCTCGACGTTGGAGGGTGAAGGAGACCACATGGACACGATCGCATTCCTGCGGGAACAGCTCGGCATGGCCCGCGCCTTCCTCGCCGGCACGCTCGCCGACGTCGACGCCGAGGCGGCGCACGCGCCAGCACCCGGGCGGCTCAACCCGATCGCTGCCACCTACACGCACCTCGTCGTCGGCGAGGACGGTTTCGTGAACGGCATCGTCCGGGGCACGGCGCCGCTCTTCGCAGCGAAGTGGTCCGGACGAACCGGGATCAGCGAGCTGCCGCCGGCCGGCCCTGGCTGGTCGGAATGGGGGCGCGGCGTGCGCGTTGACCTCGCCGCGCTGCGATGGTACGCCGACGCTGTCGCACAATCGACCGACCGCTTCGTCGCATCGCTCTCGCCCAACGACCTGGATCGCGCGGTAGACTTGGGCGCGTTCGGCTTTGGGAAGTGGTCGCTCGGCTGCGTGCTCGGCGCGGGCGTGCTCGGCCACCTGCTCTCGCACCGGGGCGAGGTCGCCGCCCTGAAGGGACTGCAGGGCGGGACGGGCTTCCCGCGTTAGACGGAAGGGGTTTCGCGTGTACGACGAGCGCCTGGCGGGCCGCGTGCGCGCCGAGCTGGCAGGCTACGACGCCGTCAGCGAACGCAAGATGTTCGGCGGGCTCGCATTCCTGGTCGACGGCAAAATGTGCGTCGGTGTCCTCAAGAATGAACTGGTGGTGCGCGTCGGCGCTGAGCGGTACATGGACGCACTGAAGCGCCCGCATGCGCGGCCGATGGACTTCACCGGGCGTCCGAGCCGGGGCATGGTGTACGTCTCGGCGGCCGGCGTGACGCGCGGCGCCGCGCTCAAGCGGTGGGTCGATGCCGGTGTCACGGCAGCCCACGCGGCGCCGGCCCGGAGGCGGCCCGCTACGCCGGCTGCGCGACCTTCACCTTCACAGCGACCGGGCCGCCACCGGGCGGGAGGAGCGCGTTGACCGCGCCGCCGTCGTAGTACGACGGCACGAAGGCGGCGCCCTCCTGCACGCGGCCGGAGACCTGGCAGCGCAGGGTCAGCTCGCCATGATCGCTGACGAGCGTCACCTCGTCGCCATCACTGACGCG
>JAGWOC010000002.1 GCA_028872875.1 Chloroflexota bacterium | reverse complement strand
CGCTTCGGGATCAAGGACGGCCGTCCGCGCACGCTGGACATCGTCGGCAACGAGCTGGGGGTGACGCGCGAGCGGGCGCGCCAGATCGAGGCGCAGGCGCTCGAGAAGCTCCGCCGCTCCAACGGCAACCTGCGGGGCGAAGGCGAGTTCTGACCGTGGGTGGCCAACAGACGGCGCCCGGAGACCCGGCGGCGCACCCACCGATCGACAGCAGGTCCGGGTCGTGTGGGGGCATTCCTCGCCGATGACCGGCTCCTGGACGCGGAGTACGCCGACTTCTCGGGCCCGCCGCTGTCCGGCCACTGGATCGCCTTCCACCTCCTCGAGCACGACATCCACCGCCGGGCGGACGTCCTCCACTACCTCGCGCTGCCCGGGGTCGATGCGCCCTCGATCTAGCATGCTGCCGCGCGGTGGTCGCGCGCGGTACCATCAAGGGGCCGGGGGCAGCAGCCGACGGCAGGGCTCGTTAGCAGGACATCTGTGTGGCCAGCGCATGGCGGCCACCTGTAGTGCGAGCGGATCGCGCGCCAGGGGCGCTCCAACCGGACGGCAGAGCTAGGGAGTTGGCCCCGGCGGGCCGTGGAGGACGCTGGCGATGGTCCTGAGCAGACTGCGCATCCTGGGTCCAAGCGACGACACCGGCGTCGACGGCGAAGACGGATCGCCGATGACATTCCCGGCGCTGCTCGAGCGCACGCGGCGCGACTGGGGTGAGAAAGTCGCGTTCCAGCAGAAGGTGCGCGGCGAGTGGTCGCGCTACTCGCACCATGACGTCTACGGCCGCTCGTACGAGCTCTCGGCCGGGCTCGTCGACCTCGGGTTGCGGCAGGGTGACCGCGTGGCGCTCGTGCTGGAAAACGGCGTCGAGTGGGTGTGCGCCTACTACGCGATCGTGCTCGCGGGGGGCGTCGCCGTGCCGCTCTACTACGAGCTCAAACCGGCAGAGATCGAGGAGATGGCGGTGCACACGGACGCGCGCATCGCCATCGTGTCGCCGAAGGTGCTGGCGAAGCTCGACCCGCTGCTGCCCCGCCTGACAACGGTCGTCGTCGCGGGGGCGGTGCCACAGGCCGACGCGTCGGAGTCTCCCGATGAGCCGCCCGATGCGCTCCGGCGTCGTCCGCAACCGCGCTTCGTGTCGCTCGACGAGCTGGGCCGGCACGCATCGGCCGCCGCATGGCGCGAGCTGCGGCTTCGCGAGATCCGCCCGGACGACCTGGCATCGGTCGTGTTTACATCGGGCACGACCGGGGGCATGAAGGGCGTGATGCTCACGCACCGCAACTTCCTCGCGAATTGCCGCTCGATCCGCCGCTCGATCCCGTTCGGCGAGCGCGACCGGCTGATCATGGTACTGCCAATGCATCACGCATTCCCCTTCACCATCACCGCCGTCGTGGCACCCGCGGTTGGCGGCGAGGTGACGTTCGAGAACGACCTGCGGCGCATCCGCGACCGCATGGCGGAGGTCAAGCCGACGCTGTTCGCGGGCGTGCCGGCGCTCTTCGAGCTGATGTACCGCAACGTCGTCCAACGCATCGAGGCGGAGGGCCGGCTCGAAACCTTCGAGCGCGGCCTTCGCATCTGCGAGACGACCAAGCAGCGCACCGGCATCAATATCGGCCGCATCGTCTTCCGCGAACTGCACAAGCGGCTCGGCGGGCGCCTGCGCTTCATGATCAGCGGCGGCGCCGCGCTGAACCCTGATATCGCACGCAAGTTCGCGCGCGTCGGCATCCCGATCCTGCAGGGCTGGGGGCTGACCGAGTCGGCGCCCGTGCTCAGCGTGCAGCGCTGGAACCCGCGCCGGTTCTACATGTCGAACTACTACGAAGAGCACTTCGGCACGGTGGGCCCGCCGCTCGATGGCGTTGAGATCGGGCTGATCGACGTGCCGGAGAAGGAGATGTACGTGCACCTCCACGGCGAGGGTGAGATGGTCGCGCGCGGCGAAAACATCAGCCCTGGGTACTGGCAGGCCGATGACGCCACCCGATCGCAGAAGGTCGGCGAGTGGCTCCGGACGGGCGACGTCGGGCACCTCGACGACGAGGGTAACATCTGGATCACCGGCCGCAGCAAGTACGTCATCGTGCTCGACTCCGGGGAAAAGGTGCATCCGGACGAAGTCGAGGAGAAGCTCGGGCGCAGCGACCTCGTCGAAGATCTGGTCGTCATCGCGCGCAAGCTGCGCGGCAAGACGCAGGTCGCTGCCGTGGTGTTCCCGAACCGCGATGCCGTGCTCGCCCGGACGGGCGGCAGGGAGCCCGACGAGGCGGCGCTGCGCGCGCTCGTACGGGCCGACTTCGAGTCGAACGAGCGCGATCTTGCCGCCCACAAACGTGTGACGGACGTGATGCTCACGGACACGCCGCTTCCCAAGACGGCACTCCGCAAAGTCGCGCGCGGCCAAATCGCTGACAGTTATAGCTTCGACCGGCTGCGCTGGGAACAGTCGTGGCGGGAACTCACCGAGGCAGCGCCGATCCCCGCGGGCGACCCCGAAGAAACGCTGGCCTCGGCGTAATCTCCCGCGTCCCGTCGAGCCGCACGTGCAGTGCGCGGCGATCCCCGCTACCTGGCCACGAAGAGCGGTGCCAGGACGAGGGTGATCGTCGCGAGCAGTTTGATGAGCACGTGCAACGACGGGCCCGCCGTATCCTTGAACGGGTCGCCGACGGTGTCACCGACGACCGCGGCCTTGTGTGCTTCGCTCCCCTTGCCGAGGACCTTCAGGTCACCCGTGGCGGGTGTGGCGGGCTCGCTGCCGCCTGCGCCGACGGCCGCCGGCACGGGCACTTCCCTCAGGCCGCCGGACTCGATGAACTTCTTCGCGTTGTCCCAGGCGCCGCCGCCGTTGTTCAGCACCGTCGCCAGCAGAATGCCGCCGATGGTCCCGATGATCAGCACGCCGGTCACGGCGAGCCAGCCCGAGGCGTGCAAGAGCTGCTTCGAGACCACCGAGCCATCGGCCAAATGCAGCGTGTAGAAGGTGCTCTCGTCGCGCGCGAAGCGGAAGATCAGCCCCACGACGATCGGAAGGCCGACGGCGAGCACGCCCGGCAGGATCATCTCGTGCAGCGCGGCACGCGCGGTGATGTCCACCGCTCGCCCGTAATCAGGGCGCGACGTTCCCGCCATGATGCCGGGGTCGTTGCGGAACTGGCGACGCACCTCCTCGATGATTTTCGCGCCAGCGTTGCCGACGGCCCGGATCGCGAGCGAGCTGAAGAGGAACACGAGCATCACGCCGAGCAGGCCGCCAACGAACACATCGACGCTCGAGAGGTTGATCGAGAGGTCGGCCGTCAGCGGCACCCCGAGCCGCTCCTTGATCTTGTCGAGGAAGGCCGAAAACAGCAGGAACGCGGCCAGGCCCGCCGAGGCGACGGCGTAGCCCTTCGTGAGCGCCTTGGTCGTGTTGCCGACGGCATCGAGCTTGTCCGTGATCTCGCGCGCGCTCTCGGGCGCACCAGACATCTCGGTGATGCCGCCGGCGTTGTCGGTGATCGGGCCGAAGGTGTCCATGCTGAGGATGTAGGCGGCCGACATCAGCATGCCCATCGTCGCGACGGCGGTGCCGAAGATGCCCGTCGTGAAGCCAGGAATCGCCGCGCTGATGTTCGCCTGCGAGCCGAGGGCAAACGAGCCGACGAGCGCCAGGCCGATCGCGATTGCGGTCAGCGCCGTCGTTTCGAAGCCAACCGCCGTGCCGATGATGATGTTCGTCGCGGGGCCGGTGCGCGACGCGTTCGCGATCTCCTGCACCGGGCGCCACGAGCCGGACGTGTAGTACTGCGTGATGTAGACGAACGCGATGCCGGTCGCGATGCCGACGACGCCGCAGAAGAAGAACCAGTACCAGGCGTCGCCGAGCATCACGTAGGTCGCGATGAACAGCCCGACGACCGACAGCGCGGACACGACGTAATAGCCGTAGTTCAGCGGCGTCATCGGGTCCTGCGTGCTCTTCGGGTCTGAATCGGTGAAGAACGGCACGGATGTCAGCCCGATGATGGTGGCGATGAGCCCGAACGAACGCAGGACCAGCGGGAACATGATCCAGTCGATCCTGCCGGTGACCTTGTAGATCGCGATCCCGAGGATCATGGCGCCGATGTTCTCGGCGGACATCGACTCGAAGAGGTCAGCGCCACGGCCGGCGCAGTCACCGACGTTGTCGCCCACGAGGTCGGCGACGACGGCCGCATTGCGCGGGTCGTCTTCGGGGATGCCCGCCTCGACCTTGCCGACGAGGTCGGCGCCGACGTCAGCGGCCTTTGTGTAGATGCCCCCGCCGAGCTGCGCGAAGAGCGCGACGAAGCTGGCACCGAAGGCGAAGCCGACGATCAGGAAGGGGGCGATCTGCGGCGGGTTGCCGAGGAGCCGGCTATAGACGAGGAAGATGCCGGAGACACCGAGCAGGCTCAGCGCGACCACGAGGAACCCGGAGACCGCACCGCCGCGCAGCGACACGGTAATGGCGTCCTTCAGGCTCTTCTGCGCCGCGGCAGCCGTGCGCAGATTCGAACGCACCGCAATGAACATGCCGATGTAGCCGGCGAGCGCCGAGCAGGCGGCGCCGACGAGGAAGGCAATGCCGGTCAACAAGCCTTCCTCCCAGCGGCCGATGGCTTCGTGCGGAGCGAAGCCGACCTGGCCGTTGACGAACTCGACCGGCTTCACACCCTGGGAGATCGAGGCGACGAGCACGCCAAGGACGACCGCCGTCACCACGGCGAGCATGGCGATCGTCCGGTACTGGCGCGAGAGGAACGCCATCGCGCCTTCGAAGATCATGCCGGAGATCTCCTGCATGGCCGGGGTGCCGGTGTCGCGGCTGAGCACGTCGCGCGCGAGCCACAGCGCGAAGAGCACCGCTGCCACACCTGTGGCAGGTACCAACCAGACGAGTTCCATCGGATCTCCTTCCGTCCACCGAGATGGCGGGCGTCAGCGCCAGACACACAAACGGAGGCGCAGAGCACCTCCGCATAAGCGCCGAGAGTCTAGCGCGCGATCCGGCAACGATCAAGCGCATCAGCCCTGTTTGCAGATTCGATTTCAGTGCGGCCGGCCGTCGCCTTCTGGGGCGTTTGGCAGCGTCTCGCCGGCCGCGCGAGTCATACTGAGACATGGTCAGCGAACCGCCCGATCCCTCCGCGCTGCGCGGCAGCCTGGCTGCGCTGTTGCCCGCCGCTGTCAACGAGGCGGTGGCCGCCGTCATCGCCGCCGCGCCCGCCGGGGCAGGCGTCTTCGCCGTCGGCGGCAGCGTCCGCGACCTGTTCCTCGGCAGGCCACTCGTCGACCTCGACCTGACGATCGAGGGGGACGCGCCTGCCGTCCTGCGGGCAGCGCTGCCGCGCGCGCGCATCACCGGGCACGCGCGGTTCGGGACCGCGAGCACGGTCCTCCGGGGGGTCCGCATCGACGTGGCGACCGCCCGCACAGAGACGTACGCACGGCCGGGCGCGCTGCCGGAGACAGCGCCGGCGACGATCGAGGCCGACCTTGCGCGCCGGGACTTCTCCTGCAACGCCCTGGCGCTGCGGCTCAGCGGCAAGGCTGCGCTGCTGGACCCGTCGGACGGCATCGCCGACATCGCGGCGAAACGCATCCGCGTCCTCCACGACCGCTCGTTCGTCGATGACCCGACGCGCGTCTTCCGGGCCTTCCGCTACGCCGCGCGCCTGGAGTTCGTCATCGAGCCGCGGACGGCAGCACTGCTCGCGTCCGGCCTGCCGCGCGTCCGCGCCGTGAGCGGGGAGCGGCTGCGCCGCGAGGTCGAGCTGATGCTCGCGGACACCCCGCCGGGCGCCGCGCTTGAGGCCGCGCACACGGCGGGCGCGCTCCAGGCGCTGCAGGCGGCGCTCCACTGGAGCGCGGCGAAGAGTGAGGCGTACGCTGCGGGAGGGGTCGAGGAGAAGGCGCTGGCACCCTACGGCTTTGCGCTGCTCGCTTCGGGAACGTCCCCGGAACAGGCCGAGGGTGTGGTCCGCCGCCTGCGTCTGAAGCGGGACGAGGCGGCCGCGGTCAGGGGCGTCGCGGCGCTGCGGGCGGTGAGCGACTTGCTCCGCCGTCCCGATCTGAAGCCGTCGGGTGCGGCAATGCTGCTCGACCGGTATCCGCGCGCGGCAATCGGCGCCTATGCCCGCACGACGGGGAACGCGATTGCCCGGGAGATCATGCTTCGTTACCTTGAGGAGTGGCGCGACGCACGCCCCATCCTCAGCGGCCGCGACCTGATCGAGATGGGCGTGCCGGAAGGCCCGCAGGTTCAGCGTGGCCTCCAGCTCGTGCGCGCCGCGCGGATCGATGGCTGGGCGCGCGACCGCGATGACGAGCGCGCGCTCATCCTGCGCTATGCGAAGAGCATCCGCGATTCCGCGGCGACGCATTCGTTGGTGGAGTTCGAGCCGGGTGACGAGTGAGAGCGGCACTATGACCTTCAGGTGCGCCGTCTGCGGGGAGCCCGTCGAAGAGCGCATGTCGGCCGCCTGCAACTGGTGCGACCAGCGCTACCACCTGAACCAGCGGAACGATATCGAGGCGAAGGATTGCGGCCAGGTGTGGATCGACGAGCAGTACATGGCGCTCCAGTTCGCCTGCAACAACTGCCTCGCGGACGGCGGCAGTGATCCGTCGCTCGCCGACAACCCGCGCGCGGTCCGGCGGATCCCCGTGCGGCCGCGGCCGGCGGCACGTCTGCGCCGGTATCGGAGGCGCATCTGAACGACGATGGAGCGGCGGAGCGCGCCTGGCTTCCGTACGCACGGGCCGCCATGTTCACGCGCGCCGGAGCACCGGCGAAGTGGGGCTAGCGATGCCCGGAAAGAGCGCAACAGCGAAGCGGACGCGGCGACGGCCGCGAAGCCGCACAGCGGGCAAGGAGGCGACGGCCGCCGCACCCCCGGTGCGCCGCGGGCCCAATCTTCCGGAGTGGAGGTGGCGCACCTTCCCGGTGTTGGCCGCGTTCGTCGCCGGGCTGCTGGTGGACAGCCTCTTCAACCCGCCCGCGTCCGACGCGGGCACGGCGCTCCGCATCGTGGCGCTGCTCGGGGCGGGATACGTGCTCGCGCATGTGTTCGTGACCAACGTGATCGTCGCGCGGCGGATCAAGTCACGTGACAAGGCGCGCGCGCCTGACGGCAACGCCGCGGAGTGGGTCGACGAGGTCGTACATCCGGACGAGCAGGAGCGCGGGCCGTGATCCGGCTACGCCGACGCGTACCGGTACCGCGCAAGAGCTTCGTCCCTACTCCGGGCGCGCCGGTGCCCTCTCGGCGCGTGTCCGCGCCGTGATGTCCCGCATCATCCAGCCGGCGCCGGGCCGCTCGCACGGCCACGCGGGCCGCAGCAGGGGGCGATAGCCGAGCCGGATCCAGAAGTACACCGCGATCCCGTGCACTGCCGGCGCGGGCGCGTACACGCGCGAGATGCCCGCGGCGCGCATCTCGCCTTCGACCAGCCGCGCCGCTGTCATGCCGGCGCCCCTGCGCGCCTGGCCGGTGGGCGTGGCGACAAGGTCGATGGTGGCCACGCCGCGACCCGGTCTGTGCAGCGTGTAGGCCACGACGCCGACGGGCGCGCCGTCGCGGTCGATCGCACGCAGACGCACCGCGCGGTCCTGCGCCGCCCACGCCCACAGCGCTTCCGCAGACACCGCAACCTCGCAGCCAAGTGCTGCCGCTACGTCCGCGAGCCACGGATCGAGCCATGCCGCATCGGCCGGCACCAGTGCGCGAAGGCGGACCTTCACGCGGGTGCGGCGGCGACGGGCCGCGCCAGCCACGCGGCGACCTCCGACGGCAGCTCGCGCAGCGGCAGCTCGCGCAGCGTGCACGGCGGCAGCGAGCGCAGGAACGACGCACCGTACTGCTTGCTGCGCAGCCGGCGGTCCAGCACCACCATCACGCCACGGTCGGTCTTGCGCCGGATCAGCCGCCCGAAGCCCTGCTTGAAGCGTAGGATGGCCTGCGGCACGGCGTACTGTTCGAACGGCTGGTCGAACAGCTCCGAGCGCGCCTGGAACACAGGGTCCGACGGCACCGCAAACGGCAGCCGCGCCATGATCAGCATCGAGAGCGCCTCGCCCGTCACGTCGACGCCCTCCCAGAAGCTCGCCGCGCCGAGGACGACGGTGCGATGGCTCGACTTCAGCGCCGCCAGCAACTGCCTGGGCGCGCCATCGATGCCCTGGCCCAGCACGAGGATCTGCTGCTCTTCGAGCGGGCGCTTGATGCCGTTGTAGGCGGTGCGCAGGGCCGCATGCGACGTAAACAGCACCAGCGCGCGCCCCTCGCTCGCCCGCACGAGGTCGATAATGGCGCTCTGGGTGGCCGCGGCGTAGCCGACCTGCGCCGGTTCCGGCATGTCCGAGGGCGTGAGGATCAGCGTCGACTGCCGGTAGTCGAACGGCGATCCGAGCAGCAGTTCCTCCGGCGCTTCGAGCCCCAGGCGCTGCTTGATGTAGTCGAAGTGGCCGTCGGTGCTGAGCGTCGCGCTCGTCAGCACGGCGCTCTCTCTGGGGCCGAAGAGCCTGGTCTTGAGCGTGTCGGCCACGGCGAGCGGCGCGCTGGACAGCGACGGAGACGCGTCGCGGCGGGTGAGCGTCAGCCAGCAGATGGTGGCACGGTCGTCCTCGGCGATGATCCTGGTGATGTTGCGTCGCAACGTTTCACCCGCTACGCAGAGCTCGCCAGCTTCTGCCGCAAGAGCGTCGCGGTCGAGCACCTCGGCCGGATCCGCCTGCGCGATCGCCGCGGCGAGCTCCTCGACGACGCCTGCCGTCTCGGCGAGCCGCTCTTCGGCGTCGAACCAGGCCGCCTCGACATCGGCCCAGTCCGGCTGCACGCGCATCCCGCGGTTGATCAACAGGCGCTCATCGTACTCACCGCCGCCGGAGCCGTGCTGCTGCGCGAACGTCTGCAGCAGGCGGAAGAATGCGGGGACGTGCTCGCGGGCGCGCGCGACGGACTGGACGAGGGCGCGGGCGATCCGCTGCAGGTCCGGCGCCGGGCCGGCAGTCTGCGACGCGGCGCGGGTCGCGCTCAGGACGGCGCCGACCACGCCGCCCTCCCGCTCGCGGCCGACGCGCGTGTGGAGGCGGTCGAGCCAGTCGATGAGGTCCGCCTCGCCGCCGGTGAAGCCGAACTGGCGCGTGGCCTCGTCCTCCAGGTGGTGCGCCTCATCGACCACGAGGTGCTGATACTCGGGCAGGACGTTGCCGCCGGCCGCCACGTCCGAAAGGAGGAGCGCATGGTTGACGACGAGCACGTGCGCCGCCTCGGCGCGCTTCTTCGCCCGGTGCAGGAAGCAGGACCCGTCGCGGACGTAGATGCACTGCGACGTGAGGCAGCCGGCGTCCTGTGCGCTCAGGCGGCTCCACGCGGGGTCCTCGCTGCGGCGCAGGTTCAGTTCGGCGCGGTCGCCCGTGTCGGTGCGGCCGAGCCAGAACAACATGCGGACGAGCACCTGCGCTTCGTCGGCCGGGAGCGCGGCCTGCCGCCGGGCCGCCGCCCAGCGGAGGAGGCAGAGATAGTTCTGGCGGCCCTTGAGCTGGGCGACGCGCAGGTCCGCGTCCGCGATGCCCGCATCCGCGAGGATCCGCCGCGCGAGCGGGATGTCCTGCACGGTGAGCTGCTCCTGCAGATTGATGGTGTTCGTCGAAATCACCGTGCGCGCGCTGTTGCGCGACGCGTGCAGCGCCGACGGCACGAGATAGGCGAGCGACTTGCCGACCCCGGTGCCCGCCTCGACGACCAGGTGCTGCCCGTCCGCGATCGCGTTGCCCACGGCGTGCGCCATGCGCACCTGCTCCGGGCGATCCTCGAAGGTCTCGAGCGCGCGCCGCGCCGCGCCCGACGCGATCAGCCGCTGCGCCTCATCCGGGTCAACGCGGACCGGGCGGGCCGACGGCAGGACCGGCTCGCCAATCGGCGCCGGCGCCCTTACGAAGCCATGCACGGTCGCGTCGGCGTCCCAGCCTCCAGGCGTGCGCGGGTGCTCGGCGGCCACTTCCCGGAGCAGGTGGCGCAGGGGCCAATCGCTGGCTGACGCGATGCGCTCGGCCTCGGCCAACACGTCGGGTGGCGCGGCGGCGAGGCGCGCGCGCAGGGCCGCGAACACCTCGCGCGCCGCCTCCGCGTCCGCCATCGCGCGGTGCCGGTTCGTGAACGTGATGCCGAGGTGGTCGGCAATCGCGCCGAGCGAGTGTTCGTGCAGCCCCGTGAGGAGAATGCTCGCCAGCTCGAACGTGTCGTACGCCGGCCCGAACACCTGGACGCCCTTGCGCGCCAGAAACGTCACGTCGAACGACGGGTTCTGCCCCACGATCGCGTCGAATCCGATGAAGCGTCCGAGCTCCGGCGCGATCGACCCGAAATGCGGTGCGGTCTCGAGCTCCCGCGGGTCGATGCCGGTCAGCTTCTCGATGCGGTATTCGAGCCGCTTCCCGGGGTTGACGAGCGACTGGTAGCGGTCGAGCACCCCCGTCGCGTCGAAGCGGACGGCGGCGACTTCGATGATCTCGTCCACCTCCGGGTCGAGGCCGGTGGTTTCGAGGTCGAGCGAGACGTACGGCATGGGGCGAGTTTCCAGGCGCCGGGCACCGACGCAAGGCGCTGCGCGCCACCTCGGGACGGCGCACGTCCGAGTGTAGCACGGTGCGACCGCGCGCGCGGAAGATGCCGCCTCGCGCCACGTTACGTGGCGAGGCCGGGCGGCGCCTCCTCGAGGCTCGTCTCGGTGAAGTACGTCAGCTTGCCATGGAGCAAGCCGTGGTGCGCGTGGAAGCGGCCCGCGTGCAGCTCACGCAGCATCTCGTCGGGAGTGCGCAGGTCCCGCTCGAAAACGGTGCAGTAGAAGCCGATGCCGGCGGTCGAGTGGGCGTCGCTGCCGCCGGTGACGGGCTTGCCGAGCGCCTTCGCGACGCGCAGGGCAAACAGGTTCTCGCGCGGGGTGTTCGCACCGTTGAGCGCCTCGACCGCGTGCGCGAGGTGGAACACCGGCATCCGCTCCGCCGCCTGCTCCGGCGTCATCGTGAACGGCTCCTTCCCCTGCTTGCGGAAGTACACGGGGTCAAACCAGTGCCGGAACGGGTGCGCCACGACCATGAAGCCGCCGAGATCGTCGAGCACGCGCCGCAGCTCCTCCGCGCGGCGGATGCCCGGCAGGTACTGCGTCAGACCGACGACGATCATGTGGCCGAGGTCCGTCGAGACCTCCATGCCGTTGTTGACGAAGAGCGGCGCGTGGCGCTCGCGATACTCCGCGAGCTTGTGGGCGTCCCAGAGCCGGTCGTGCTCGGTGATGTTCACTCCGGTCAGGCCACGCTTCTTCGCTTCTTCGGCGAGGTCTTCGGGCGAGAGGCCGCTATCCGAAGCCCCGGCCGTCGTGTGGATGTGCATATCGAGGATGGTGCCGGGCATATCGTGGGCGAGTATAACGCGGCGGCGGCGCCTATCCGCCCAACCTCGCGAGCCACGGCAACGCCCAGCCGAAGGCGGCAACGAACACAAGCGCGCCAACCGCCGCCGGGCGCCGGAGCGGCGGCACGGCGGCCGCCGGAAGCGCGATGATGCACGCGACGACGATCACGGTCACCGTGTAGAGGAGATTCGGGCTGCCCAACGCGCCCTGCGGCCGTCGTCCGTCCAGCCCGGCGAGCACCATCCCCAGCACGAGGCCCACCGCGGTGAAGAGCATGACCGCCGCGAAGTGCACGACGACCGAGAGCGCAACAATGTTCGTGCCCTGCGGCGCGATGCGCTGGGCCATGCCGGAGCGGCGGTTCGCGCGCACGAGCGCGATGGCTCCAAGCGGCGCGGCGACGAGGGCCATACCGTAGCCGACGACGAAGCCCGCGAAGACCGCGGCCATCAGCCCTCCTCGACGCGCAGCGCGTGCTCGCGCGACAGCGCGCGGACCACGCGCGGCTCGAAGCCGAGGGCCCGCACCCGTGCCAGCAAGCCGTCGTCAGCGGCGCCCTGTTCGAGGAGCAGGAAGAACGACGGCCCGGCGCCCGCGAGGTGCGGCGACCAGCCCTGGGCGCGCAGCGCCCCCATTGCCAGGGCGGTTTCCGGCTGGAGGATGGGCGTCACACGCTCGAATACATTGTTCAGCTCTCCGTCGGCGATGCGGCGCCCCGCGGCGACGGCCTCGCGCAGGCCAGCGCTCACCTCGCCGTCCGAGAAGTCGGCGGGCGACAACGCCGCGAACATCGTGGCCGTCTTCTCGCCGCGCTCGCCGGCGGGCGGCGTCGCCAGCAGGATCGGCGGCACGACCGCATCGGGCAGCGCGTCGACGGCGTCGCCGCGCCCGCGCACGGCCGCGGTCCCGCCTACGACGAAGAACGGCGGGTCGGAGCCGATCTCAGCAGCCACCTCAAGGAGTGCCTCTCGCGGCTGCCGCAGGCCCCACAGCACGTCGAGCCCGCGCAGCACGGCAGCGGCGTCGCTGCTGCCGCCGCCAAGGCCGGCGGCCACCGGCACGTGCTTCTCCAGCGTGATGCGCACACCACGCTCCGTACGGGCGCGGGCGCGCAACGCGACGGCCGCACGGTACGCCAGATTGCGTTCGGTGGGGTTGCCCGCGAGCGTCTCGCCGGCGGGACCGGTGACATCCAGCACCACATCCGCGGACGGCGCGTCCGTCAGCGTCAGCAGATCGCACAGGTCCACCGTCTGGAGCACGCTCCGCAGCTCGTGATAGCCGTCCGGGCGGATGCGCAGGACTTCGAGGGTCCAGTTGACCTTCGCGGGCGCGATGAGGCGCAGTGCGCGGCTCATCGGCGCATCGCCTCGACCCAGGCACGCGTCAGCGCCGCCCAGTCGTCGAGCGACAGCACCTGGGGCCGCAGCGTCTCGTCGACCCCTGCCCGCCGCATAACATCGTCGATGACGGTCTGCTGCACGTGCAGCCCGAACGAGAGACTGTTGCGCAGTTGCTTGCGCGGATTGCCGAAGCCCGCCCGCACGATGCGGAAGAAGACGTCGATGGGCGCGTCGACGCGTGGCGCAGGCGCGACGTCGATGCGCACGACGGCGGACTGGACGGCGGGCGGCGGGCTGAAGGCGCCCGGCGCGACGCGCATCACCATACGCGTCTCACCGTACACCTGCGTGGCCACGCTCAGCAGGCCCATCTTGCCGGGTGCCGCGACGATGGCGTCCGCGACTTC
Source organism: Chloroflexota bacterium (assembly GCA_028872875.1). Lineage (GTDB taxonomy): Bacteria > Chloroflexota > Dehalococcoidia > DSTF01 > JACRBR01 > JADMII01. Next base: position 110,853 of record JAGWOC010000002.1, on the reverse strand, counting down.
GCGTTGCACCATGACGACCATGCGGCGCGGCCGCACGTCACCTTCGAGGAAGTGGCGCAGCACCGCCGCCGCGATGTTGTAGGGCAGGTTGGCGACGACGACGTAGGGCGCGCGGACACCGCCCCGGCGGAGCAGTTCGGACGGCGAGAGGGAGAGCACGTCGGCTTCGATGATGGCGATGCCCGGGTACGGCGCGAAGCGCTCGCGCAGCACGGCGACGAGGTCGCGGTCCACCTCGACCGCCACCACGCGCGACGCGCGCTGTGCGAGCACGTCCGTGAGCGCGCCGAGCCCGGGGCCGACCTCGACGACGGCGTCATCCGCAGCGATCTCCGCGGCGTCGGCGATCCTGCCCAGGATGTTGAGATCGGCGAGGAAGTGCTGCCCGAACCGCTTCCTGGCGCCGGGGCGAGATCGGCCCGGGCTAGGAGAGGATCGTGATCTCAACCCACTGCGACTGCCAGTCAACCTGCACTCCGTCCGGGAACCCGAGGTCGATCACATAGCCTTTGACGGCGCCGCCGGTATCCGCTGCGACCGCGTACCCGTAGCCCGGGATGTACATCTTGGTCCCGAGCGGGATGACGTTAGGGTCTACGGCCACGATACCGTACGTGACGACGGCGCCCGTCGCGGTATGGCCATACGCCGGGTCGCTCGGCGAGCGGCCGCTGCTGGCCGGGTTGTACCACGTCGCGTAGACGCGCAGGACCCTGCCCGCCGAGGCCGGCGGCGCCTGCCCCGCGTCGCGCCGCTGCACGGGATAGTAGATCACGGTGTCCACCGGCTTCGGATCGTAGTACTCCCTGACGAGCGTCCGCCCCACCTCGCGGCCGTTCACGTAGGTCACATCGTAGCGGCGCACGCGCACGCCGTCGTGGCCCGGCACGGTGCGGGTCTCGCCGGGCGGCAAGCTGGGGTCGGCTCTGTACACCGTGCCGCTCGCGAGGTACTCGCGCGCCACATCGCTCGACGCGGAGAGTTGCACCACGCGCACCGACATGCCGGCCCGCACCGGCGTCTCCGGCGGGGGGTCGATGTACGCGCCCTGCGGGATGCCGATGCCCGCGGCGGCGAGCGCCTCACCCACGGTCGCCGACAGCGTGTACAGCACCGTGTGGTCGTGTGGGAGCGTCACCGTCACGGGTGTCGCGTGGCGCACGTTAATGCGCGCGTCTTCATCGAGCGTCGATGTGAGCGGTGGCGTCACGGCGTCACCGGGACCGATGATCACGCCCGCCTCTCGCAGCGCCTCCGCCACCGTCTGTCTGCTTGACGTCGAGACCGTCGTCCGTCCGTCCTCGACGATGGTGAACGGCACCGCGCGGCGCACCTCGATGGTGATCGCATCGCTACCGTGGTGGGCATCGCCGGCGGGCGCGTGGGTCGCGAAGAGGCGTGGCGGGTCGACGGGTGCGTTGACCGAGACGAGCTCGCCGTCCTGCACCACACTGTCGCGGGCGCTGATCGCCACGTCAGCCTCGGCGAGGAGCTGGTCGATCGTCACCGCATGTGTCCGCACCAGATACACAGCGCCATCGACATGCAAGCTGACCGTACGGGCCCGGTCGACGCGCAGCACGTCGGCACCCGGGCTGACCAGCGCGGTCACCCGGTCGCCGGGCCGCAGGCTGACCCCCGCGCCGCGGAGCACGGCGGAGTCGTGCGCCCTATGCGTCGTGACGACCATCTCATGGCCGTCGGCCTGCACCCGCACCTTCCGCGGCTGCAGCAGCACGTACCCGAACACGGTGACGGCGAGCGCGACGCAGAGGACGGCGAGATGGCGGCGCCGCCGCGGATCGAGGAGGACGCTGCTCGACATCACGTCATGCGCCGCTCTTCTGAGCAGCGCACGGGCGTCCGGCCGCGGCGAGATCGGCATGCGCCTCCGTCTCAGCGGTACGCTCTACAGCGAGGGCTTGGTCCGCAGCGCCCGCGCCCGGCGGACGCGCATGGTAGAGGTAAATGGTCGTGCACCCACTGTCGATCAGGCCCTTCGGCTTAGCGGCGCTCACTAGCTCCGGCCCGGTAACCCTGCGGCACCCGGAACAGACTGCTTACCGCTGCTTCCTTCCGGATCTGACGGGGTTCACAGCGCTCCGCCGCGCAGGACCAGGCCCTCAACGCCGCGCGGCGCCGCCAGTTCCCAGGTACGCTGGCCTCGAGTGGGGATTCAGCCCCGCTATAGCGGCTTGCGGGTACAGGGCACCGCTGGCTCCCCGCCTAGCACGACCGCTGCGATCGTACCACGCGCCGCCGCCCGCTCAAACCCCGGCCGGCGGGCACCGCGCCACGCCCGCATGCGATTTGTCGTTTTGGCTAGCCATCCGCACCCCTGATCGGTCACGCCGCGTGGTATGATGCGACGTCCGCCGCATGTGCGTTATGTCGGCGAGGGGGACCATCGGGGGATGCGTATGGGCGATGAGCTTCCCACCTTCATCGCGGCGGCCGTGCAGGCTGCGCCCGTCTTCATGGACCGCGACGCGACCGTCGAGAAGGCGTGTGACCTGATCGCCAGGGCCGCGGCCGCGGACGCGCGCCTCATCGTCTTTCCCGAGACGTGGATCCCGACCTACCCCTGGTGGATCGCGAGCGCCGGCGTCTTCTCCGGCCACAGCTACGCGGAACTCTGGAAGCACGCGGTCGAAGTGCCGTCTGCCGCAACCGCATCGCTGGGCGCAGCGGCTGAGGCCGCGGGCGCCTACGTCGTCATCGGCATCAACGAGCGCGACCTCGCGAGCCGCGGGACGTTGTACAACACGCTGCTCTACTTCGACCCCGCCGGCAACATCCTGCACAAGCACCGCAAGCTGGTGCCAACGTTCACCGAGCGGACGATCTGGGGCTTCGGCGACGGCAGCGACGTGCAGGTGCTCGATACGCCGCTGGGACGCCTCGGCGGCCTCATCTGCTGGGAGCACGAGGTGACGCTCGCGAAATACGCGCTCTACGCGCAGGGCGAGCAGGTGCACTGCGCGGCGTGGCCAGCCTACAGCTTCCAGAACGACCACATCGACTTCGGCATGCGCCAGTACGCGTTCGAGGGCGCCTGTTTCGCCGTCTCGGCGTGCGGCGTCCGCACCGGCGCGCTCCCGGAGGAGTTCGGCGGGGCGGCGGTCGACGCGAACGGCGGCAGCGCGATCGTCGGCCCGGACGGCCGGTACCTTGCCGGTCCGGTGTACGACCGCGAGGAGATCCTCTACGCCGAGATCGACCTGGAAGCCGCGATCCGCGAGAAGCACGCGCGCGACGTCGCCGGCCACTACGCGCGTCCGGACGTCTTCCGGCTGGTCGTCAACGTTGAGCCGAAGCCGGCGATCGCGTTCGTCCACGCGGATGGCGAGGACGGCGCACGCGTCGCCGCCACGACCGAACAGGTCGTCGACCGGCTCGCGACGGTCCGCGCCTACCTCGGCAGCCTGATCGATCGCATTGAGGCCGACGGTGATCACGACGCGAATGAGGCGCTGGCCGAAGCCCTCGCGTCGATCGACATGGCCGCCGCCGGCATGTGGAGCCGCGAGTAGCGGCCGCGCGACCACGTAGCGGTGCGGCCGCGCGTGATGTTGGCTGGTCGCTGATCCGTCGATGGGTGCCCAGAAGATTCGAGGACGCGTGAAGGCTGCCCTTCTGACGCTGCCGTGCGGACGCTGATGCGGCGCCGGCCGCTGGCCTACGATGCGGAGGCTGCCCGCTCCCACCTGCTGAAGGCCGACCCCGTGATGCGCGGCATCATCAAGCGCGTCGGGCCGCTGGCCATCGAGGCGCGAGGCGAGCCGTACGAGGCGCTGCTGCGCTCGGTGCTCTACCAGCAGCTCGCGGGCGCCGCCGCCGCCGCAATCGAGCGCCGCTTCCTGGCGCTCTTCGGCGGGCGGATCCCGCGACCGGAAGACCTCGCTGCCGCCCCGGATGAGGCGCTGCGCGCGGCGGGCATTTCGCGCCAGAAGGCATCGTACATGCACAGCATCGCGCAGCACTTCGCGTCGGGCGAGCTGAGCAACCGCGCGCTTCGCCGGGCATCCGACAACGAGGTGATCGACGCCGTCACCCGCATCAAGGGCATCGGTCGCTGGACGGCCGACATGCTGCTGATGTTCTGCCTCGGGCGTCCGGACGTGCTGCCGGTCGGCGATCTCGGCGTACGCAACTCTATGCGGGCCGCCTACCAGATGGACGACCCGCCGGACGCGGAGACGATGTTGCAGATCGGCGACGCGTGGCGCCCGTACCGCAGCGCGGGCACCTGGTACTTGTGGCGCCGCGGAGATCTCGTCACCCTGTAAGCGGCGCCGGAGCGTCTGCGGAACGTGTCCGGATTGCGCCGGATCGGCGACAGGCTTGAGCCGACGGGGCATGCATGTACGAAGTGGACACAGCAGAGTTCGAGGCGATCGTCGCGCGCGCCGTCGCCGACCTGCCCGAGGCGTTCCGCCGGCAGATCGCGAACGTCGAGTTCGCCGTCGAGGACTGGGCGCGGCCCGACGACCGGGCGCGCAGCCGCACGCCGGCAGGCGCGACGCTGCTCGGCGTCTACCGCGGGGTGCCGCTGACGCGGCGCGGCGCGTATTACAACATGACCCTGCCGGACCGCATCGTCGTCTTCCGCCAGCCGTTGCAGCAGCTCGCGCGCGATGACGCGGACCTGCGCGAACGCGTCTTCCACGTCGTACGGCATGAGGTCGCGCACTACTTCGGCATCAGCGACGAGCGGCTGCGAGAGATCGACGCCTACTGACGCAGCAGCATCCGAGCGGGCAGGGGCAGTCGGCCGCGCGGTCACGCCTGCGTCAGCCAGCCCCGCCGTCATCGTTCAATGGGCGTGTCCGGGCGGTTCCCCCACTCCTGCCAAGAGCCGTCGTAGTTGCGCACATTCGGATAACCGAGCACGTGCTTGAGCACGAACCAGGTGTGCACCGCGCGCATACCGAGCTGGCAGTGCGTGATGATCTCCCGGTCCGGCGTGACGCCGCGCGCCTCATACATCGCGCGCAGCTCGTGCGCGGGCTTGAGCACGTTGTCACCGGCCGCCGCGTCCGTCCATTCCAGGTGTACGGCCCCGGGGATGCGGCCACCGCGCGCCGCACGCACGTCGGTCCCTTCATGCTCCCCGCGCGAGCGCACGTCGAGCACGACGCTGGGCGGGGCGTCGATGGCGTCGCGCACCCGTTCCCAGGTCGCGCGATTACCGTCGTGCGCGGCGCCGGGCAGCGGATACAGCGTCGGCGCGAACGACGGCGCCTCGGCGACTGTCGGACGCCCTTCGGCGAGCCAACGCTCGCGGCCGCCTTCGAGCACGTGGACGGCGCCGGCGTGCCGATACGCATCCATCGTCCAGAACCCGCGGATCGCGTACACGCTGTGGCGGTCGCCGTACCACACGACCGTCGTCTCCGGCGCGATGCCGAGCCGCCGCATGAGCGACGCGTACTGCAGCGGCGTCAGGATGTGTCCGGACGAATCGTCGCCGTTGCGCAGCAGGTCCCCGTGGGAGTCCACCCACTGGGCGCCGGGGATGTGCGCTTCGCCGTACGTCTGCTTCGCGATGGACGCCTCGAGTACGCGGACGTCCGGGTCGCCGAGGCGCCGCTCCAGCCAGTCCGTCGTCACGTACGCGGTCATGTCATCGTTCCACCGGCGGGGCGTCATCGCGGCCCGCCAGCGCCGCCAGGCCGGTCAGATCGCGCGCGAGGCGCTCGTCAAGCTTCATGAAGGCGCCTTCGCCCTCGGCGAGGACGACGCCGGCGGCGTCGCGCACGTCCGCGCGCAGCTCGATCAGCCGGCCGCGGTCGCGCGTCACCCACGCTTCGATCCGCAGCGGCGCGTCGAGGCCCACGGGCCGCCGAAAGCGCACGTTGAGCCGCGCCGTCGCCGCCCACGCAGACGCGTGATAGACGGCCCAGCCCATCGCCTCGTCAATCAGCGTCGTCACGATGCCACCGTGCATGCGGCCCGGGAAGCCCTGGGCGAACTCGCACGGCGTGTAGTCGCAGACGGTGCGTCCGCCTTCGCGCCGGAAGCGCATGTGCAGGCCGCGCTCGTTGGCATCACCGCAGGCGTAGCACATCCGCCCGCGCCGCCCGCCGTCTGAGGCCTCGCCACGGTCGCTCATGCGGCACCGCCGACGCTCGCGCGGCCTTCGACGAGCACCTCGCCGCGCTCGTTGGCGCACTGCACGCTGTAGGCGCCATCACCCGCCGGCTGCGCGGACGCGGTGATGGTATCGCCGGGGCGCGCCGGCGCCCTGAACCGCACCTTGAGCCTGCCGGCCGCTGCCCATCGCTCGCCGAGCGCGGCGTACATCATCTCGCCGATCAGCGCGAGGACGAGCATGCCGTGCGCGATCGTGCCGCCGAACGGCGTCGTCCGCGCGAACTCCGGGTCGATGTGGACCGGGTTATGGTCACCGGACGCGTCGGCGTACGCCTCCAACTGCGCCTGCGAAAGTGTGCGCGTAACGGGCGGGATCGGCATGTGAGCGCTCACGCGCCCTCGCCCGGCGCGATGATGGTCGTGCGCGCGCGCAGCGCCGTGTCGCCGCGCGCCGCGATATCGAACTCGATGACGGCGATCACGGACCCGTGCCGCTCGGACCGCTGCGCGATGCGCCCGCTGAGCGTGAGACGCTCGCCGGCGCGCACCGGAGCGAGCTGTTCGACTTCTTGCCCGGTATGCAGCGCGCCGCCCGGCAGCGAGAGCTGTGCTTGCAACGCCGCCAGCCCCAGGGCGACGGCCGCGAGCGGCGGCACGAGCCCGCGGTAGTCGTGCGCGTCACCGACCGCGGCGAGGTACGCCCGTACGTCGCCGGGCGCGACCGCGAACGGTACCGGCGCGAATTCGTGGCCGCGGGGCAGGGCGGAAATCGACGGGGGTGCGGGCGATGTCATGACACTCACGCTACGGACAGGATCCCGCGAAGTCAATCCGGAGGCTCCGCGGTACATCCCGGGCGGCCGTCAGATGCAGGGCGTCTTCATGTACGCCTCGCCCCACTGCTCGAGCGAGATCAGCGCCTCACCGAGCTGGTGGCCCTTCGGCGTGAGCTCGTACTCCACCCACGGTGGCATGACGGCGACGATGTTGCGGTCGACGATATCGAGCTGTTCGAGGCTCTTCAGGCGGTCGCGCAGGGTGCGTGAATTGCAGCCGCCGACGTTGTGCGCCAGCTCGTTGAAGCGGCGCTTGCCGTTCATCAGCTCGTGGATGATGTGCGGGACCCACTTCTGGCCGAGCAGCGCCAGCGTCGCGCGCACCGGGCAGTACAGGTCGTTGTCGTCGAGGACGAGCTGTCGTTCGAGCACCATCGCGATCCAGTTGTACTCGAACGGACGCTGCCGTGTCTAGCACGCACGGTCGGGCGACGACGCAGCGCCCCCGCCGCGGCACGGCAGACCTGCCCCCGGGCGGAGGCGTCCCGGCGGCTACGCCAGGGCGGCGATCGCGAGCTTCTGATCCCTCGCTTCGGCGATACCGTTGTGCTGCACGAACTGGACGATGCCTGCCCGGTCGATCACGACGGTCAGCCGTTCGGCGAGGCCAGCAGCCTCGTTCCAGGCACCGTACCTGCGCGCGACGTCGCCCTTCATGTCCGCCAGCAGAGAATGGCGGAGTTGCTCCTTCTCCTTGAACGCCTTATGCGTCCATGTGCTGTCGCGGCTGATGCCGAACACCCGCGCGCCCTTGTCGAGGAAGGCGGAATAGTCGTCGCGGATCTGGCACATCTCGCCGGTGCAGATCGGCGAGAAGTCGAGCCGGTAGAACACCAGGACGACCGGCTGGCCGCGGAGCGCCGAGAGCGTCACTTCCTTGTTGTTCTCGTCCTTCAGCGTGAAATCGGGCGCTTCCTGTCCGACGGATACGGAGGCCATAGCGGTGCTCCTTTGAGCTACGCGAATCGTTGGGATCTGGCTCATGATATCGCGGCACGACGATACGCGCGACATCCCCCGTGTTCCGCGAGCAGAAGATCCGGCCTACGTCGCGGCCGCGGTGCTCACCGGAGCCGCCTGCTCAAGGTACGCGCGCATCGCCCGCGCGGCGATGCGCGCGTCGCGGATGGCGGTGACCACGAGGTCGGCGCCGTTGATGTTGTCGCCGCCCGCGAACACGCCGGGGCGGTCCGTCTCACCGCTCGCGCGGTCGACCAGCACGACGCCGTAGCGGTCGGCGAGCACGCCCGCCGCCGATGCGGCGACCTGCTCATCGACGCCGTAGCCGATGGCCAGCACCACGGCGTCGGCCTCGACGGTGAACTCGGACCCGGGGATCGGGCTCGGCCGGCGGCGGCCGCTCTCGTCGGGTGGGCCCAGCTCCATGCGCTCGAACCGGACGGCGCGGACGTGGCCTGCGTCGTCGCCCAGGAAGCGCACGGGCGCCGCGAGGAACTCGAAGCGCACGCCTTCTTCGCGCGCGTGCTTGCGCTCTTCCTCCCGGCCGACCATCTCCTGTCCGGTGCGCCGGTAGACGAGCGAGACTTCCTCTGCGCCCAGGCGGACGGCCGTCCGCGCGCAGTCCATCGACGTGTCGCCGCCGCCGATGATGACGGTCCGCCGGCCGGGCTGCAGGGGAGTACGCATGCGCGGCGGCAGGTCCTGCGGGGCCACGTTCGCGCGCGAGAGAAACTCCGTCGCCTGCATGATCCCGGCCAGTCCCACGCCTTCGATCTGGAGCTCGTTGCCGACGCCGGCGCCATGGCCCAGGAAGACGGCGTCGTAGCCCTCGGCGAGCAGGTCGTCGACCGTCTTCCCGCCACGGGTGCCGATGCTGGTGTCGCCGATGAAGCGGATCGGCAGGCGGCGGAGCTCCGCAAGCCGCTCGTCCAGCACGCGCTTCTCGAGCTTGAACGACGGGATACCGTAGCGGAGCACGCCGCCGGGAGACGGCCAGGCGTCGAACACCGTGATGGCGTGGCCAAGTTTCGCCAGCTCCTCCGCGACCACCAGTCCGGCCGGGCCAGCACCCACCACCGCGACGCGCTTGCCCGTCGGCGGCGGCGCCGGCGCCGCGGCCGGCGCGTGGACACGCTGCCAGTCCGCGACGAAGGCCTCCAGCCGGCCGATCGCGACCGGCTTCGCGTGCTTGCCGACGACGCAGTGGCCCTCGCACAGGCGCTCCTGCGGGCAGAGACGGCCGCACATCTCCGGGAGGTTGCTGGTCTCGTGAAAGACGTCCGCCGCTCCGACGGGGTCGCCGTGCTCGAGCTTCCAGAGCGCGGCGGGGATGTCGTTGCCGGCCGGGCAGGCGACCTGGCACGGCGCGGCCGGGCACTGGATGCAGCGCTCGGCCTCGACCTTTGCCATCTCGATGTCGAGCGGAAGGTAGACCTCGCGCCAGTTCAGCACACGGACGCTGGGGTCCTGCTTGCGGATCGTCTGCGCGGGGATCGTGAGCCGCGCCTTGCGGTCGACGCTCGGACGGTCGTGGATCTGTGCCATCAATACGACTCCCCGGGACATATTGTCGTCACACCGACACCTTCATCGTACCAACCGTTCACGCAGCTTCGGCCGGGCCGAACGGACTGTCTTGAGAGCGCAGGGGGCGGATTCGCGGCTGGCATGCGTCCCGGGCCGGGTGGTCTCGCCGGGCGAGCCGCGTCGGATGCGCGGGAGATGTGGCACCGCGCTTGACCGCCGGCAGGGCAGCCATGATCCTGTACCCGCGCGCCGCTACAACGCGTGTTGCAGGATGTGCGGATCAGGCAGGGAGCCCCCTCATGACGGTCGAGTTCGGTCTCGCGTCCGGCGTCGACGCACAGGCGTTCGGCCAACCGGGGCAGCGTACGTTTCGCCTCCGCCTGGTGGGTGAAGCGGGACAGTCCGCCTCGCTGTGGATGGAAAAGGAGCAGATGCAGGCGCTCAGCCTGGCGCTGAAGCAGATGCTGGCCCAACTCGAGTATGCGGGTGAGGAGCGCCCCGGCGAGATCGAAGGATTCCCGGTGGTCGCCGAACACGACTTCCGCATCGGCCGCATGGGGATGGGCTATGACCCGCACGACAGCACCGTCGTGCTGTACCTGTACGAGATAGGCGTCGAGGATGGCGACGAGCCGGCGCTCCGCGCGCGGCTGACGCCCGCCCAATCGGCGGCGCTGGGCGCGCAGCTCGACGAGATCATCGCCGGCGGGCGCCCCGTCTGCCCCCTCTGCGGCGCGCCGATCGAGGCTGCAGGGCACGCCTGCGTCAGGTCGAACGGACATTCGGATCAGGCCATTCCCACAGAAGAGCCGGACGAGGACGAGGGCTGAGGAGACGTCCTCCCGCGGCTTGCGCCAACGAGCGGCCGGGCTTCTCCCGGACCGGTAGCGGGCGCCGACCATCGCTCCCGGCCGTGCCGTGAGGGCATTTTCCCGCCAGGAGCCCGTCACCTTTCTCCGGCCGCGTCCGTTAGGCAACGCGGAAGGACCGGCCGCACACGCAAGGATCACGACCCCGCTAAGGAGGGTGGAGTATGCGACAGAAGATCATCGGCGGCGCCCTGGCGATAGGACTCCTGAGCCTGGCCGCAGCCGGAGCGTTCGCCTCGCAGGGCGGGGCGTCCCCACAGTCCGCAACCGCGACAGCAACATCGACGGCGACCGCGACGAGCACCGTGCCCGCACCGGTCGTCAACACCGCGACTGCCACGGGGACAGCGACCTCAACGACCACCGCGACGAGCACCGCCGTCGCAACGAACACGCCCGCACCGACGGCCACATCGACGGCGGTCGCTACACTGACGGCCGGGCCGACGCAGGCCGCCGAAGGCCCCGATCTCGACGAGAACTGCGATCTCGAGATCGACCACCCGGAGATCGACCACCCCGAGATGGACCACCCGGATGCCGACGACGCGACCATGACCGCGGTGCCAACGGCAACGGCGACGCCGGCCACGGCGCCCACCGCCACGGTGACGTGCGAAGCGCCCGACCACGAGATCGCCGAGCCGGCCGAGCAGCACCGCTCCGACCGCAGCATGGATGTGCACGCGCGAGAGATGCACGACTAACGTCGCCCACACGGTGGACCGAGAACGGGGCCCGGACTTGCCGTCCGGGCCTCGTCGCGTCCCGCACAGGCGACGTAGCGCGGTGAGCGCCGCGACGCCCCCTGGGGCCCGGCGGGCGGGACGCCAGCGGCGCTCTGGCCCGCCACACTCCGGCCGGACAGCCCCTCGCCCTGGCCCGGCTTCGGAAATCCCGTCAGGGTTCTCCCGCTGCATGGTGCCAGCGCACCGCCGATACTCGATCCGATTGACTTTCTGACCGCTGTGCTATGCTCAAGAGGTGAGCGCCGCGGCGCGCGCACCGGAAAGAACGGCCGCTTTGGGATCCCGCTGCACCCTCCTCCGGCCCGGGCTTGTCGACTACCAGCGCGCCTGGCAGATGCAGCAGCGCATCGCAGACGGGGTGCGCGCGGGTGGCGACCCGGCGCTGATCCTCGTTGAGCATCCACCGACCTACACCCTCGGCGTCCGCGGCAAAGGCGAGCATCTGCTGCTCAGCCGCGAGGCCTTCGCGAGGCGCGGCGCGCAGGTCGTCGAAACGGACCGCGGCGGCGACGTTACCTTCCACGGCCCCGGGCAGCTCGTCGCGTACCCCATCCTCGACCTCCGGCGATTCGGCAGCGGTCCGGTCTGGTATGTGCGTTCGCTCGAAGCTGTGCTCATCGAGACGCTGGCGCGATTTGGCATCGTCGCGGGCCGGGCGCCGGGCCGCCCTGGCGTCTGGGTGCGGCAGGAGAAGATCGCCGCCATCGGCGTCCGCGTGTCACGGGGCGTGACGACGCACGGCTTCGCGCTGAACGTCAACACGGACCTCTCGTACTTCGCGCACATCATCCCCTGCGGCATCGCCGACGCCGGCGTAACGTCGATGCGTCAGCTCGCGGGAGCGGACTTCGACGTGCCTGCGGTCGAGGCCGAGGTGATCGCCGCGTTCGGGAGGCAGTTCGGCTTGGAGCTGCACGAGGAAGCACTGATGGAGGCGGCAGTTGGTCGCTGAGACGAGACCCGCGCGCAAGCCCGAATGGCTGAAGGTGCGTTTCCCCGGCGGCGAGCGCTACCAACGCGTGAAGGCGTTGATGCGCGAACAATCCCTGCACACCGTCTGCGAGGAGGCCCACTGCCCCAATGCCGGCGAGTGCTGGAACGCCGGCACGGCGACCTTCATGATCCTTGGCGACGTGTGCACACGCTCGTGCGGGTTCTGCGCGGTCACCACCGGGCGCCCCGGCGCCATCGACCCGCTGGAGCCCTATCGCGTGGCGCAGGCGGTGCGGGCGCTCGGTCTCGACTACGTGGTGATCACCTCCGTGAACCGCGATGACGTCGCGAGCGGCGGCGCCGAGGCATTCGCCGCGTGCATCAAGGCGATCCGGCGCAACGGACCAGATGTCCGGGTGGAGGTGCTGATCCCGGACTTCAAGGGGAACTGGGACGCCCTCGCCCAGGTGGTCGCGGCGCGGCCGTTCGTGCTCAACCACAACGTCGAGACGGTGCCGCGCCTCTATCGGCGCGTGCGACCGCAGGCGATCTACACGCGCTCGCTCGAGCTCATTCGCCGCGCGAAGGAGGCAGCCCCGGACATGCTCACGAAGTCCGGCTTCATGGTGGGCCTCGGAGAGTCCCGCGAGGAGCTGTTCGGCGTGATGCGCGACCTGCGCGCGCACGGCTGCGACATCCTCACCGTCGGGCAGTACCTGCGGCCGACGATGCGGCACCTGCCCGTCGAGCGGTACTACGAGCCCGCGGAGTACCGCGTGTTCCGCGAATACGGCGAGGAGCTGGGCTTTACGCACGTCGAGGCCGGGCCCCTCGTGCGGTCGTCCTACCACGCCGAGAAGCAGACGGGGGTGGACCGCGCACGCGGCGTGGCGGCGGTCCCGCCGGGAGACGTGACCGGTGGCTGAGTACGATCTGGCGATCATCGGCGGCGGGCCGGGCGGCTACGTGGCAGCGATCAGGGCGGCGCAGCTCGGCATGAACGTTGCGCTCGTCGAGCGGGAGCGGGTCGGCGGGACCTGCCTGAACTGGGGCTGCATCCCCAGCAAGGCGATGCTCTGGAACGCCGAAGTCGTGAACCTCGTGCGGGACGCGGCAACGTACGGCATCTCCTTCGACAATCTGCGGGTCGACATGGGAAGCGCGATCGACCGCAGCCGCCTGGTCGTCGACCAGATGGTGAAGGGCGTCGAGTTCCTGCTCGGGAAGAACGGCGTGGAGACCGTGGCCGGCGACGCGGAGTTCGCGTCACGGACGCGGGTCCGCGTGCGCGGCACCGACGAGACGGTCGACGCGAAGGCGGTGATCATCGCCACCGGCGCACGCCCGCGCGCCTTGCCGGGGCTCGAGCCCGACGGCAAGACGGTCTTCGGCAGCCGCGAGGCGCTGGCGTTGCGGGAGCGGCCGGAGCGCGTCGTGATCATCGGCGGCGGGCCGATCGGCGTCGAGTTCGCGACGTTCTGGCACGCGTACGGCGTGGAGGTGACGATCCTGGAGATGCTCGACCACCTGCTGCCGCTCGAGGACGAAGAGATCAGCGTGCAACTCGAGCGCGCGTTCAAGAAGCAGGGGATCAAGTTCGTCACCGGGGCCAAGGTCGAGGGCGCCAGCGTGCGCGATGGCGGTGCCAGCGTGCGCTTCCGCGCAAAGGGAAGCGAGCAGCAATTGGAGGCGGACCACGTGCTCGTCTCGATCGGCTTCACCGGCAACGTCGAAACGCTCGGACTCGACGGCATCGGCGTGCAGGTCGAGCGGGGCTGGGTGAAGACCGACGGCGCGCTGATGACGACCGCGGAGGGCGTGTACGCGATCGGCGATGTCACGGGGATCATGAACCTCGCGCACGTAGCGTCGGCGCAGGGCGTGGCCGTCGTCGAGCGGCTCGCCGGACGGACGCCGCCAACGCTGGACTACCAGCACATGCCGCGCGCGACGTACTGCGCGCCGGAAGTCGGCAGCGTTGGCCTCAGCGAGCGGCAGGCGCGCGAGGCGGGATACGAACTGAAGGTGGGCAAGTTTCCCGTGCGGGCGAACGGCCGGGCGAAGGCGATCAACCAGACCGACGGCCTGATCAAGATCGTCGCGGACGCCGCGACGGGAGAGACGCTCGGCATCCACATGGTCGGGCCGATGGTGACGGAGCTGCTGGCGGAGGCGTCGCTCGGGATGACGCTTGAGGCGACGCCGCGCGAGCTGGGCTGGACCGTCGCCGCCCACCCGACGCTCGGCGAAACGGTGAAAGAGGCGGCGATGGCCGTCGATGGCGAAGCAATTCACTTCTGGACGGAATGACCATGGGACAACACGGCAAGACCGGCACACTGACGCGACACGACGGCGGGGCGGGGATGACTGGCGACGAGCTCGTCGCGCTGCTGCACACGATGATGGAGATCCGCCGCTTCGAAGAGAAGGCGGCGGAGATGTACGCGCGCGGGAAGATCCACGGGTTCCTGCACCTCTACATCGGCCAGGAGGCCGTGGCGACGGGCGCGATCGCGGCGCTCCGGCCGGACGATTACATCGTCAGCCACTACCGCGAGCACGGCCACGCCCTCGCCCGCGGCGTCGACCCGAAGCGCGTGATGGCGGAACTGTTCGGAAAGGAGACAGGAGTCACGGGCGGCCGCGGCGGCTCGATGCACCTCTTCGACGTCAGCAAGTCCTTCCTTGGCGGCTATGCCATCGTCGCAGGGCACATGCCGCTGGCGTGCGGCCTCGGCCTCGCCGAGCAGTACAAGGGGAGCGACCGCATCGCGGTCAACTTCCTGGGTGACGGCGCGGTGAACGAGGGCGAGTTTCACGAGGCCCTCAACCTCGCGGCGGTGTGGAAGCTGCCGGTGCTCTTCATCTGCGAGAACAACTTCTACGGGATGGGCACGGCCGTGCAGCGGGTGTCGGCGCTCGTCGAGGTGTACAAGCGCGCCGAGGCCTACGGCATGCACGCCGAGCAGGCCGATGGCATGGACGTGCTCGCGATGTACGAGGCGACGGCGCGGCTCGCCAAGCGCGTGCGCGCCGGCGAGGGACCGGCGTTCCTCGAGGCGATCTGCTACCGCTTCCGCGGCCACTCGATGGCCGACCCGGAGTTCTACCGGACCAAGGGCGAGGTCGACCGCTGGCGCACATTGGACCCGATCGCCAGCTTGAAGCGCCGGCTCCTTGCCGATGGCGTCCTCACGGAGGAGCGCGTCGCGGACATGCAGGCGGAGGTCGACGACATCGCGCGCGAGGCGGCGGAGTTCGCGGAGCAGAGCCCGCCGCCACCGACCGAGAGCCTGACGCGCGATGTGTACGTGGACGCGCCATCGGCGGAGGAGGGCAGCCGTGCCTGAGATCACGTACCGCGAGGCACTCCGCCAGGCGATGCGCTACCAGCTCCGCAACGACGAGCGCGTCTTCCTCATGGGCGAGGACATCGGCGCATATGGGGGCTCGTACGCCGTCACCAAGGGCTTTATGGATGAGTTCGGCGAGCGGCGCGTGAAGGACACGCCGATCGCCGAATCCGTCGTCGTCGGCGCCGGTATCGGCGCGGCGATGGCGGGCCTGCGGCCAATGGTCGAGCTGATGACGATCAACTTCAGCCTGCTGGCCATCGACCAGATCGTCAACAACGCCTCGAAGCTGCACTACATGTCGAACGGGCAGATCCGGGTGCCGCTGGTCATCCGCATGGCAGGCGGCGCCGGCAGCCAGCTCGGCGCTCAGCACTCACACAGCCTCGAAGGCTGGTACGCGCACGTGCCGGGGCTGAAGGTCGTCGTGCCGGCGACGCCGTACGACGCGAAGGGGCTGCTCACGACGGCGTTCGAGGATGAGAACCCGGTGATCTTCATCGAGCACACTGCCCTGTACGCCTCCAAGGGCGAGGTGCCTGAGGAGATCTACCGGCTGCCGTTCGGCAGGGCCGAGGTCATGCGCCCGGGCGCCGACCTGACGCTGATCGGCTACTCGGGCAGCGTGCACCAGGCGCGCCGCGCGGCACAGCAGCTCGCCGCGCAGGACATCGACGCGGAGGTCCTGAACCTGCGCACGCTGCGCCCGCTCGACGTGGACGGCATCATCGCCTCGGTGCGGAAGACGCACCGCGCGATCGTCATCGAGGACGACTGGAAGTTCGGCGGCTTCGGCGGCGAGATCGTTGCCCTGATCCAGGAGCTGGCGTTCGATGACCTCGACGCGCCGGTGCTGCGCTGCTCGGGTGCCGACGTGCCGATGCCGTACGCGGGCGCGCTGGAGCAGGCGGCGCTGCCGCAGGAAGCGGGCATCGTCGCGCTCGCGCTCCGCCTGTGCGAGGGGGAAGCAGCATGATCTCCGAAGTTGTGATGCCGCAGATGGGCGCCGACATGACGGAGGGCACCGTCCTGCGCTGGCTCAAGCACGACGGCGACGCCGTCGAACGGGGCGAGGTGATCGCCGAGATCGAGACGGACAAGGCGAACGTCGAGATCGAGGCCTTTGAGGCCGGCACCTTCCGCGGCGCACTCGCCGCCGAAGGCGACACCGTGCGCGTCGGCGACGTGATCGCGCTGATCGGCGGCCCGCAGGACGACGTCTCGGCATACAGCGGCGGCCATGCCGCCGCGGACGCCAGCGTTGCGGTGGCCTCCGCAGCGCCGGCGCAGTCGGCCATGACGGCGCGTCCAGCACCGCCGTCGGAGGCGCCAGCCGCCGGCCCGGCCGACGGCCGCCTGCGGGCGTCGCCGGTGGCGAAGCGCATCGCGCGCGAACGGGGCATCGACCTGCGGCGAGTGCACGGCAGCGGGCCGGACGGCCGCATCCTGCGCCACGACGTCGAGCAGTTCGCCGAGCCCGCCACGGCCGCCGTGACGGCCCGCACGCAGGAAGCGGCGGCTGCCGCGCGACCGGGGCCGTCGCCCGCGCCTGGCGGCCAGGTCGTGGCGATGAGCCGCATGCGGCAGGCGATCGCCCGCCGGATGGCCCAGAGCAAGCGCGAGGCGCCCCACTACTACCTGCTGGTCGACATCGACATGACCGAGGCCGCGGCGCTGCGCCGCCAGATCAACGATGCACAGGCGGACGAAGCAGGCCGCGTGAGCATCAACGACCTGATCGTGAAGGCGTCCGCCCTCGCGCTCCAGGGCCACCCGATGTTCAACGCGACGTTGGCGGGCGACGAGGTCATGCGCCACGACGTCCAGAACATCTGCATCGCGATCGCGATGGACGCGGGGCTGATCGCGCCGGCGGTGATGGACGCGGGGCGCAAGCGGCTCACGCAGATCGCGCGCGAGACGAAGGACCTCGCGGGGCGGGCGAAAGGCGGTCTGCTGCGGGCGGAGGAGATGAGCGAGGGCACCTTCACCATCACGAACCTCGGCGCCTACGGCATCGAGACGCTGATCGGCATCATCCAGCCGCCGCAGACGGCGATCCTCGGCGTCGGGAGCGTGATGGACCAACCGGTCGCACGCGACGGCGCCATCGTCACGCGGCAGATGATGAAGGTCGCGCTCTCCGCCGACCATCGCGTGACCGACGGCGCCCAGGGCGCGCAGTTCCTCGGCGCGATCAAGGCGCTCCTCGAGGAGCCGATCCGGCTGCTGCTGTAGACCGCCGCGGCTACTGCTGCACCAGGACGACGCGGTTCCCCTCGGGGTCGGCGATGGCGGCGATCGTCGGGCCGCCGGGCACGTCGAACGGCGGGCTCAGCGCCGCGCCGCCGAGCGTCTGTGCCTGCTCGATCGAGGCGCGCAGGTCGCGCACCTGGATATAGAGCGCGACACGCGCCGTGTCGCCTGGCAGGATGTGACCGCTGAACTGGTCGGGCTCGGGGCCGCCGGCGCCGGCGGGAATCTGCATGATCGGCCCATCGCCGATCGCCCAGTTGAACATCCGGGCGTAGAACTCACGGATGCGCTGCGGGTCGCGCGCCTGGATCTCCCAGTGGACGACGGGCCGCGCCCAGTCCTCAGGCATTGCTGTCTCCTTCCGGACGGCGGCCTACGGAGCGCCGGCCTGCGTCAGGCCGATGACGTTGCCGTCCGGGTCGGCGAACTGCGCGATCCTCGGCCCGCCGGGGACATCCATCGGCGGCATCACCGTGTTGCCACCGAGCCGCTCGGCCTGCGTCAGCGCTGCGGCCAGGTCGGGCACCTCGACGTAGACCGTCACCATGGGCGAACCCTGCGACCTGGCGATGCCGCCGCCGATGCCCGCGTCCTCGCCGGTGACGAGGCCGTACTCCATCGGGTTGCTCGCATCGACCTTCCAGCCGAACAGCGACGCGTAGAACTGCTGGAGCCTTTTGCCATCGCTGCCAAGGACTTCGAAGTGGACGACCTTATTGCCCATCATGGACTCCTTCCGTTGCGTCAGGCGTCGGACGACCCAGGCCACGAACACGCCGCGGGCCGGTTCCCTCCGGCGGTGCGAACAGGCTACGTCCTTTCAATCATTGATCCAAGCCCAAGCATCGGCCGCCGACAACAGGCGCGGCCAGGCCGCCACTGCCGCCGCCTGCGGTACGACCGCCGGAACGCCGGACGGCGCACGCCCCGGGGCTAGTGCGTGGCCGCCTGCTTTGCGAGCTTCGCCTCCACCTCGCGCAGGCGGCGGCTGAGGATCGGCAGCATCGCGACCGCGATGTGCGGGTTGGTGCGGAGCTCGGCGACGAAGTCCCAGCGCGAGAGGACGAGGCACTTCGTCTCCTCCAGCGCCTTCACGGTCGCCGCGCGAGGCCCGCCATCGAGCAGCGCCATCTCGCCGAACGCCTCGCCCGCGCCGAGGTCATTCAGCTTCTGCGCGCGCGCGCCGCTGGCGTGCGTGACCTCGACCTTGCCCTTGATGATGACGAAGAAGGCGACGGCCTGCTCGCCCTCCTTCACGATCGTCTGGCCCTTCTTGTAGTCGCGCTCCACGACGGCGCGGCTGAGACGGGTGAGGTCCTTCCGGCTAAGCTGCGAGAACAGCGGCACCGCCGCCAGCGCTTCTTCGTGACCCATCGGGTCGCCCTCCTCTTCCTGGACGCCTTCCAGAGGCGGATTGGGCGCATTCTACGTTCGCGCAGGCCGATCCCGCAACGGCAGCGCCCCCTTCCGGCGGGCGCGCTCCAAGACGCCCCGAAAAGGACGATAATACAAGGGGCCGCCCGGACGTGCGCCGGTCGCGCGGGGTGGCCCGGAGCGATGCCTTGGTACGCGTGAACGAACCCCGGCCGCGTGCCGCACCCGACAAGCTGCACCGGGCGATGTACCGCGAGATGCTCGTGTCGCGGGAGCTGAGCGACCGCATGTTCGCGCTCAACCGGCAGGGTCGCGCGGCCTTCGCGGTCACCGGCCAGGGGCACGAGGCGGCACAGGTGGGCTCAGCGCACGCCCTCCGCCGCGGCACGGACTGGGTGCTGCCGTACTATCGCGACGTCGGCGTGATGATCGCGCTCGGCATGTCGCCGCGCGACATCCTGCTCGGCCTCTTCGCAAAGGCCGACGACCCGAACTCCGGCGGGCGCCAGATGCCCTGCCACTGGTCGTGGCCGGAGGCGCGCGTCGTCACGCGGTCGAGCGTCATCGCCGCGAACCTTCCGCACGCCGCCGGCATCGCCTACGCATCGAAGCTGCGGGGATCGAAGGAGGTGACGGTCGCCTACTTCGGCGAGGGCGCCACGAGCGAGGGCGACTTTCACGAGGCGCTGAACTTCGCCACCATCCACCGGCTGCCCGTCGTTTTCTTCTGCGAGAACAACGGCTACGCGATCTCCGAGTCGACCGGGAAGCAGATGTCGGTGCGGCACGTCGCCGACCGCGCGAAGGGCTATGACATCATCGGCTCGACGGTCGATGGCAACGACGTGCTCGCGGTCTACCAGACGGCGCGCTGGAACATCGAAGAGTGCCGCCGCGGCCGCGGCCCGAAGCTCGTCGAGGCGAAGACCTATCGCCTCGTGCCGCACACGTCTTCCGACGACGACCGACGCTACCGCACGCGCGCCGAGCTCGAGGAGTGGATCAAGCGCGACCCGATCGACCGCTTCCGCAAGCACCTCCTCGAAGAAGGCGTGATCACGGAGGACGAGGATACCGCACTGAGGGCGCAGGTCAAGGGCGACATCGAGGAAGCGGTGCAGAGCGCGGAGGGCGCCGCGGACCCGCGGCCCGAGGACGCACTGCGCCACGTCTTCGCAGAGGACGCGTGATGACGGAAAAGACCTACATCGACGCCATCCACGACGCGCTGTGGGAGGAGATGGAGCAGCGCGACGCGATGATCGTGCTCGGCGAGGACATCCAGGAGGGCGGTGTCTTCCGCGCCACTGACGGGCTGCTCGCGCGCTTCGGCCCGGCGCGTGTGCTCGACACGCCGCTCGCCGAGTCGAGCATCGTCGGCGTGGCGATCGGCATGGCGACGAACGGCTGCCTGCCGGTCGCGGAGATCCAGTTCGCCGACTTCGCCTATCCCGCCTTCAATCAGCTCATCAGCGAGGCCGCGAAGTGGCGCTACCGCTCGGACGGCGGCTACGGCTGCCCGATCGTCGTGCGGATGCCGTACGGCGCCGGCATCCGTGGCGCGCTCTACCACTCGCAGTCGATCGAGGCGCTGCTGGCGCACGTGCCGGGCCTCAAGGTCGTCGCGCCATCGTCGCCGGCCGACGCGAAGGCGCTGCTCAAGGCGGCGATCGCCGACCCGGACCCCGTCGTCTACTTCGAACACAAGAAGGCGTACCGCATGCTGAAGGAGGACCTCGACGGCGACGCGCCGGTGCGCATCGGCGCGGCCGCGCTGCGCCGTACCGGCGACGACATCACGGTGATCAGCTACGGGCTGATGGCGCACGAGTGCCTGGAGGCGGCGCGGGAACTCGCCGCGGACCGCGCGGTCGATGCGACCGTGCTCGACCTGCGCACGCTGGCGCCGCTCGACCGCGGGGCGATCCTCGATGCGGCCAGGCGCACCGGCAAGGTGCTGATCGTGCACGAGGACAACCTCACCGGCGGCATCGGCGCCGAGGTGGCAGCGCTGATCGCCGAGCACGCCTTCGACGCGCTCGACGCACCCATCCGGCGGCTGGCATCGCCGGACGTGCCGGCGATGCCGTTCAACGCCGGCATGGAGGAGTACTGCCTGCCGTCGCGCGAGAAGATCGCGCAGGCGATGCGCGAGCTCGCGGCGTACTAGGAGCGTGCGATGCCGCAACTGACGATGCCGAACGTGGGCGAGGGCGTGACCGAGGGCACGGTCACGCGCTGGATCAAGCACGAAGGCGACGACATCGCGCTCGACGAGCCGCTCGTTGAGGTCGAGACGGACAAGGCCGTCGTCGAGATCCCGTCGCCGTACGCCGGCCGGCTCGCGAAGATCCTCGTGGAGGAGGGCGCAGTGGTGCCGATCGGGACGCCGCTCGCGGAGGTCGCGGCGGCGGGCGACGTCGCCCCCCGGGCCGCGCTCCAGCCGGTCGACCAGCCCGCGCGGGGCGACGCGGCCGCGACGTCCGCCCGGCACGATGGTGTAGCTCCCGTGCAGGGCGCGCGCGATCGACCGCCGGACGCGGCCGACGGCAGAGGCGCGTACCACCGGACGCGCCAATACTCGCCGGTCGTGCTGCGCCTCGCAGCCGAGCACGGCATCGACCTGACGCTGGTGCAGGGCACGGGCATCGGCGGCCGCGTAACGCGCCAGGACGTGGTGGCGTACGTCGCGAACCCTGTGATGCACACTGTGCCGCCGGACGCCGGCGCCGGCGTCGTGGGCGCGCCCCTGCCACCCGGCCGAAGCGCGGCGCAGCGCCTGCCCGAGGCGCCAGCGGCCGGCGAAGCGCCAGCGACAGGTGGCAGCGACGAGCACGTGCCGCTGACGCCGACGCGCCGCACGATCGCGGCGCGCATGCTCGAATCGCAGCAGACCGTACCACCGGCATGGATGATGGTCGAGGCGGACGTCACCGCGCTCGCGGCGCTGCGCGCGCGGATCAAGGCCGACTTCGAGCGCACGGAGGGCGTCACGCTGACCTACACGCCGTTTTTCGTGCAGGCGGTCGTGGCCGCGCTCAAGCAGCACCCGCGGATCAACAGCAGCTTCGGAGACGGCGAGATCGTCGTGCACCACCGATACGACATTGGCATCGCGGTGGCGGCGGAGACCGGGCTCGTGGTGCCGGTCATCCGCGATGCCGACCGCAAGTCGATCGCGGGCCTCGCGCACGAGCTGTACGAGCTGGGCGCGAAGGCGCGGGAACGCAAGCTCACGGTCGACGAGATGCGTCGCCCGACGTTCACGGTCGACAATACCGGCTCCTTCGGCTCGATCGCGTCGCAGCCCGTCGTCCCGCCGGGGCAGGCGGCGATCATCACGACGGAGGCCGTCCGGCGCGAGCTGCGGGTGACGGCCGAAGCGTCGTTCGCCGTGCGCTCCGTGATGAACCTCTGCCTGAGCTTCGACCACCGCGCGCTCGACGGCGCGCAGGCCGGCGCGTTCATGCAGAGCGTCAAGCAGCGGCTCGAGGCGTACCGCGCGGACGACGTCGTGTATTGATCGTCGGCGAGGAGCCACAGTCCTCACGCCAGGAATCCGACCGGCGCCGCCGCCGCCGGCCACACGATGGCTGTACGCTGTCACATCATCGGCGCGCGGTCGCATCCACCGCCCGGCGGACAGCGTCCGGGAGATTGCTGCAGATGCTGTCGACGCCCGCGTCGATCATGCGCTCGATATCCGGCCCATCGTCGACCGTCCAAGTCATGAAGGTGAGCGAGCGGAGATGGCCGCGGCGGACGACCTCGGCCGTCGCGGCGGCGTAGTGGACACTCACGCCCTGCGCGTCGAGCGACAGGGCGAACCCGAAGAAGTCGTCCCAGTCGACGATCCGCCGCGCGTCGGTGAGCAGCGCCCCCGCCATCCGGGGCTCGACGTCCCGCATGCGCTCGACGACCTGAGGGTAGAACGCGTGCACCTCGCAGGACGCGACGGCACCCGCGGCGCGCACGGCGGCGGCGACCTCCTGCTCAATCCCCGTCTGCTTGACCTCGATCTGCAGCAGCACTTTGCCCTTCGTCACGTCGAGCACCTCGGCCAGGGTGGGCACCTTCGCGCCCGCGAAGCGGGGTGCGAACTGCCGCGCACCGGCGTCGAGCGCCCGCACGGCGTCGAGCGGCATCTCGTGCACGTTGCCGCTGCCGTCGGTCGTGCGGTCGACGGTCTCGTCGTGCAGCAGCACCGGCACGCGGTCGAGCGTGCAGTGCACGTCGATCTCGATCGCGTCGGCGCCGAGCGCGATCGCGCGCTCGACGCCGGCGAGCGTGTTCTCCGGCGCGTGGCCCTTGCAGGCGGCGTGCGAGGTCACGAGCGGCAGCCTCACGCGCGCGCCTCCCCGTGCCGCACGAGGGAGAGCAGCGCGTCCGCCAGCACGGTGCCCGCATGCTTCCCCGTCGATACCGACTCCTCGTAGTTGTGATTGCGCCCGCTCATCCACTCGTCCTCGGGAAGGAAGTAGCCAAGCGTATCCTGTGCCATGCCCAGGAACAGCCGGTGGCGCGCGCCCAGCGACGCGCGCAGCGGCAGCGCGAGGCGCGTCAGCACCTCGCCCGGAGCGCAGAAGGCCTCCACGTCGCCACCGACGCGCAGGTAGCCGCAGTGGGTCGACAGGTAGGTCTTGCCGTCCCGGTGTACCAGGCGGCGCTCGGAGATGCCCTCGAACGCCGCGACGATCTGCGCCAGGTCCGGGCGGCCCGCCGCGTGCAGCGCCCGGGCGGCGCCGTGCAGGCCGCCGGCCCTGCTCAGCAGCGAGAGGGCGGGGCCCGCGCGGCCAACAGCGTCCTGCACGCGCTGCGCCAGACGCTCGAAGTTCAGCGGCAGCTCGAGCACACGCATGCGCACATCCAGCGCACCACCGACCGCGGTCGCCATCTCCAGCGCCTCGACCGTCCGGCGCGCGACGGCGGCGCCGAGCGCCTCCGCCGCCTCGAAGCTGCCGTCGCGCGCCGGGTTCACGTCGCCGATCGCCCCGTTGACGTACAGCGCCGGGCCGCCCAGCTCGCGCTCCACGGCATCGACGGCATAGCCGCACCAGTCGCGCGACACGTCGCTGTTCTCCGGGCCGCTCGCCGTCGGGTGGCAGGCGTAATTGACGAGGGTGGCGACGGGCCAGCCGCCGGCGCCGGTGAAGCGCAGCGCGGTCAGCGCGACATCCGTCTCCGGCCAGCCGCGCCGGTTGCGGACGTGGCCGTCGAGCGTGGCCGTCGCCGCCGTCGCCGTCACCGGGACCAGCGCCTGCAGCGCCTCCCAGATCGCGCTCGCCGCGCGGTGCGCGACATGGGTGCGGTACGACGCCGGGACGCCACCCCACAGCCCCTGCAGGTCGGGACTGGCGTGGCTGTGCGTGCAGCAGACGATGATCCGCTCCGGCGCGACGCCCATCAGGCGCGACGCGTCGTCGCGGACCGACGCCAGCAGCGGGCCGCTGGCGCCGACGAGGTCGAGCGCGGCGACGATCAGGGTCAGCGTGCCGTCGGAGAGCGCGAGCGCGCGACACCACGGCTCGTCGTGCACGCCGGCCGCGCGGCGGTTGCGGTAGCTCCCAAAGCCGCCCAGATACACGCCGGCCGCGAGGTCCTCCGCGCGCGGCGCGATCGAGACAACGGCGGCGCCGGCGAGCAGTCCGCCGCTCATTCGCATGCCGCGAGGTGTCGCTCGACGACGTGCCGGGGCGTCAGGAGCACGAACATCCCGAAGCCGAGCGCGATCACCAGCAGGTCGTCGACCTCGCCGAGCACCGGAATGCGGTCAGGGACGAGATCGAACGGCATCGCAAGGTAGAGGGCGACGAGTGGCAGGACCGCCTTGGCAGAGCCCGGCACGTCCGGGTCGCGGAGCATGCGCCAGAGGAGCCGCGCCTTGGAGCGCAGCGGCAGCCGCATGACGCGCTGGCTGAGATCTCGCTTCACGAGCGCCAGTGTACCCCCGCGGTACGAGATCCGCAGCGTGCGTCGCCGTCACCCGATTCCTCGCCGCCGGAGGGTGGCGGTACACTGCGGCCATGACGAGCGACCGCGTGACGCGTGGCCAGCACGCCCGCAACCATGTGCTGGGCAGCCTGGTGGCGACGTTCTTCCTGACCGGCACGCTCCGCACCGCGCAGGCGACCGGCTTCACGCGTATGGACCTACCGCTCATGCTGGGCACGATGTTGACGCCCGACCGCGACCGGGCAAAGGTCGAGGGGTTTGTCGTGCACATGCTGAACGGCTGGATCGTCGGCTGGCTGTACGTCGCGACGTTCCACGCCTGGCGCCGGTCGGGCGCGTTCGTCGGCGCCGCGATCGGGCTGGTGCACGGCCTGTTCGTGCTGCTGGCGGTGCTGCCCCTGCTGCCGGGCGCGCACCCGCGCATGGCATCGGACTTCACCGGGCCGCAGCCGACGACGCGCCTGGAGCCACCGGGGTTCATGGCGCTGAACTACGGCCGCCGGACGCCGGTGGTGACGCTGCTCGCGCACATCATATACGGTGCCATCCTCGGGTACTTCTACAAGCTGAGCCCGCGCGACTGACGCGCGGCCGCCCGGCCCTACTTCGGCGGGGCGTGGCGATGATCCCTCCCGCCTCCGCGCTCCGCGTCGTCGATGGCGAGCGCCGCGGTGATCAGCGACAGGTGGCTGAGTCCCTGCGGGAAGTTGCCAAGTCGCGTCTTTGTCGCGGGGGCGTACTCCTCCGACAGCAGGCCTACGTCGTTCGCCGCTGTCATCGTCTGTTCGAACACGGCGCGGGCCTCCGCTGCCCTGCCGGCACGCGCGAGCGCCGCCGACAGCCAGAAGTTGCAGAAGAGGAACGCACCCTCGTCGCCGGCGATCCCGTCATCAAAGCCGGCGTAGCGCCGCAGGAAGCCGTCCGGCGCGAGCGTGCGGCGCAGCGCGTCGATCGTCGAGAGCATGCGCGGGTCATCGGGCTCGATGAAGCGCACCACGGACATCGCCAGCACCGACGCGTCGAGGATCGCCCCGTCGAGCGTTTGCGTGAAGGCGCCGATCTGCGCGTTGAAGCCCCGCCGCAGCACGGTCTCGTGGATCTTCGCCGCCTCGGCGCGCCAGCGGGCGGCGTCGCCGCTGATACGCCCCTCATCGACGAGCGCGGCGGCGTGCGTGAGCGCGTCCCACGCCATGACCTTCGACTCGACGTACTGCCGCGGCTGTGCCCGCGCCTCCCAGATGCCGTTGTCGGGCTCTGCCCAGTGACCAGAGACGTAGTCCGCGACGCGCCGGATGAACTTCGCATCGTCGCCTGCGACCCGCCCTCCGTGATGTTCGATGAAGGTGTGGAAGGCATCGATCAGCTCGCCGTAGACGTCGAGCTGTGCCTGGTGGACGGCATCGTTGCCGATGCGGACGGGCTTCGAGCCGCGGTACCCCTCCATGTGTCCGAGCTCGCGCTCGCGGACGTGGCGATCGCCGAGCAGCGTGTAGAGGGGGTTGAGCCGCGGCGCCGTCTGGTTCGTCGCGTCCATCAGCCAGCTCAGGAAGGCGTTCGCCTCCGCCTCCAGGCCGATGCTGAGGAACGCCTTGATGGTAAAGGCCGCGTCGCGGATCCAGCAGAACCGATAGTCCCAGTTGCGCGGCCCGCCGATACACTCCGGGAGCGACGTCGTCGGCGCCGCCACGATCGCGCCCGATGGCGCGTTGGCAAGCAGCTTCAGCGCGAGCGCGCTGCGCAGCACCTCGCCGCGGTACGGGCCGTCGTAGCGGCACTGCGCCGACCAGTCGCGCCAGAACGCGATGGTCTGGCCATAGAGCAGGTCGACGTAGCCATCGGAGACGATCACCGCCGGCTCTTCGTACGAGTAGGCGAGCGAGAAGCGCAGCCGCTGCCCGGCCGCCACCTCGAACCGGGCGAGGGCGTGGTCCGGCCCGCAGTCGAGGGGCATGGCGCCGCGCAGGTGCAGCGTGTGACGGCCGCGCATCGCCGTGACCTCCGCCGGCGCCCGCACCTGGCACCGCACGGCACCCCGCCCATATTCAGGCCGCGGCATGTACGCCAGGCGCATCGGCACGGCGCCACTGCGGCCCTCGACGATGCGGACCAGCATGCGCAGCGGAGCCAGCGCTCCGCGCTTCGCCGCCTCCGTCTGGGCGGGCATGAAATCGATGACCGAAACCTCTCCCTGTGCGGTGTGGAACGTGGTCTCGATCACGTTCGTCGCATCGATGTAGCGGCGGCGCGCCGTGTACCCGGACTCGGGCGCGATCTGGAAATAGCCCCCGTGATCCCAGTCGAGGATGCGGCCGAACACGGATGGGCTGTCGAAGCTCGGCAGGCACAGCCAGTCGACGGAGCCGTCGCGGGAGACGAGGGCGCACGCGCGGGAATCGCCGATCAGCGCGTATTCGCCAATGTCCGGGTAGCGCGCGGCCTCGGGGTTGCCCACGCCAGCATTGTAATGCGCGGCGTCGAGATATCGCGCGGGGCCGGCGTCCCGGCGCGGCGGCTACAGATCGGGCGCAGGGGGCCGATGTCTTGAGTGACGGCCGGCGCTGTTGCAGGGGTGTTCGGCCGGCTACCTCCTTCCTCTGCCTGCGACGTTGGCCTCGCGGTTGCGAGGCCTTCGTCATTCGCCAGGCTCCCGCGGCGCCCGTGCCCTCGCCGTGCCGCCGCGCCTTGTCTCACGGCCACCCGCACCGCATCATGCGCCTGCGCGGACCGGCGCGGGGCCGGACGCGGAAGGAGCGGGCATGGCGGACTACGAGCACATCCTCTACGAGGCGCGCGGCGCGGTCGCGCTGATCACCCTGAACCGCCCGGAGAAGCTGAACGCCTGGACGCCGACGATGGAGGACGAGTTCATCGCCGCGGTCCGCCGGGCGGCGACAGACGCCGCCATCGGCTGCGTCGTCGTCACGGGCGCGGGGCGCGGCTTCTGCGCCGGCGCCGACATCTCCGGCTGGGATCGGGAACTCCAGGGCGCTGCGCCCCGACGCCGCTCGAACATGCTGTCCGAGGCCGGCAGCCCGGAGGTGCCGATCGCACTCTCGCAGGGCAAGCCCGTCGTCGCGGCGATCAATGGCGTCGCCGTTGGCATCGGGTTGACCATGACGCTCGCGTGCGACATCCGCATCGCCTCGACGGAGGCGCGCTTCTCGGCGCGCTTCGTGAAGGTGGGACTGACGCCCGAATGCGGCAGTACCCGCTACCTGCCGCTCGTCGCCGGGCTGCCGAACGCGCTATTCATGACCCTGACCGGGCGCATCATCGACGCGCAGGAGGCGCTGCGGCGCGGGCTCGTGGAAGCGCTGGTGGCGCCCGGCGAGCTGCTGCCGGCGGCGCTGAAGCTGGCGGAGGAGATCGCCGCGAACCCGCACGAGGCGGTCTGGGCGGCGAAGCGGATGCTCCACATGAACGCCATGGAGCAGGACCTGCGGCGCGTCGTGGCACTCGAGAGCTACTCGATCCGGGAGCGGCAGACCGAGCCGGATCACCGCGAAGCCGTGCGGGCGTTCATGGAGAAGCGCGAGCCGCGGTTCAACCAGGACGGCTGACACCCTGAGGCGGGCGCGCCTCCGCCGCCGTACCGGTCGCGGGCGCTGCCGCGGGCGTCTCGCCAGCAGCGGGTGCGGCGGCCTCCGCTGCTTCGGCGGCCGTCTCCTCGGCGGTCGCGAGCCGCGGCGAGGCGACGCGCGCCAGCACGACGTCCGGGTCGATGTGGACGGTCACCTTGCCCGTGTCGACATCGAGGTCGCGGACGTGGACGGACTGCTCCAGTTCGGTCAGCAGCGTGACATCGACCTCGAACTGCGCGGGGATGTCGCCGGGCAGCGCCTCGACGGGGACGAGCTCGAGCGTCTGGAGGAGTACGCCGCCGTAGGTCGAGACGGCGGGCGACGTGCCAACGAGCACGACCGGCACTTCGGCGCGCATCTTCTCCGTCATCGAGATCTGGTAGAAGTCGACGTGCAGGATCTCGGTGCTCACGGGGTCGCGGTCGACCTCGCGGACGACGACGGGGCGCGCCTGCGGCTCTCCCGCGACGCGCAGGTCGATGATGGCGTTGCGCGTCATGCCGCGCAGCAGGTGGGTGAGCACGGCGGTCTCCGCCTGCACGGCGGTCGAGTCGATCTTGTGACCGTAGATGTTGGCGGGCGTGACGCCACCGCGGCGCAGCGCCTTCACCTTCTTGCCAAGCACCGTGCGCGGCGCCACGTCCAGTCCCTTGTCCGCCATCGTCAGGTCTCCCCGGCGGCGGGGTCGCGCCGCCGCTCGTCTCCATGATAAAGACCCGCCTTGGCGGGCCACCCGATGAGGGTAACAAAGCAGGATCGGCGGATCAAACGCGCGCCATCCTGCCGATGCAGAGCCCGGCGGCCGTCAGCGCCCCGGCTCCCGGTCGAGGAGCGCGGCGACGCCGGGGAGCGTGCGCCCCTCGAGGAACTCCAGCGAGGCGCCGCCGCCCGTCGAGACGTGCGCGTACTTCGGGGCCAGGCCGAGTTCGGTGACGAGCGCGACCGTCTCGCCGCCGCCGATGATCACGGTCGCGGGCGACGCCGCCAGGAAGCGCGCGACCGCGACGGATCCCTGCGCGAACGCCGGCCATTCGGCGACCCCGAGCGGGCCGTTCCAGACGACGGTCTTCGCCGGAGCGAGCTTCGCCTCGTACGCCCGCACCGTCTCTGGTCCGACATCAAGGATCATCCAGCCGGGGGGCACCGCATCGATGCCGACCGTACGGGGCTGGGCGTCGGCGGCGAAGCGCTCCGCAACGACCGCATCCTGGGGGAGCGCCAGGCCGACGCCGCGGCTGGCCGCCTCGGCGACGACCGCGCGCGCGTCGTCGAGCTGTCCATCCTCAACGAGCGAGGCGCCGACATCGACGCCCTGCGCCTTCAGCAAGGTGCTCGCCATGCCGCCACCGACGAGCAGCACGTCAACCTTCGACAGCAGATGGCGCAGGACGCCGATCTTGGTGCTGATCTTGGCGCCGCCGATGATGGCGACTACGGGGCGCACGGGGTCGCTGACGACGCGGCCCAGGTAGTCGATCTCCTTCTCCATGAGCAGGCCGGCAACGGCCGGCAGGTACGCCGCAACGCCGGCGGTCGATGCGTGGGCGCGGTGTGCCGTGCCGAAGGCGTCGTTGACGTACACGTCGCCGAACGCGGCCAACTGTTTCGCCAGCTCCGGGTCGTCGCGCTCCTCGCCGCGCTCGAAGCGCACATTCTCGAGCATCGCGACGCCGCCGGGCTTCATCGCCGCGACGACGGCGTGCGCGGACGGGCCGGCGACGTCAGTCGCGCACGGGACGGGGACAGCAAGCAGCTCGGCGAGGCGCGCGGCGATCGGCGCGAGCCGCAGGTCATCGACGACCTTGCCATCCGGGCGGCCGAGGTGCGACATCAGTACCACGCTGGCGCCGTGCTCGCGCAGGTAGGCGATGGTCGGCAGCGCGGCGCGGATGCGTGTGTCGTCGAGGATGCGGTGCGTCGCCTTGTCCATCGGCACATTGAAGTCGACGCGCACGAGCGCGCGCTTGCCGTGGACGTCGATGTCTCGGATGGTCTTCTTGTTCATGGGCGGTTGCGATCCACAGGCACCCGTTGCGCACGGGTGCAAAGTCGATCGAGCGCGACCGCGGCGTGCGTTGCGGCGGTCATGCGCTGCGGTCCACGAAGAACGCGGCGAGCGCCTCGATGTCGGCGCGGCGGTCGGGATGCATCTCGACCTCGCGCACGGCGTCGAGGGCAGCGGCGGCCCAACGCTTCGCCGCCTGCGCGGACGCGTCGCGCGCGCCCGCCGCCTCGAGCAGGCGCAGCACGAGCGCGACGTCGTCTTCGCCCAGCGACGGTTGCTCGTATACCGTGCGCAGCCGCTCGCGCTCCGCGGTGGGCAGCGACCCGAGCGCGTAGACCACCGGGAACGACTTCTTTCGGGAGCGGATGTCGTCGGCCACGGGCTTGCCGGTCGTGCCGGCGTCGCCCCAGATGCCGAGCACGTCGTCCTGCACCTGGAACGCCATGCCGAGCCGCCGGCCGCAGGCGCCGAACGCATCGACGGCACGCGCCTCCGCGCCCCCCGCGATGGCGCCGACCGCGGCGGAGGCGCCGAGGAGCGCGGCCGTCTTTCCGGCGACCATCGCCTCGTACTGTTCCAACGTGACGTGCGCCGTCCCTTCGAAGCCAATGTCGGCGTGCTGGCCGTCGCAGAGGCCGACGCAGGCGTCGTCCAGTGCGCGCACGGCGTCCAGCACGCGGTCCGCGGCGACGCCGGCGTCGGCGAGCCGCAGCAGCGTGCGGTGGGCGAGCACGAACATGCCGTCGCCGGTGTTGATCGCCTGGGGGATGCCGGCGACGCGCCAGAGCGTCGTGCGGCCGTGCCGCGTGTCGCTGCTGTCCTCGATGTCGTCGTGGATGAGGGTGAAGTTGTGGACCAGCTCGAGCGCGACGGCCGCGGGCAGCGCGCGCGCGGCATCGCCGCCGACGGCCTCGCAGCAGAGCAGGCAGAGCGCGGGGCGCAGCATCTTGCCGGCGGCCTCGGCGATCGGGTTGCCGGCGGCGTCCTGCCAGCCGAAGTGGTAGCGCATGTAGCCGGCGTAGCCGACGCCCGCGCCATCCACCGTTTCGCGCAGGGCAGCGAGGACGCGCTCCCGATAGCGCGTGAGCAGCGCTGCGACGCGGGCGGCGCCGGCCGCGGGGAGGGCGCTGGTCTCGCTCACCGGACGAGCATCCGGGAGATGCGAAGCGGCGGGACGGCGCGGAGGGCGGGCATCGGACGGCTCCTCGGGGTCAGGCGCCCCGCTTGTTCGCGGCAGATCGTGTGGTGACCAGATGGCCGATCTCTAGTTATGTCGAGCGCATCTGCGGGCGATTTCGTCTTGCATGCCTCAACGGCGTCGAACCCCAGGGCGCAGCGCGCTCGCGGCGCCATGATAACAGAGCGGCACGAGAACTCGGATCGGGGTGGCGCCCGGCGTCAGGCGACCTCGGCGACGCCTGCCAGCACGAGAGCGATGTCGGCGCGGCGCACGGCGCCCTCGCGGAGGACGCGCACCGTACGCTCATCGGTGCAGTCGACGACGGTCGAGGGCACGCCGCTCGCGGGCAGCGGCGCATCGACGACGAGGTCGGCGTCGTCGCCGAGCTGCGCGCGGACTTCGGCGGCCGTACGCGCCTCGGGGTGGCCGGAGCGGTTCGCGCTGGTGCCCGTGAGCGGCCCGAGCTGCGCCGCCAGCTCGCGCAGCACGGGGTCGGCGGGCACGCGCACGCCCACGGTGTCCCCTGCCGCCGCCAGCGTGCGAAACTCCGGCCTGCGCCGCAGCACGATGGTGAGCGCGCCGGGCCAGAACCGCGCGGCGAGCACGCGCGCCGGCGGCGTCAGCGCGGCGATCAGCTCGGCCTGCTCGAGCGAGGCGACGAACAGCGGCAGCGACTCGCCGGCAGGGCGTCGCTTTATGTCGAGTACATGCTGCACCGCCGCGTCGTCGGTCGCGACGGCGACGAGGCCGTACACCGTATCGGTGGGCAGCGCGACGACGCCTCCCTCGCGGAGGACGTCGAGCGCGCGACGATAGGCGTCGTTCTGGTCCAAATGCTTATGTCGATGAGCAGAAGATATTGACCCCGGAGGCTGCTGCTGGCTACACTCAGGCCACCGCTCCCGTTCCACACAGGATACGCGATGCCTGAGCCGCACACCTCACACCGGGTCCGCACCTCGGACGACCTCGAAGTCTCCGCATACCTCGAGATCGCGCGGGAGAAGAGCGGCGAAGCGGCGGCGGCGACGCCGCCGCCCGTGCCGGCGCCGCCCGAGGCCGTCGTCGTCATCGACTTCGGTTCGCAGTACTCGATGCTGATCGCGCGCCGCATCCGGGAGTGCCGCGTGTACTGCGAGCTGGTGCCGCACACGGCGACCTGGGAGCAGGTGGAGAAGCTGCGCCCGCGCGGCGTGGTGCTGTCGGGCGGGCCGGCGAGCGTGTACGACCTCGACGCGCCGATGGCCCCGGCGTGGGTGTTCGAGCGTGGCCTGCCGGTGCTGGGCATCTGCTACGGCATGCAGCTCCTGGCGCACCAGCTCGGCGGCAAGGTGGCGCCGTCGGACGAGCGCGAGTACGGCCACGCGGTGGTGCATCGCGGCGACGGCGAGACGCCGCTGTTCGCGGAGCTGCCGGCGTCGCTGCCGGTATGGATGTCGCACGGGGACCGGATCGTGGAGATGCCGCCGGGCTTCCGCTCGCTCGCCTACTCGGACAACTCGCCGATCGCGGCAATGGGCGACGAGCGCGGGATGATCGGCATCCAGTTCCACCCGGAAGTGGCGCACACGCCGCAGGGCAAGCAGGTGATCGAGAACTTCCTGTACAAGCTCTGCGGCTGCCGGGGCGACTGGACGGCGGGCAACTTCGTCGCGGACAGTATCAACCGCATCCGCCGGCAGGTGGGCGGCGGCCGCGTGATCTGCGCGCTCTCCGGGGGCGTCGACTCGGCGGTCGCGGCGACGCTGGTGCACCGCGCCGTGGGCGACCAGCTCACC
This sequence comes from Chloroflexota bacterium, assembly GCA_028872875.1. Taxonomy (GTDB): domain Bacteria; phylum Chloroflexota; class Dehalococcoidia; order DSTF01; family JACRBR01; genus JADMII01. The sequence goes on along the minus strand of JAGWOC010000002.1, from coordinate 77,401 downwards.
TGCATCTTCGTCGACAACGGGCTGATGCGGCGCGAGGAGCCGGAGCGCGTGGTGGACACCTTCGAGCGCCACATGCAGATGCAACTGGTGCACGTCGACGCGGCGGAGCGCTTCCTGACGCAGCTTCGCGGCATCATCGACCCGGAGCAGAAGCGGCGGATCGTCGGTGAGACGTTCATCCGCGTCTTCGAGGCGGAGGCGGACAAGATCGGCGCCGTCGACTTCATGGTGCAGGGCACGACGTACCCGGACGTGATCGAGAGCGCGCCGGGCGGCGGCGCGGCGGTGAAGATCAAGTCGCACCACAACGTCGGCGGGCTGCCGAAGGAGCTGACGTTCGAGCTGGTCGAGCCGCTGCGCTTCCTGTTCAAGGACGAGGTGCGCCAGGTCGGCCTCGCACTGGGCCTGCCGGACGAGATGGTGTACCGGCAGCCGTTCCCGGGGCCGGGGCTGGCGATCCGGATCATCGGCGAGGTGACGGCGGAGCGCGTCGCGGTGCTCCAGGCGGCCGACTGGATCGTCATGGATGAGATCAAGAAGGCGAAGCTGTACTACGACCTGTGGCAGTCCTTTGCCGTGCTGACGGATACGCGCTCGGTGGGGGTGATGGGTGACTTCCGCACGTACGGGCACGTCGTGGCGCTGCGCGCGGTGAACGCGGAGGACGCGATGACGGCGGACTGGGCACGTCTGCCGTACGACGTACTGGCGCGGATCAGCAGCCGCATCGTCAACGAAGTGCCGGGCGTGAACCGCGTGGTGTACGACATCACGTCGAAGCCGCCGGGCACGATCGAGTGGGAGTGACGGGCGCTGGCGAATCTTGGATGTTGGACGTAAGAGGGTAGAGAGCGATGACCATCGAGCACGCGCCGAGCACGAACGGGAGGGGCGCTTCGGGCGAGGCGTACGACGCGCCGCGCCGCGTCTACGCGCGCCGGCCCGCCACCACGCGGCGGACGCTGCGGCCGCGGCTGCTGCGCCTGCTGGCGCCCATGCTCATGGCGGTGGCGCTGGCGCTCGTGTTGCGCGGCATCGCGGAAGCGCCGGAGAAGGACGCGTGACCGCGGGCGGGACGAGCGATCGTCAGCGAGGCGAGCCGATGCTGGATGTTGGATGTTAGAGGTTCGAGCCACGGCGGACTCCCGCGCACGTGCGATCTGATCCCATGGATGTCCTGCTCATCGGGTCCGGGGCGCGAGAGCACGCGATCGCGTGGAAGCTGCGGCAGTCGCCACGGCTGGGCGCGCTCTATGCCGCGCCGGGCAACGCCGGCATCGCGCAGCTCGCGGAGACGCTGCCGCTCGTGGTACCGAAGGCGGACGCGCCGCAGGAACAGATCGACGCCTACTGTGGCGCCGTCGTCGCGGCCGCGCGCGAGCGTCGCGTGGAGCTGGTGGCGATCGGGCCGGAGGACCCGCTGAGTTTCGGGCTGGCGGACCGGCTGCAGATCGCCGGCATCCGCGCCTTCGGGCCGTCGCAGGCAGCGGCGCGCATCGAATCGTCGAAGGCGTTCGCGAAAGAGGTCATGCGGCGTCACGGCGTGCCGATGGGCGCGGCGGCGCGCTTCGACGACTTCGAGGCGGCGCGTGCGTACGTGGAGTCGCGCGCCGGCGACGTGGTGGTGAAGGCGGACGGGCTGGCGGCGGGCAAGGGGGCGATCGTCACGGACTCCCACGAGGAGGCGATCGACGCGCTGCGGGGGCTGCTGGTCGAAGGCGCGCTCGGGGCGGCGGGGCGCACCGTCGTCATCGAAGACCGGCTGGCGGGCCGAGAGGTGAGCGCGCACGCGTTCAGCGACGGGCAGCACATCGTGCACATGCCGTTCGCCTGCGACCACAAGGCGGTGTACGACGGGGACATCGGCCCGAACACCGGGGGGATGGGCGCGTACAGCCCGGCGTCCTGGCTGCGCGACGACGTGGCGGCGACCGTCCGGCGCGAAGTGACGGAACGGACGGTCGCCGCGCTGGCCGCCGAGGGTGCGCCGTACCGGGGCGTGCTGTTCCCGGGGCTGATGATCACGGCTGGCGGCCCGCGCGTGCTCGAGTTCAACTGCCGCTTCGGCGACCCGGAGACGGAGGTATTGCTGCCGCGGCTGGAGAGCGACCTGCTAGAGATCATGGTCGCGTGCGCCGATGGGACGCTCGATGGCGTGGACGTGCGCTGGACCGACGAGGCGGCGGTGACGGTGATGCTGGCATCGGGCGGCTATCCGGGGGCGTACGAGACGGGCAAGCCAATCGACGGGCTGGGGGACGTCGACGGCGACGCGCTGGTGTTCCACGCCGGCACGAAGGTCGACGCCGCGGGGCGCATCGTCACGAACGGCGGGCGAGTGCTGGCGGTGACGGCGACGGCGCCGACCGTCCCGCAGGCGCGCGAGAAGGCGTACCGGAACGTCGCGCGGATCCGCTTCGACGGGATGCACTACCGGCGGGACATCGGCGCGAGCGACGATGCCCCGCCGTCCCCCTCGCCCCTTGTGGGAGAGGGGGTCGGAGAGTGAGGGACACATGACCGCGCTGGTGGCCGTGCTGATGGGGTCGAAGTCCGATATGGACGTGATGCAGCCGTGCATGGAGACGCTGACGAAGTTCGGCATCGAGTACGAGGTTCACGTGATGTCGGCGCACCGCGCGCCGGACACCGTGCGGGAGTACGTGACGATGGCGCGCGAGCGGGGGATCGAGGTGATCATCGCGGCGGCGGGCGGCGCGGCGGCGCTGCCGGGGGTCTGCAAGTCGTACACGCCGCTGCCGGTGATCGGCGTGCCGCTGGCGTCGAGCGAACTGAAGGGCATCGATGCCTTGTACTCGATGGTGCAGATGCCGCCGGGCATGCCGGTGGCGACGGTGGCGATCGGCGCCTGGGGGGCGCGCAACGCGGCAGCGCTGGCGGCGGAGATCCTGGCACTGGGGCACGCGGACGTGCGGGCGGCATACGACGCGTATCGCGCGGGGCTGGCCGGCGGCTAGCGGGCGCTTGCGAGATCCCGGACACTGGAAGCCGGAGGATAGAGGGTGGAGGAACGCTTCGCAGAAGCTTCCGGTGCATGGGTGCTGCTCGCCGCGCCCCGTCGTCACCAAAGGGGCGTAGCAAGCAGCACCGCCACGTCCTCGTTTGTTGCATTGCGCAGCCGGGGGCGTCCGCGCGCCAGTTTGGGATGAGCACCTTGCTGTCTGCTGTTTGCTGGTTGTTCTGCGCCGGAGGCGGGCCATGATCGAGCGCTACACACGTCCCGAGATGGGGGCGATCTGGTCCGACGAGGGGAAGTTCGACCGCTGGCTGGCGGTCGAGGTAGCGGTCGTCGACGCCTGGGCGGAGGCGGGGCGCGTGCCGGCCGCGGACGCCGAGAAGGTGCGGCGGGCGCGCTACAACCTCGACGACCTGAACCGCTACCAGGCGGAGACGCACCACGACGTCACGGCGTTCCTGCGCTCGGTCGCCGACAGCCTCGGCGAAGAGGGGCGCTGGGTGCACCTGGGGCTGACGTCGTCGGACGTATGGGACACGGCGACGGCGCTGCAACTGCGCGACGCCGCATCGATCATCGAAGCGGGGCTGGCGGAGCTGCGGGGTGTGATCGAACGGCGGGCGGTCGAGTTCAAGGACACCCTGACGATCGGCCGGTCGCACGGCGTGCACGCGGAGCCGACGACGTTCGGGCTGAAGCTGGCCGGCTGGGTGGCGGAGGTGCGGCGCGACCAGCAGCGCCTGGCCGACGCGAAGGCGCAGATCGCCGTCGGCAAGATCAGCGGCGCCGTCGGCACGCACGCGACGGTGCCGCCGGAGGTCGAGGAGCGCGTGTGCGCGCGGCTCGGGCTGGGCGTCGAGCCGGTGAGCACGCAGGTGGTGGCGCGCGACCGGCACGCGCAGTTCGTGCAGACGCTGTCGCTCGTCGGGGCATCACTCGAGCGGTTCGCGCTCGAGCTGCGGCACTTGCAGCGGACCGAGGTGCTGGAGACGGAGGAGCCGTTCAGCGAGGGCCAGACCGGCTCGAGCGCGATGCCGCACAAGCGCAACCCGGAGCTGTGCGAGCGGGTCTGCGGGCTCGCCCGCGTGCTGCGCGGCCACGCCGTGACCGCGACGGAGGACGTCGCGCTGTGGCACGAGCGGGACATCTCACACTCATCGGCGGAGCGGATCATCCTGCCGGACTCGTGCATCCTGCTCGATTACATGCTGTCGCTGTTCACGGAGATCATGCGGGGCCTGCAGGTCTACCCGGAGAACATGCGCCGCAACCTGGAGCTGACGCAGGGGCTCGTGTTCTCGCAGCGGGTGCTGCTCGCGCTGATCGACGCCGGCATGTCGCGGCAGGACGCGTACAAGGTCGTGCAGTCGCACGCGATGCGGGCGTGGAAGGAGCGCGCGGCATTCCGCCCGCTGCTCGAGGCGGACGCGCGCGTCACGTCGCGCCTCGGCGGCGCCGCGCTGGACGCGATCTTCGACTACGGCGCCTATACGCGGCAGGTGGACGAGAGCTTCCGGCGGCTCGGACTCGTGTGAACGCGGACCTGCGCGGACAGCACGACCTCGGCGATATCGTCGGGCTGGCGTACCGGGCGTACGGGCGGAACTTCGCGACGCTCCTCGGCATCGCACTGACCACGGTGCCGCTCCAGATGCTGATCGCGGTCGTGCAGCGGCGCGTGGGGTCGCAGGCGGCTCAGCAGAACATCGTCTCGCTGCTGATCATCCCGGCGGTGCTCGTCTCGCTGCTTGCGAGCGCGGCGCTGATCGCGGCGGTGCACGAGTTCTCCGGCGGCACGGCGCCCGGCTTCTCCCGCGCGATCGACGCGGCGTTCGAGCGGTTCCGGCCCGTCATCGCGACAGCGCTCCTGGCCGCGGGGCTCGGCGTGCTCTCGCTCGCCGCCGTGCCGGCACTGACCCTCTGGTGGCTGACGCACCCGGGAGCCACGATCGACGGCCGCCGCAACTGGTGGCTGGTGACCGTGCCGTTCGCGCTCACGCTGTATCTCTCGGTGCGCTGGCTCTTCGCCGAACAGGCGGTGATGATGGAGGGCGGCGACCGCTGGACGGCGCTCGACGCGAGCGCGGACGCGGTGCGCGGGCGCTGGTGGCGGACCTTCGGGATCGTCGTGGTGATCACGCTGATCCAGCTCGGGCCGCTGCTGCTCGCGACCGCGGCCACGCTGGCGCCGACGCTGGTGGCGGCGGTGGTGACGAGCGTGGTGTCGGCGCTCGTGCTACCGTTCGCGGTGACCGCACAGACGTTGTTGTACTACGACCTGAAAGCGAGAAGACAAGCCGATGCCGCTGCTGATCGACTCCCCACTCCCGGACAGGACGTACCGCGGTAAGGTCCGCGACACGTACGACCTGGGCGACCGCCTGCTCATCGTCGCGACCGACCGGATCTCGGCGTTCGACGCGGTGCTGCCGACGGGCATCCCCGACAAGGGCAAAGTCCTGAGCCAGATGTCGGCGTGGTGGTTCTCGCGCACGAAGGATGTCGTGCCGAACCACTTCATCCGTCTCGCGGATGGGACAGCGGCCGACGACCTGCCGTTCGCGCTGCCGGCGGAGCTGATCGGCCGCACGTCGATCGTCAAGAAGGCACAGCGCGTCGACGTGGAGTGCATCGTGCGAGGGTACCTCTCGGGGTCGGCGTGGACGGAGTACAAGCAGTGGGGCACAGTGAACGGCGTGCGGCTGGAGAAGGGGATGGTGGAGAGCCAGCAGCTCACGGAGCCGATGTTCACGCCGACGACGAAGGCCGAAGAGGGCCACGACGAGCCGATGACGCTCTCTGACCTGATCCAGGAAGTGGGGCCGGAGCCGGCGCAGGTGCTGAAGCTGCGGAGCTTGGCGCTGTACAACTTCGCGGCGGCGTACGCGCGCGAGCGGGGGATCATCATCGCCGACACGAAGTTCGAGTTCGGTTGGCGCGAGGGCGAGCTGATCGTCATCGACGAGATCCTGACACCGGACTCGAGCCGCTTCTGGGACGTCGCCGATTACCGGCCCGGGCAGCCGCAGCCGAGCTTCGACAAGCAGTACGTGCGGGACTGGCTGAGCGCATCCGGCTGGGACCGGGAGCCGCCGGCGCCGGCGCTGCCGCCCGAGGTCGTGCGCGGCACGTCGGAGCGGTACAGGGAGGCATACCGGCGGCTGACCGGGCAGGAGGTCGTCTGAGGCGCCGGCCGAAGCTGAACCTCCGCGGCTACAGTCCGCGAGGCGAGGGGCCACCGGCGGCGGACAGGTCTGAGGATCTGTCCCTACCTCTTCTTTTCGATCTCGTCGAGCCGGCGGTAGATGTCGTACTCGACGCCGACGTGGTTCAGCACCATGGTGGCCGTGAGCGCGACCGCGAGGACGATGCCGCCGACGATCGCCAGCGCGCCGGTGCCGTTGGCCGCGCCGACCGCGAGCAGGATGGCACCGGCGGCACCGGCGAGCGTGCCGATCAGCGGCAGGCCGTGGCCGTCCTCGCCGTGCTGGAGCGCATTGCGGACCATGTCGTCTCTCCCTTCACATGGCAGTCTCCGCAGACCGGACTGCGCTGGCGGCTATCGTAGCACAGTCCGGCGCGCCGGTGCGCGCGGAGCGCTACTGGGCGGCGCGCGGCCGTGACCGGCCGCGTCAGGCGACGATGGCGCGGAGGAGGCGGCGGACGTCGGCGGGCGTATCGACGCGGAACTGGGCGAGGCTGACGCCCGACCCGACGTGCACCGTGAGCGCGTCATCCGGGAGGGCAGCGAAGATGTCTTCGTCGGTGCGGTCGTCGCCGACCACGAGGATGGGCGCCTGATCCTCGATCGTCGAGAGGAGCACGGGCACGATCATCCCCTTGTGGACGCCCTGCGGCCGCACTTCCACGACCTTGTTGCCGGCGAGGACCTGGACGGGGGCGTTGCTCAGCATCTCGCCGAGCAGCAGGCGCAACTCCTTCGCCTGGTACTCGCCGAAATCGGTCTCCGGCGCGAAGTCTGCCTTCGCCAGCCGGTAGTGCCACGCGAGCGAGCCGGTCTTCTCCTCGATGAAGGTGCCGCGGGTCGCGCCGACGAAGTGCTCCATGATCGGGCGGACCTTCTCCTTCCACTCCTGCGACACGGGGCGCAGGATGCGCCAGGGCGCGCCCGGCGCAAGGCGTGACCAGAGGCCGTGCTCCGCGTGCAGGCCGACGGGAAGGCAGCCGAGCCAGCGGTCAAGCGAAGCGCGGGTGCGTCCGCTGACCACGTGCACGTGCAGGCCGGGCCGCGCCGCCAGCGCGCTCAGAAGGTCGCGCAGGTCAGGATCCGGGACGGCCTCGTCGGGCGTCGGGGCGAAGGGGACGAGCGTGCCATCGTAGTCGAGGACCAGCAGCGCCTGGGGCGCCCGGCGGACACATTCGACAATCGACGCGAGATCGGACGGAGCGGACGCGCGCTGCGAACGGCGGTACGCCGGGCCGGTCTCCGCCAGCGCGCCGATGAACGACTCGGCCCAGCGGTGCACGTCGTGGGTCAGCACGCGTGAGCGGAGGGCGCGCATGCGGGCTTTGCGTTCGGGCTCGGGCATGGACAGCGCATCATTGATGCGCGCGGCCAGGCGCTCTGTGTCGAACGGGTTGATGTGCAGCGCCTCGCCCATCTCGGCGGCGGCGCCGGCGAACTCGCTGAGGATCAGCACGCCGTCTTCGTCGGTGCGGGTGGCGACGAACTCCTTGGCGACGAGGTTCATGCCGTCGCGGACGGGCGTCACGAGCATCACGTCGGCGGCACGATAGAGCGCGCAGACCTCCGCCTGGGAGATCGCGCGGTACATGTGATGGATGGGCATCCAGCTCGCGGTGGCGTGGGTGCCGTTGATGCGGCCGACCAGCTCGTCGATGCGGCGCTTGAACTCGGCGTATTGCTCGACGTGTTCGCGCGACGGCACGGTGACCTGCACGACACGCACGCGGTCACAGAGCTCCGGATGGTCGGCGAACAGCCGGTCGATGGCGACGAGGCGCCGCGGGATGCCCTTCGTGTAGTCGAGCCGGTCGATGCCGACGATGATCTTGCGGCCGCCGGCCTCCTCGCACAGGGAAGCGACCTCGCGCGCGACCTCGGGGCTGTCGGCAGAGCGCGCCCAGCGGGCGGCATCGACGCCCATCGGGAAGACGCCGAGCCGCACCCGGCGCTCGTCCTGCCAGAGCGCGTCAACATCGACGTCGACGCCAAGCACGCGGCGGAGCGACGTGCTGAAGTGGCGGAGGTAGCCGGGCGTGTGGAAGCCGATGAGGTCGGCGCCGAGCAGGCCCTGGAGGATCTCCTCGCGCCAGGGCAGCACGCTGAACACCTCGGACGAGGGGAACGGCACATGGAGGAAGAACCCGATGCGGGCATCGGGGAGGGCGCGACGCAGCATCGCCGGCACGAGCATCAGGTGGTAGTCCTGCACCCAGATCAGGTCTCCGGAGCGGTAGTTGTCGATGACGGCGCGGGCGAATTTCTCGTTGACGCCGCGGAAGACATTCCAGTCTCCGAGCTCGTTCGGGAGCTGGTCGATGAGGTAGTGAAACAGCGGCCAGAGGACGCCGTTCGCCATGTTCTCGTAGTACTCGTTGACCTCGTCCTGCGTGAGGTAGACGGGTAGCGCGCGGAGGTCGGCGAGCTTGTCGTCGAGCTGCCGCTTCTGCCGTGGGTCGAGCTGCAGCTCGCCGGGCCAGCCGATCCAGAGGCCGCCGGAGCGCTGATGCGGACCCCAGAGCCCCGTGGCGAGCCCGCCCGATGACGGCTCGACGCTGATCGCACCATCGTCGCCGATCCTGGCGGTGATGGGCAGCCGGTTGGCGACGAGAAGAAGGCGTCCGGTCGCCGGCGGGACCTCGGACGGGTACGGCAGCGACGGTGCGGCGGGCTGCGGGGCGATGGTCGTCAAAACGCCGGCCTCCTGCGATCCATGCCGGTCGAACAGCAGCGCGAGGGACACCAAGAAGGACAGGGAGCGACCCTGCCCTTCATCGAGCGTCGTCGCCTCTCACGTGCCTGCGAGGTTAGCTGTCGGGTTCGGTCTGAGAAGGCTGACCTACTCGCGCCGTCGCGCGAGATTCACCCCACCGATGGTTCCCCCGCTCCGCGTCCGCGGATTCGGCCTTATGCGGTTTGGGGAAAGTATACCACGCGGGCAAGGGCGCTCAGCGTACGCCGGGGATCGGGGACGAGGATCGATCCTGATGGACCTTGCCACTTTGCGCTTTGGTTAGCCATGCGAGCCAGGCTTCAGTGCTTGCAGCCCGGGGGCGTGCCGCGCGCGCCTCGTGACGCAGGCGCACGACTGGCGTAGACTGGCGCGAGATCGCCGCGCGGCGAGTCCATGACGGGAGCGCGTATGTCATCGAAATGGGCGCTGATCCTCGGCGCGTCAAGCGGGTTCGGCGGCGCCACGTCGGTCGAGCTGGCGCGCGCCGGCTACGGCGTCTTCGGCGTGCACTTCGACCTGCGCTCGACGCTGCCGAACGCACTCCGCGTGCGGGACGAGGTGAGGACGGCCGGACAGGAAGCGGTCTTCTTCAACATCAACGCAGCGGACGCAGAGAAGCGCGCCACCACCCTCGACACGGTGCGCGAGAAGCTCGGGGACGACGGCTACGTGCACGTGCTGATGCACTCGCTCGCGTTTGGCTCGCTGCTGCCGTTCGTCGCCGATGACCCGAAAGGGCGCATCAGCCAGAAGCAGATGGACATGACGCTCGACGTGATGGCGCACAGCCTGGTGTACTGGGCGCAGGACATGGCGGCGCGCCGCCTGCTCGGCCGCAACAGCCGCATCTTCGCGATGACCAGCTCCGGTTCGACGCGCGTCATCGCGGCGTACGGCGCTGTATCCGCCGCGAAGGCAGCGCTCGAATCGCACATCCGCCAGCTCGCGTTCGAGCTGGCGCCGCTGGGCGTGACGGCCAACGCCATCCGCGCCGGCGTCACCGACACGCCCGCGCTGCGCCGCATCCCCGGCGGGCCGGAGCTGCACCAGCGCGCCATGGAGCGCAACCCCAGCGGCCGCGCGACGACGCCCGAGGACGTCGCGCGGGCCATCGCCGTGCTCTCCGACGAGCGGCTCTACTGGATGACCGGCAACGTCATTGGCGTCGATGGCGGCGAAGAACTCAGCGCGTAGGGGGCCTGGCGGGGATCCGTGGTGTCGCCGCGTGCCGCCCTCCGGACAGGCGGCGTTACGGCGCTACGGCAAGCGGTAGCGAGACACCGGCCTCGTCGAGCATCTCGACGGCGCGCCGGAGCTTCCCATCGCCGTCGAAGCGGCTGCGCCCGTAGAGCGGTTCGACCTTCGCCATCGTCTCCACCGTCGAGCCCGGGACCGACAGCAGCGAGACCTCATCCGGGTGGCTACACACGCGGTCGAGCAGGTACGGGCTCGGCTCGCCGCCACCCGTGATCACCAGGCATCGCAGGTCGGTGAGGAGCGCCGCGAGCTGGACATCCGTCTTGTCGAAGCGGGTGATGACGCAAACCCGCTCGCGGTTTCCGAAATACGGCGACCCGGCGTCGGACGCGACGGTGCCGATCATCACGCGGCCGATCGACCGCGGCTCGGCGCTCCGGTGCAGCCAGCGTCCGCCGAGCGCGGCAGCGAGGTCGTCGAGCGACGGAGCAGCGAGCACGCGATCCTCGGGCAGCACCGCCAGGACGCCCGCCCGCGCGCGCACCTTCGCGACGGCAGCCGTGGGCACGCGCGTGAGGATCGCGCCGATCAGTCCGTCCTTCTGCGCGTCGATATCTGGCGCTGCCGCCCCGCCGACAGCCACCACACGCGCTTCCAGCGACGAGGCGAGCTCCCGGACAGGTCCGGGCGGCGCTTCCAGCACCACGTCGCCCGCAAGCGACCGCACGGCTTCGGGCGTCAGGGGGCTCTCGGGGGCCGAGAGGCCGTCGAGAGCCGCGAACGTCGCCGCGTCGGGCACGGCGCTCTCGTCGCCGGCGAGGCGCGCGAGCGTCACCTGCGCGCCATCGCGCGTCAGGCGGTAGGCGAGTGCCGCCGCGATCAGGCTGCGGCCGGCGCGCGGCTCAGATGACGCAACGAGCAGGACGGCCATCGGCACCTCGGTCGTCGATTCGGCGCAGTATACCAGCGGCCCCGCTTACGGGCAGATGCGTGCGGCGGCGCCACGATTCCTTGCCCGCGCCGACGGGCCGCCGATACACTCAGGCTCGTGCCGAGGTAGCTCAGGTGGTAGAGCACGCGACTGAAAATCGCGGTGTCGGCAGTTCAACTCTGCCCCTCGGCACCACTCATCAACCAGGGACAGCGGCGGGCAGAAGACAATCCTGCCCGCCGCCGCCGTTCTCATCGCAGCGCGCGGGTGCCGCTACTTCGCCGGGGCCACGTCACTCCAGGTGTGGAAGCCGTACGGCTGGTAGGCGCCGAGCAGCAGGAACTCGATGATCCCGTGGCCAACTCCGAGGCCGTCGATGCCATCGACGGTGTAGTCGCAGACCGTCTCGGTCTGGCCAGCGACGCGCTGCAAGAGCGCTTCGTCCCGAAGGTCCCAGGTCTCGCCCTCGACGACCAGCGGGCCGTGGTACTGGCCGTGCCGCCAGCCGCCCGTGTAGGCATAGCCGGCGCCCGCCATGTAGATCGTCGACTTCGGCTCCATGTGGATCGTCGCCGGCGTGCCGCCGGGCCGCGCGACGGTCAGCGTCCCGCGCTCGAACGTGCGCGTGCCCGGGCGCAGCTCGATGTCGTGTCCAACCACCGTCAGCCGCTCGCCCTGCCCGCCGCGCGCGTACGCCGGGATCAGCTCGGCCGCGGCGTGCCAGCGGGTGCCGTCGGGCTCCTCGCTGCACGTGTACGGCAGGCAGGCCGTCTCGAACTGTATCGGTGTCCAGATCCAGAAGAAGCCGCCTGGCCCGCCACCGGGCGGTGGCGCGGACGGCGGCTCGGCGCCGCCCACCGGGCGCACGCCCCACGAGTGGTCGCGCGCACCCCACCACGCCGACGGCTCGACGTCGAATGTGCGCCCACCGGCCGTGAGCTCCCCCGACCAGCGGCCACCCTGCGTCAGCCGCGTGTAGTCCATCACGACGCGGTTGCCGGCGCGGCGCAGGAAGTGCGGCTCCTCGAACGGCGGCGCCGCGCCCTCGAACGTCATGTCGAGCGCGAGGCCGAACGCGTTCGGCTCGACCGTCACGCGGAACCGCCTGAGCCCCTCGAGCACCTCGACGCGCACCGGGCCGGCGCTCGAGTCCATCCGGTCGGAGCCGAGCGCGCGTGACGCACGGACGATGTACTGGGTCGTGCCTCCGATCACGCACGTCGCGAACGCGTCAAGGACGCCGATGTTCGGGTAGAGGCCCATCGCAACCACGAGAAAGGCCTCGCCGTCGAGCGTGTGGGCGTTGAAGTAGTAGCGGTCGTAGAAGTTGCGGTCGCTGGTAGCGACGTGGTCGACCGTGTCGGGCGTCTGGTGTACGAGGTAGTCGTCGAGGCGCGTGAGCATGTGCGCTCCAGTCAGATGCGGGGCCGAGCCGATCGGCGCCATTGTAGGCGGCCGCGTGTGCTGCGTGAAGTGAGGCCGCTGGCTAGCGCTCGGACGCAACGCGCGGCATGGAGCACAGCCGGCCTCGGCTCTGCATCCGGCACAGCCGGGCGACCGTCGCGGTCCAGCGCCTCGTGCGGCGGACTTCCGCGGCGCACGAGACTTCCCCGGACGGGCCGCACGGCCGCCACGCCGCCATGGCAACGGTGCGTGAGAAGCACCACACTACCGCGGGCGCCAGGAGAAGATCGCCGAGCGCGTCGCAGCCGCTGTGCTACCGAGCCGTCCGTTGGGAAGCGGCACCATGCGCTCGTCGAGGAGCGCGGCGAGCTTCGTGCGTGCATCGTGGTCGTCGTCGCGCAGACAGAGGCTGTTCGCCACCTGCTGCACCGCTTCCGCCCGCGTCTCAAACGTCCACGTGAGCGGCATGCTGACGATCTCGACGTCGGCGAAGATGCCGACTTGCGCGAGCACGTTGAAGAGGTCGACGTGCGCCGGCTGCGGCTGCAACGGCACGCCATGGAACGCGCTCCAGAGCCCGAAGTCGGTCGCCAGCGGATCCGCGCGCAGGTACACGAACACGCGCTCCCTGGCGCTTGACTCGAGCTTGCGAATGAACGGCACGACATCGGCGATCGGGTAGAGCACGTGCGAGCAGATCACGAAGTCGGCCGGCTCGACATCGGCGGACATCCACTCCGCCTGCACCGTCGTCACGTTCTCGATCGTTCGTGCGGCGAGGTCCTCCCGCAGCAGACCGAGCATCGCTGCCGACGGATCGACGGCCGTGATGTGGCCCACGTGCCGCGCCAGCGCGAGCGTGTGCCTCCCCGTCCCCGCACCGACATCGAGCAGCGTGCTCGCGGGCGTGACCGCATCCCGCACCCGCACGAGGAACGGATCCTCCTCGGTGCGCGCATGGGTCGCGTTCCGGAACGCGACCGCGCGGCGACCCCAGTAGTCGACGTGTTCGAGGCCAGCCTCCGCATACGCCGCATCCATCTGCACGCGCCGGCGCTCGACGATCGCCGCCCAGCGCCCGACGTAGTCGATCTCCGGAGGATTGGGCGGCAGCGGACTGCTACTAGGCGTCGTTTGCGCTGTCATCACGTGCACTCCCGTCGTTGCCGATCGCATCGGTCACGTCAAACTGCATCTTGCCCATGCCGGTGACGACGAAGCCGATACCGATCTTGTGCTTGCCCGCGTCCAACTGCGTCCCATCGACGCCGATCGTCACGACCCTGTTCATCGCCAGCGTGAACGGACGCTCGCTCGACACATCCGCGAACCGCACGTGCTCGCCGTCGACGGAGAAGGTCGCGCGCTCCGGCGGCACCTCGGCGCCGTCGATCGTAAGCGGCAGCACCTGTTCGGCGTAGCCAGAGCCGAGCGAGTTCTTCAGGTCGAAGGCGAAGCCTCCGGGTTCGTTGCGCAGGCTGCCCTTCACATAGAGCCTGCGGAGCAAGAATGCCGGGACCTGCATCGATGTTCGTCCTTCCCTTCGCCATGAATGGCGCGGTGCGATGTGTGCACTGCCCGACCCCAGTATGGTCGAGCGGGCACGCAGGCACCACGCGCCTCCCCCTTTGCATCTTCCAAGCAGCGTCGGATGCTTACTCTGGCCCAAGCCCGTGCAGCATGCGGTACACGGCCTGCTCGGTCCGCACGACGCCTGGTGGCAGCTCCTGCGCGCCGCCCAGCACCGCACTGAGAACCTGCACCTTCGCGGCACGTTCGGTCAGCTCGACGGCAGCGAGCGCCTCGTCGAGGTCGCGTCCGACGCCAACGACGCCGTGATTGCGCAACAGCACCGCCGCGCGCTCGCCGAGCGCGGCGACGCAGCGTGCCGCCAGCTCCTCGCTGGCCGACGGGCCGTACTCCGCCACCTTCACGGCGCCGCCGAGGATCACCACCTGCTCGTCGAGTACCGGCAGGATCGGCCGGCCCGCCGCGGCGAATGCGCTCGCGTACACGGAGTGCGTGTGGACCACCGCCCTCACGTCTGGCCGGGCATGGTACACCGCGACGTGCAGCAGCGACTCACTCGACGGCACACCCTCGCCCACGACCGGCTCGATGTCGAAGTCGACCACCAGCACGTCGTCGAGCGTGAAGCGATGGTACGGGACGCTGCTCGCCGTCACGGCGATCAGCTCCCCGTCCGCCGTCGCGATGCGCAGGCTGACGTTGCCGCTCGATCCCGCGACCAGCCCGGCGGCGACGATCCGCTCGACCGCTCGCAGCACCTCACGGCGCTCTGCCTCGTACGTCTCGCTCATGCTCCCTCCGCCGCCATGCGCTCCAGCGCGTCCGCCATCGCGCACCAGCGTCCATAGTAGTCCTCGTACGCGGCCGACGCCGCCAGCCCGGGCCGTACGGTGCGCCGCCCACGGCACATCGCCCCAACGGCGTCGTCGAGCGACGCGTGCAGCCCCAGCGCGACCGACGCGAGCACCGCCGCGCCCAGCGCCGTCGTCTCGGGCGCGCCGCTGACCTCAATCGCCCTGTCGGCCACGTCGGCGAGGATCTGCGCGAACGTCGCGTTTCGTGACAGACCGCCGCCCAGGCGCAGCGACGCAATCGATGTATCCGCCACCGCTTCGATCTGCTCAAGGTTCGCGCGCAGCGCGTACGCCATCGATTCCAGCACCGCGCGCAGCATGTCGCCAGCGTCCGGCGACGACATCACCAGCGGCAACGGCAGCGTCAGCGCACCCAGCCCGGCGCTCATCCGCGACGCGCGCATTACCCGCGGTCCGAGCACGGCCATCACGTCGTGCGAGCCGGGCGGCGTCGCCCGCGCCAGGCCTTCGGCATCCGCCACGGCGACGTTGGCCAGCCCGCACGCCCACACCCAGGCGCGCCCGGCCTCGCCCGCGTTCGACTCCAGGACGAACCGCCCGGGCGCGACGTGCGGGCCCGTCCACGTCCGCATCTCCTCATCGAACACCGGCTGCGACGTCACGAGCTGGAGCGGCGCGCTCCAGCCCGCCGGCACGCCGCAATCGCCCGCTGCGACCGCACCGAGACCGACGAGCGCGCACTGCGTATCGGCGCCCGCCAGCACGGCCGGCGTACCCGCCAGGTCTCCGCCGCGCACACGCGCCACCACCGTCCCGTCCTCGACGACCGGCGCAAGGATCGCTGGAGGAACACCAGTGTCGTCGAGGTACGCGGGCGGCGCACCCGTGCGCACGTCGAGCAGGCCGTTCTCGGCCGCCAGGCTGCGGCTCGCCACCGCCTCGCGCGTCACGAGCGAGGCGAGCCAGTCGGCCAGCGGCAGTACACGTCGCACCCGCGCGGCGCCAGCCGGGCGATGGCGCCGCAGCCACGCGTACTTCACCGGCGCCTGCATCAGCGACGGCAGGTGGCCGGTCGCGAGATAGACCTCCCGCCCGTGCGCCGCGTCGAGCGCCATGCCCTCGGCCGACGCGCGCGCATCGACGTTCGGCGATACGCAGACAGCGGCACCGCCTTCGTCGACGAACACGACGCCTTCGCGCTGCCCGGCAAACGCGACGCCGGACCATGCGCCGGTACGGCCGGCCGCGCGCAAGAGCGTGCCGAGCGACCCCTCGATCGCTGGCCCGTCGAGCTCGCGTCCGAACGGCTCTGCGTCCGCGGGCGTACGCATGTCCCACGCCTCAGTGGCGATCACGGAGGTCTCGCCGCTCGCCGATACCGCGACCGCGCGCAGGCTGCTCGTGCCGGCGTCGATGACGAGGATGCGCTCAGCGGACACGGGCGGGGTCGACCTCCGGGTTCACGGCGTAACGCAGGCGGCGGCCAGTCAGCAGCCGCTCGATCTCGCCGGTCATCATCCGCGACTGCCGCGCGACGGTTTCTGCCGTCGCGCCACCGATGTGCGGCGTCAGGATCACGTTCGGCGCCGAGAGCAACGGGCTACTGAGGGGCAGCGGCTGCCCGTCGAACACGTCCAGCGCCGCGCCAGCGATGCGCCCCGACGACAGGGCGGCGACGAGCGCACCGGTGTCCACCACGGATCCGCCGCTCGTGTTGATCACGTACGCCGTCCGCCGCATCCGGCCAAGAAACGCCGCGTCGATGAGCCCCGCCGTGCCCTCATCCGCCGGCACGTGCAGCGTCACCCAGTCCGACGCGCGGGCGAGGCCGGCGAGCGGCGCCGGCGTGGCGCCGATCGCCCGCAGCCGCCGCGGCGGCACGAGCGGGTCGTACGCCAGCACACGGGCGCCGAGGGCGACGCACTTCCGGGTCACCGCCCGTCCGATCTGGCCGCAGCCGATGACGCCGACGGTCGAGCCCGCGATCTCCGTTCCGCGCAGCGTGCGGTAGCCCGCCACCGGGTCGCGCCAGCCGCCGCCCGCCACGAGCGCGTGCGCCCGCGGGATCTGGCGCGCGAGCGCGAACATCAGCCCGAGCGTCAGCTCGGCGACGGCGTTCGTGTTGCGCCCGCGAGCGTGCGTGACGACGACGCCGTGGTCCGTCGCGCTCTCGATGTCGATCTGGTTGAGGGCGTTGCGGCACACGCCCACGAGGCGCAGGTCTGGCGCCGCCTCGAACAGCTCCTCGAAGACGAAATCGGCTTCCACGACCAGCACGTCGGCGCCAATCGCGGCGATGCGCGCGCCCAGCTCCGCCGGGTCGTGGATGCGTCCGGTCTCGGTCCAGCTCTCGTATGTGACCGCACCGAGGCGGCGCAAGCGCGCGAGCGAACGGTCCGCGAAGGGTGCGAGGATCAGGGCGCGCACGGAACTCCCACCGGCCCGGGAGGCGCCGGGCGTCCTACGGATTGGGCGCGGCCGGCGCTAGACCGCGGCTGCGCGACGCTTCCCGGAAGGAGCGGCCTCGAGGGGCGAGAGGAGCGCGTCGGCGAGTTGTGCGGGCGTCATCAGCTTGCCGGCCGGCGAGCCGATGGCAAGCTGTACCACATACCCATCGTGCGCCGCCAGCGCGATACCCGCGGCCTCGTCGGCGGACCCGGCGCGCACCGCGCCGGCCTGGGCGGCATCCGCGAATGACGCCGCCAGCTCCTGGCGACAGGCGCCGTACACCTGGGCGAGGCGCTTCTTCACCTCGTCGTTCCGCATCGACTGCGCCCAGAACTCCAGCAGCATGCCCGGCCAGCGCGGCTCGCGCTCGTAGGAGAAGAGCGCCTCGAGCGTCGCGCGCAGGTCGCGGGCGCCGTCGCTGCCGCCAACCGCGGCGAGCCCGGACGCGCGGTCGTCGCTCCAGCGGCGGAGCAGCTCGAGGAGGATGTCCTCCTTCGTGGAGAAGTGGAAGTAGTAGGCGCCCTTCGAGTAGCCCGCCTCCTGCGAGATGTCGTCGATGGTGGCGTGGTCGTAGCCGTTCGCCGAAAACAGCTTCAGCGCACCGTCGATCAGCCGTGCCCGGGTCAGCTTGCGTTGCTCGAATCGGTCCATGGCGCCCCCTCCGGCGTGATCCCGCCCCGCGAGTATCGTCCGCAGCCCCCTGCGTCGAAGTCAGTATGCAACAGGATCTCCCATTTGCCAATACCCCTTGACAATCTCCCACATTGCGCCCAGACGAAAAAAGATCCCCCCGGCCTGTAACACATGGCCCCCGGCAGCGTTAAGGCTGATGGAGGGCGAACGACTCGCCCGTGGCCCGGCAGGATGCCCTGGATGTCATCGTCAGAGGTTCCGACAGGGCAAACTCGCCGAAAGGCGAGGACGCAAAGCCACGGGTCCGCCGTACGCGCGGATGGCCGGGCCGCCGAAGACCTCGAGCCCCCAACGCTCGACAGCGTCTCCCGCGCATCTCCCCTGTCGCAGCTTCCGGCGCGAAGTCAGGTTCCGCGTTGCGGGGGAGCTTCTCATGCGCAGTCCAGACCGCCAGGAGATGATCATGCGGCACATGCCGCTCGTGGCCTTCGTCGTCAGCCGCATGTCCACGGACAACCAGAAGACCCTGGGGCTCGACCGCGAGGACGCGCTCGCCTACGGCACCGAGGGCCTGATCCAGGCGATCGACGCCTTCGACGCCGAGCGCGGCACGAGCTTCGCGAGCTTCGCCGTGCGGCGCATCCGCGGCTCAATCCTGGACGCCATCCGCAAGATGGACCCGTTGCCGCGCTCGCTGCGCAAGAGCACGCGGGAGGTCGAGCACGCGTCGCAGGAGCTCGCGGCATCGCTCGGCCGCTGGCCGACGACGAAGGAGGTCGCCGTCCGCCTCGGCATGCCTGCGGACCAGCTCCACGGCATCCTGCGCCACGCCAACTCGAAGTTCATCTCGCTGGAGCACGCGCTCCAGGACCGGGGTGGCGAGAACGGCCCCGCGCTGGACCCGGTGGACGAAGACGAGTCCGGTGACCCCGCCAAGGCGGCCGACCACAATGCCTCGCTTGCGATGCTCGATGTGGTGCTGCACGACCTGAACGCGCGAGACCGGGCCATCCTGAAGCTCCGATACGCTGAATCCAGGCCGTTCCACGTCATCGGCGAGATGCTCGGGCTCTCGGAGTCCCGGGTCTGCCAGCTTCACAAGCGCATCCTGGCGACGCTCCGGCGCCAGCTCGCCGCCGAGATCGACCAGGCCGCCTGAGCCTCCCGGCGGCTCAGGCCCGCCGCGCCGCTGCCGATACTACTACGGGCCCTTCCGGCGGCGATATGCGCATCTGGCGGTAGCATGCTGAACCGAGCCTTCGAAGAACCGGCCGACGGCCGCGACGAGACGCGGGCCGTGCGCGGCGACGCGCCGTCCAACGTCGTCCCGCTGCCGGTCCAGCCTGGCGCCGCCGCAGAGGCCGAGGCGCGCCTGCCGCGGCCGGCGCTGGTCTACGTCCTGCTCGTCTTCGCGCTGGGGCTGGCGGCAGTGGCGTACTTCGCGCCCCAGCTCAACACGTCGGACCTGACCGGATTTGTCATCCTGGGCGTGCTCGCCGTCGCGGCGGGCAGGACGCGGATCTCGATCTACGGGGATACGACGATTTCGCTGGGTATGGTCGGCGACTTCGCGGTCGCGCTGCTGTTCGGCCCGGCCGGCGCCGTCATCGTCGGCCCGGTCGCCGCCCTCTTGGCTGACCACGAGACGGGCGCGCCGTGGTACAAACGGCTGTTCGACATCGGGTCCGTGACGCTCTCCAACCTCACGATCGCGGGCGTGGCCTGGCTCCTCATGGGCGGCCACATGACGACCTCCGCCCTGCTCGTCGCGGTGACTGCCGCGACCGTTGTCGTGTATTACGCGGTTAACACCACGCTAGTTGCGACCGCGGCGAGCCTGGCGACGCGACGGCAGACCTACGCCGTGTGGCACGACGATTTCGCCTGGCTGCTGCCACACTACGTCGTGGCGGCACTTCTGGGCGCGGCGCTGGCGGTGGGGTACGCGGGCGTGGGCGTGCTCGGCATCCTAGCCTTCGCGGCGCCGCCGCTCTTGGTACGGCTCTCCATGAAGCAGTACATCGACAAGACGGCCGAGAATGTCGAGGAGCTGCGGAAGACGAACCAGGACCTCCAGAAGGCGAACACCGACATCCTGCAGATGGCCGACGAGCTCCGGCGGACGTACGACGGCACGCTCGAGGCCCTCGTCTCCGCGCTCGACGCGCGCGACCGCGAGACGAAGGGCCACTCGATCCGCGTCGCCAAGTACATGATGGAGATCGCCTACCACATGGGCATCGCGCCCGGCACCGACGAGTGGCTGGACATGCAGCGGGGCGCCCTCCTGCACGACGTCGGCAAGATCGGCGTCTCCGACACGATCCTGCACAAGCCGGGGCCGCTCACCGACGAGGAGTGGGTGGACATGCGCCGCCACCCGAAGATCGGCCACGACATGCTCAAGGACATCTCGTTCCTGTCGGGCGCCGCCAGCCTCGTCCTGGCGCACCACGAGCGCTTCGACGGCAAGGGCTACCCGCTGGGGCTGCTGGCGGACGAGATCCCGCTCGGCGCGCGCATCTTCGTGCTGGCGGACACGTTCGACGCGATGACGTCCGACCGCCCCTACCGGCGCGCGCTCTCGGCCGAGGTGTCGCGGGACGAGATCATCAAGTGCAGCGGCAGCCAGTTCGACCCGCGCTGCGTCCAGGCCTTCCTGCTCGCCTTCGACGAGATCGTCAAGATCCGCATGGCCGACCACGAGGCGCCGACAGAACACCACGCCGCCGCCGCACCGAAGCAGGCGGCGTGACCGCACCCCCCCGGTGAGAAAATGGAAAAGAGGGCCTCAGAGAGACCCTCCTTGGTTTGTTTCCGGGGCGCCTAGCCCCAAGTCGCGCGCTGAACCATGGCTACTCCTCCTGACCCTTGCGTTGCCCTCGTGCCACCCGGGGCCCGAGCTATACCGACTCGTCGGTATTGATTCTGCGCCAGCGGGGGCGTCCTGTCAAGAGGGTTTGACAAGATCCGGAAAATTTCCTGCCGGATGGCCTGCTACGCCTGCGGATCGGCCCCTCCCGGCCGATACATCACATAGTACGTATGCTGAGCCAACCGAACCGGCAGGCACTCCGCACCCAGCGCACCCGGGACCAGATCGTCCAGGCGGCGCTGGCCGTCTTCGCGCTCAAGGGGTTCAGCGCGGCGTCGATGGACGACGTCGCCCTTGCGGCCGGCTGCTCCAAGGGCGGACTCTACCACCACTTCCCATCGAAGTCATCCGTGCTCGCGGGCGTGGTCGAGCGCCTGATCCGCAGCAACGCGCTCCTGCCGCCGTTCGAGGCGGACGACGGGGCACTCTCGCTCCCGCCTGCGGCCCTCGGCCGGGTGCTGATCGAGGTCTGGACCGAGGCAGCCCGATGTGGCGAGCTGCGGGCGCAACTCCGCGCGGGCTACGAGGCGCGCCTGGACCAGACGCTCACCGACCGTGGCCGCGATGGCGGCGGGCTGGCGGAGATCCTGCGGATCGGCACGCTCATCCAGCTTCTGTCGCGGGGCGAGGTGATGGACGCGAACGCGGCTGCCGCCCGCCTTGGCATCGGCCGCGCGGCCTGACCGGCCGGCTCCCGGACGAACAGCAGGACCTCCGGGCCGGGGCCGGATCCTTGTGATGCCGACGAGGTGATGCCGACGAGGACGGCGCGGGGACGGCTACGCCGACAGCCACATCCGGCGGCGGCGTTCACGGTCCTGCTTCGCCTGGTTGAGGCTCGCCATCGCCGCCTCCAGCAACCTCTCAGCACCCATGATGTCGGGCGTGCCGCAGGCGCTGCCGGAGCAGACGCCAGCCCACAGCGAGACGTCGCGGCCACCGACCTCGGCCATGGCCGATTCGCGCGCGAGGCGATCTTCGAGCCGCTCGATGAAGGCGGCGATCCCCTCCTCGCCGGTGTCGATCAGCAGCACCCCGAACTCGTCGTCCCCGAGCCGGGCCACCACGTCGTTGAAGCGCTTCGTGGCATCGATCGTGCGCGCCACGTGGCGGAGCACGGCGTCTCCAGCGCGCACGCCGTATTCCCGGTTCACTGCCGTGAGGTTGTTGACATCGACCAGCACGACGGACACCGGGCGTCCCATGCGGCGGGCGCGGGTGAACTCGTCGTTGAGCCTGCGGGCGAAGTGGTTGAACGTCGGCAGCTCGGTGAGCAGATCGTGGGCAGCGTCGCCGTCGGGGTCGGATTCCGCCGCGTCCTCGCGCTCCCGGCTCTCGTCGCGGGTGAGCACGAAGATCGCCGCGACGAGGAAGCCGGTCATGCCGATGGCGAGCAGGAACGGCAGGTGCGGCACGAGCCCGAACGTGTCGAGCAGGGCGGCGATGATCGTGCCGCCCCAGGCGATGGTGAGCAGCCGCAGCGTCACCGGCACCCACGAGATGCCCCGCTTGCGCTCGCTCGGGCGCCCCTCGGCGGTGATCAGCGGGGATTCTCCGCCGCCTTCGACGAGGCGGATGCGGCGCGGCGCACGTGCACTCACAGCGATACCCCCTACCCTCACGAGTATCGGCACGGGCGGCCAGACCCGTACGGGGCAGGGGCCAGGCGTCCGTCCAATTGCGCCCAAACGACCCTGTTTTGGCGCGATCGGCCGGGTGTATAGTGACGTTGCTCCAGAACGCCTCAGCTCGGGCCCAACGGGCTCCCAGGGAGCAGTCGCGAGCGAGACCGGAGCGACCTTCCACGAGGAAAGGGCCCAGTGATCCGCCTGCCGGAATCGCGCTGAGGGCCTTTGCCCCAGCGCCTGACAGACCGGTCGTGATGCACGCGGAACAGCAGCCCGGCGCCGGATCGCGCCGCCCGATGTCAGGAGCCCCGCCATGGCATACCGAGTGACGCTGATCCCCGGCGACGGCACCGGTCCGGAGATCACCGAGGCGACACGGCGCGTCCTTGAGGCGACCGGGGTCGCCTTCGACTGGGACGTGCAGAACGTCGGCGTCGACGTGATGGAGAAGGAGGGGACGCCGCTCCCCCAGCGGGCGATCGACTCCCTCGCCAGCACCAGGCTCGGCATCAAGGGGCCGGTGACGACGCCGATCGGCACCGGCTTTCGCAGCGTCAACGTCGCCCTGCGCAAGGCGCTGCAACTCTACGCCTGCGTGCGGCCGTGCAAGGTCTATCCCGGCGTCCGCACCCGCTACGCCGACGCCAACGTCGACGTGGTCATCGTACGCGAAAACACCGAGGACCTGTACGCCGGTATCGAGTTCCAGAAGGGGTCACCGTACGTGGCGCAGCTCTCGGCGATGGTGGCCGAGAGCGGGCAGGGCACGATCCGCGACGACGCCGGCATCAGCATCAAGATGATCTCCGAGTTCGGGACGCGCCGCATCGCGAAGTACGCCTTCGAGTACGCGCGCAAGAACGGGCGCAAGAAGGTGTCCGCCATCAGCAAGGCGAACATCATGAAGTACACCGACGGCCTCTTCTACGCCGTCTCGCGGGAGGTCGCGAAGGAGTACCCGGACATCGAGTACGAAGAGGTGCTCGTCGACGCGCTCTGCATGCAGCTCGTGCAGAGGCCGGAGTGGTTCGACGTGCTGCTGCTGCCCAACCTCTACGGCGACATCCTCTCCGACCTGTGCGCCGGCCTCGTCGGCGGCCTCGGCGTCGCGCCCGGCGCGAACATCGGCGACGTGACCGCGCTCTTCGAGCCGATCCACGGCAGCGCCCCGAAGTACGCCGGCCAGAACAAGGTCAACCCGATGGCGATGATGTTCAGCGGCATGCTGATGCTCCGCCACATGGGCGAGCAGGACGCCGGCGACCGCCTGGAGCGCGCGCTCGCGGAGGTGATCCGCGAGGGCAGGTCGGTCACGTACGACATGAAGGCGGACCGCAACGACCCGGCGGCCGTGGGCACCTCGCAGGTCGCGGACGCCGTCATCGAGAAGCTGCGGAAGATGCAGGCGGTAGCGCGTTAGCGGCGCCCCGCCCGCCAAGCAGAACGGAGAGGAACATGGGAGCGCGCAAGAAGGTCACGGTGATTGGCGGCGGCATGACGGGCGGCGCCATCGCCCAGCGGCTCGTCGAGAAGGGGATCGCGGACGTCGTCATCCAGGACGACCCGCAGTTCGCGGGGACGCTGCACCACGGCAAGGCGCTGGACATGACGCAGTCGGCGTCATGGCTCGGGTTCGACAGCAAAGTCACCGCCACGGACGGCTGGGAGGAGACCGCCGGCTCAGACGTCGTGGTCTGCACGGCCGGCGCCCCGCGCAAGCCGGGCATGAGCCGCGAGGAGCTGCTCAACGGCAACGCCGACATCGTCCGCGCCAAGGTGAAGGACGCGGCGAAGGCCTCGCCGAACGCGGCCATCATCATCTTCGCGAACCCCATGGACGCCATGTGCCACGTCGCCCTCCAGGCGTCCGGATTCCCGCGCGAGCGCATCATCGGCCAGGGCGGCGCCCTCGACACGGCGCGCTTCCGCGCCTTCCTCTCGATGGAGACGGGCATCTCCGTCCGCGACGTACACGCCTACGTCCTCGGCGGCCATACCGACACCACGATGGTGCCGATCGTGTCGCAGGCGCGCATCGGCGGCCTGCCCCTGCGGTCGCTGCTGCCGCAGGACAAGATCGATGCCATCGTCGCCCGCACGATGCGCGGCGGCGCCGAGATCGGCGAGCTGATGAAGGTGTCGAGCGCGTACTACGCGCCGTCGGCGGCGACCGTCGCGATGGTCGAGTCGATCCTGCTCGACGAGCACAGGCTGATCCCGTCCGCCGTGCTCTGCGAGGGGGAGTACGGCATCAAGGACGTGGTCTGCGGGGTCATGTGCGAGCTGGGCGCCGGCGGCATCAAGAGGACGCACGAGACACCCGTCAGCGACGACGAGGCGGACAAGATCCGCAAGGCCGCGGACGCGACCAGGAACCTGATCGCGCTGCTGAAGTAGGAGCGAAGGCGCCATGGCGACAGAGACGAACACGCGCGTCCGCGAGATCCACGTTGACGACATCACGAAAAAGGTGGCGGAGCTGTGCGAGCAGGCGGCGCACGTCCTGCCGGACGACGTCGTCGCCGGCCTGCGGAGGGCCGAGCGCAGCGAGCGCTCTCCGCTCGCGAAGCAGGTGCTGGTCGAGCTGCTGGAGAACGTCGACATCTCGAAGCGGGAGATGATCCCGCTCTGCCAGGACACCGGCACGACCGTCGTCATGGCGGAGGTCGGGCAGGACGTGCACATCGTCGGCGGCTCCCTCCGCGACGCCATCAACGCGGGCGTCGGCAAGGGCTACACCGAGGGCTACCTGCGCGCGTCGATCGTCGACCACCCGTTCTCGACGCGCGTCAACACGAAGAACAACACGCCCGCCGTCATCCACGCCGAGATCGTGCCGGGCGACGGGTTCCACCTGACGGTCGTGCCGAAGGGCGGCGGCTGCGAGAACATGACGAAGTTCCAGATCATGCTCCCCGGCCGCGGCAAGGAGGGGATCACCGAGTTCGTCCTGCGCACCATCGAGGAGTCGGGCGGCAACCCGTGCCCGCCGCTCGTGGTCGGCGTCGGCGTCGGCGGCTCGTCGGAGTACGCGATGTTCCTCGCCAAGAAGGCGATCACGCGGCGCGTGGGCGAGGCGAGCGCCGACGAGGAGACGGCGCAGTTCGAGCGCGAGCTGCTGGAGAAGGTGAACGCGCTCGGCGTCGGCCCGCAGGCCGTCGGCGGCACGAACACTGCGATGGCCGTGAACATCGAGACCTACCCGACGCACATCACCTCGCTCCCCGTAGCGGTGAACCTGCAATGTCACAGCGCCCGCTCGAAGCACGCCGACCTGTAGCGGCCGCAGCGGCGCGCCCGCGGCTGCGCCCGGCCACCCCGGCAGACGTGGGGGCGCTCGTGCCGTTGATCAACGCCGCATACGACTACACGGAGCACCACGTGTTCCCGGGCACGCGCCGCGCCGATCGCCAGGACATCTCGAAGCTCATCGACGGCCTGGTCGTCGCCGAGCTCGACGGTCGCATCGCCGCGTGCGTCCACATCGACCTCAGCGCCGATCCCGCGCACTACGGCCTGCTCGCCGTCGACGTGACGCTGCAGCGGTCCGGCATCGGCTCGCTGCTCGTCGGCCACGCCGAGAGCGCGGCGCGTGCCGCCGGCGCCTCCGCCGTCCGCATCGTGACCGTAAAGCAGGCGGGGCTGATTCCGTTCTACGAGCGGCGCGGCTACCGCGTCATCGCCGAGACCGATGGCCAGACCTGGAACGGCGGAGCCGACTGGGGCGCGGCGATACCGTGGCAGATGGCCGAGATGGAGAAGGCGTTGCGATGAGCGCTGTGCGCGGCACCGACCATGCGGCCGCCCAGTGACAACGATGCGACAGCGCGGAGGGGAACGCTGACAGCGGAGAGTGAACGGGCAAGCAGCAAGGAGTGAGCAAGATGTCGCTGGTGAAGCAGGACGGAGAGATCCGGCTGAGTCCGCCGCTGACCGACGAGGACGTCGCGCAGTTGCGCGTCGGTGACCACGTGAAGTTCTACGGCACCATGTACACGTCGCGCGACGCCGCGCACCGCCGCATCATCGCCGCGATCGGCGAAGGCAAGCCGCTGCCGTACCCGCTCGAGGGCCAGATCATCTACTACGTCGGCCCTTCGCCGGCGCGTCCCGGGCGGGTCGCCGGTTCCGCTGGCCCGACGACGTCGATGCGGCTCGACCCCTACACGCCGCCGCTGCTCGCGCGCGGGCTCAAGGCGATCATCGGCAAGGGCGGCCGCGGCAGCGAGGTGAAGAAGGCGCTGCAGCAGCACAAGGCCGTGTACTTGATCGCCATCGGCGGCGCCGGCGCCCTGCTCTCCAAGACGATCAAGCAGCTCGACGTCATCGCCTACGAGGACCTGGGCACGGAGTCGGTCAAGAAGCTCGAGGTCGAGGGCTTCCCGGCGATCGTCTGCTGCGACATGTACGGCGGCGACCTGCTGCTCGAAGGCAAGGAGCAGTACCGCGACCAGGCCGTGCTGGGCGACTACGTCTCCGTGCCGCCGGCGGAGAAGGCCGGGTAGGGCTCCGCCCCCACCGCGTTCCTCGGACGACGCGCGCCCCCTACCCCGTGGCCATGTCCGCGAGGCGCTGACAAGCCGATGGTGGGGGATCGCTTTCGAGGCGCTGGCGGATCGCATCGGCGCATGCCTCGGGGCTGAGCACCGAGGTGTCGACCTCCAGGTCGTAGATGCCCGGCATGTGGACGGCCTGCTGCCACAGGCCCACGTGCAGCGGCGCTGAGGCGTCGCTGGCGCCCCAGGTCGCACGCCGCCGTTCCATGACGGCCTCGACAGGGCAGCGCACTCCCACGAACAAGACCGGGAGGCCAATCAGTCGCCGCGAGCAGTCGGAGAGGATACCCCGCGGCACCGAATAGGCGTCGTGGTGCCCGACGTCCACCACGACGTTCAGCCCCAGCCGGCTGTGCGCGGCAATGGCCTCGTACATGGCGCCGTACAGGACGACAATGAGCGGCTCGAGGTCGGGGCGTTCACCCCCGGGCCGCAACCCGATCCCGGGCTGGTAGCGTTCGGGGGTCATCGGCTTGAACCGATCGACCCCCAGGTTCATCCACACGCCGTCGAACGTGTTTTGGATCGCGGCGGCGATGCTGGACTTCCCCGATCGCGGAGTCCCGTTCAGGATGACGATCTGGCCAGGTGGGTCTACCATTCGCATGCCCCTCATCCTTCAAATCGAGCAACTCCAGAATGTTCGCGACCACTTCCAGCGCGCGCTCCAGTCCTTGCAAATGCAGGCGCTGCAATCTCGGCCAGGGCGGCTGCCAGGATCGACGATGGTCCGGACGCAGAGGAGCCGCTGGACGTCGAGTTCCCGCACACTCCCATTTCTTCACAGAGGGGCCCGGCGGTCAGGTATCGTCGTCCCCGCGATCGGCGTCGCCCGGGACCACCACGGCCAGCTCGCCGCCGTCGCGGCGTAGTCGCCGGGGCGGCCGCGCACGATCGCGTCGGCGATACGCGCGGCGCGTACGTTCGCCCGTACGTCGTGCACGCGCACGATGTCGGCGCCGCCTGCGATGCAGAGCGCCGTGACGGCGGCCGTCGCCTCGTCGCGCTGCTCTGGCGCCAGTCCCAGCACGCTGCCGATGAAGTGCTTGCGCGACGCCGCCACGAGCAGGGGCAGCCCGAGCGCGCACAGCTCCGGCAGGCGCCGGAGCACCTCCAGGTCCTCGTCGTGCGACTTCCCGAACGCGATCCCCGGGTCGATGATCAGCGACGCATCCCCGATGCCGGCGCGCCTCGCGGTCGCGATACGGTCGCGGAAGAATGCCTGGTGCGCCGCGATCAGGTCGTCGTAGCGTGGCGGCTCCGATGGCCGGACCTTCGGGCGCTCGTAGGTGTAATTGATGACGAGCGCGGCGCCGTGCTTCGCCGCTGCCTCGGCGGTCGATGTGTCGTACATGAAGCCGCCGATGTCGTTGATGACGTGCGCGCCCGCCTGGAGCGCCGCCTCGGCCACCGGCCCCTTGTACGTGTCGGCAGAGATCACGAGCCCCACCTCGCGCGCGATGCGGCGGACGGCCTCGCCGGCGAACTGCGCCTCCTCGTCCGCGTCGCGCACCGGCACGTCGGCGCGCGCGCTCTCGGCGCCGATGTCGATGATATCCGCGCCCTCTTGCTCGGCCGCTACCGCGCGGCGCACGGCCGCGTCGAGGTCGCGCCCCGTGCCGTCGTCCGAGAAGGAGTCGTCGGTGAGATTGAGGACCGCCATGACGTACGTGCGCGCGCCGAGCGGCAGGCGGCGGTCGCGTGCGCGCAGCTCGTTGCTCGCGGCCGGGGTCATGGCTCAGTCGTCCGCCTTGAACTCCGCGAGCGCCTTCAGCGCGGCGTCGGCGATCTCGACGCGCACCACGTCGGCGATGACCTCGACCACGCGTTCGATGGGCAGTACGACGTCGTGCGAGAAGACGAGGCCGCGGCGGATGACGAGCGCGCTCACCTTGGCGCTCGCGCTGTCGTACAGGACGCGCTCGACCTCACCGATCTTCTCGTGCGGGTTCAGGCGCCAGACCGGCGAATCGCGCTTGATGTCCACCTCGTCCGGCGCGATCGAGAGCGTCTCGTGCATCAGGTACGGGCCGGGCTCACCCGGAATCGACGCCGCCAGGCGGGCGACGTCCGACGCGTCGGGCCAGCCGGGGTGCGCATCGGGCATCAGGTCGAAGTGCTCGGCGATGTAGTCGACCGAATGCTCCCTGAACTCGTCGCCGCTCATCGAGATGCGGATCTCGTCTGACCTGGCGTCGGTGACGGCACCGAGCGGCACCATGCGGTCGTGCGAGAGCGCCCAGCCCCCCGCCCAGAGGGGCCGCTCACTGCGCAGCAGGCCCACGTCGATCACGACGTGCGTGAGCTTGAGCGTGTCCGTGTTGACCACGAAACGGCTGAGCGTCCCGAGCCTATGCCCGTCGCGGCTGACGACGGCAGCACCCAGATGCAGGTCTTCGATGTCTGGCATGCGCTCAGCCCGCTGTCATGGAGCCGCCGCCGGCACGAGCACGCGCCGCGGATGTACGACGTGCCGGTCGAGGAACAGCGCCATGATCGTCGCGCATTGGCGACCCAGCTCCGGCACCGCATCGAACGCGTGCGGCGCGCCGGCGTACAGGTGCATCTCGACGGGCGCGCCCGCCTCGTCGAGCGCGCTATACATGCGGAGCGTCGCCTCGTGCGGCACCAGCTCGTCCCGGTTCCCGTGGAAGAGCAGCGTCGGCGGGAAACCCGCGGCCGCGTAGGAGACGGGCGATGCCCCACGCAGTGCATCGGCGCTCGGACCCGGCCCCATCAGCGCCGCCACCACCGGGCTGAGCGTCGCGCCCGGCGCGCTCAGGATGGATGGCGCGTAGAAGGCGATCGCCGCCGCCACGCCGGTGCCGGCGCCGGCGTTGCCGCCGTCGCCCTCGAACTCGGGCACGTCCTGCGTGCCGGCGGCGATCAGCGACAGGTGACCGCCGGCGGAGTTGCCGGAAACGCTGATCTTCGCTGGGTCGATGCCGAGGCCGCCGGCGTTCGCGCGCATCCAGCGCAGGGCCGCCTTCACATCGTGGATCTGGGCCGGCCACGTCGCCTCACCCGTCAGCCGGTACTCGCACGCGACGCACAGGTAGCCGATGCGGCCGAGCAGGATGCCGTAGCCGTGGAGCTGCGACCGGTCGCCGCTCGCCCATCCTCCCCCGTGCACCAGCAGCACCGACGGCGCCTCGCTGCGCCGATCCGGCGGATGATAGATGTTGCACTTGAGCTCGCGGCCGCCGCCCGTACCGAAGACGACGTCGCGCTCGACGGTCACGCGACCTGGTTCACCGGCCATCTGCGCCTCCTCGCGTTTTGTCCCGCGATCGGAAGGTACGCGTTCACGCGAGCGGGAGCAAACCGGCACGACCGCGCGGGCACGCAGAGAGGGCAGGCCTTGCGACCCGCCCTCTCGCCGGCTGTTCCCGGGGCGTCCTTACTGGATGCCCTGGAAGTCGTTCTGCACGTTGACGCCGTTGGCGTCTGCGTGGCCGCCGCCCGGCAGTTGCGGCTCGTTCGCCTCGGCAACGCTCTCGGCCGCCGTGGTGGTCTCGGCCTTGTCCGGCCCTGCCGACTGCGTGACGGCCGGCGTGTTCGACGGTGGCGTCTGCGCGCTGGCCGCGGTGATGCCCGTCAGCGCCGCACCGCCGACGACGCTGCCGAGCAGCGCCAGGCCGACGCCCGCACCAACGACCTTCGCCTTCATGGTCTCAAACATGGTGTCCCTCCTTTCCGGAACAACTCGGAGCGTCGCTCGCTCCGGCAACCTCAGCGTAGGGACCGGCCGTGAACCGCCGGTGAAGCCGGCGTGAATCTCGCATCATGAACGGCGCCGCATCCGACAGGCGCACCGGCCCCGGCTGCCTCACATCGCGGCCTCCGCTATCATCGCCGCATGGATCTGATGCCGGCGATCGATATCCGCGGCGGCCGCTGCGTGCGGCTGGTGCAGGGTGACTACGGCCGCGAGACCGTGTTCGGCGACGACCCGCTCGCGATGGCGCAGCGCTGGGTCGCCCAGGGCGCGCGGCGCCTGCACGTCGTCGACCTCGACGCCGCGAAGGACGGCCGGCCGGTGAACGCGGCGCTGATCGCGCGCATCATCGCCGAGACGGGCGCGCGCGTGCAGGTCGCCGGCGGGCCGCGCGATGCCGCCGCGTTCGACCGCTGGGCGGACGCGGGCGCGGATCGCATCGTCACCGGCACGCTCGCCGTGCAGCAGCCGGACATCGTCGAAGCGGCCGCGCGGCGCCACCCCGGCAAGATCGCGGCCGCCGTCGACGCGCGCGGCGGCCGTGTCGCCATCAAGGGCTGGCTGGAGACGAGCGACCTTCAGGTCGCGGAGTTCATCCGGGACATGGTGCGCCGCGGCGTGGCGCACTTCATCTATACCGACATCAGCCGCGACGGCACGATGGCGCACCCCGATTTCGAGGCCTTCGCACGCGTGCTCGACGATTCCGGGCTGCGCGCGGAAGGCGGCGAGGAGGCGCCAGTCATCTACTCCGGCGGTATCACATCGGTCGGCGACATCGCGCGGCTGGCGACGGAGTTCAGCATCGAGGGCGTGATCGTTGGCCGCGCGCTCTACGACGGCCGCATCGACCTGCGCGCGGCGCAGCGCGTCCTCGTATCCGGCGACGACTGGTAGTGTCCGCTAGCGGAAGACGAGCAGCGCCGGCAGGAGCAGCGCGACGATCACGATGATCGAGACGACGATGAGCGCCCACGGGGGCACGGGCCAGTGCCGGCGCTTCGGCTCCCACAGGTAGCCGTGCGCCTCGCTGAGATCCCAGTCGGCGCTGCCGGGGCCGAACTCGTCCTCCTCCTCCTCACCGTCCGGGATCTCCCAGTCGCGCGGCATCTCGCCCTCCTCGCGCTACCTGAGCACGCGGCGGAAGAGCGCCAGCGACTGCTCCCACGCGTCCCGCGCCGCTTCCGGCCGATAGCTCGGGCGGGTGTCGTTGAAGAACGAGTGCGGCGCGCCGTCGTAGACCTTGACGCGCGCGCTGCTGCCGTGCCCGGCGAGCGCCTGCTCGAACTTCCGGACGTTGTCAAGCGGGATGCCCGCATCGTCCGCGCCGAACGCGGCGAAGATCTCCGCTTCGATGCTCGCGAGCTGCTCGGGCGGCGGCTGCATGCCGGCGTAGAACGGCGCGGCCGCGGCGATGTCCGGCGACGCGACGGCGAGCGCCAGGGTGAGACTGCCGCCCATGCAGAAGCCGATGCAACCGAGCTTCTTCGGCGCCACCTGGGGCGTCGCCTTCAGCCAGGTGACGGCGCCGGAGAGGTCCTTCATCGCCTGCTCGCGGTTCATGTTCATCGCGAGCTTGCGCGCCTCGTCCGGCTCCGTCGCGAACTCGCCGTGATACAGGTCAGGCGCCAGCGCGATGAAGCCCTCGCGCGCGAAGCGGCGGGCGACGTCTTTGATGTGCTCGTCGAGCCCCCACCACTCCTGGATGACAATGACGCCGGGGTGCGGTGCGTCGTCGTCCGGACGCGCGACATAGCCCATACCCGGTATGCCATTCGCCGGGTACTCGACGGATTCGGTGCGGATGTCGGCCATACGCGGTCCTGCCTTCCGTTACGCGCCGGGCAGCCGCTGCTCGTGTTCGGCGCGGCGCCGCTGCGCGGCCTCGCTGGTGCGGCTGTCACCGAACTTGCCGTCGCGCCACTCGAGCGCTGCCTTCAGGCCGTCCGTCATGGCCCGGCGGCCGAACTCGCGCACGGCCGGTGCCTGGTGCGCGCGGCCATCGTTCTCGGCCGCCATCCGCTGGAGCGTGCGCGCTCCCATCAGCTCGAGCGCGACGTTGACGATGCGCTTGTTCGGTGTCAGGAGTTCCGTGTCAATCTTCTCGATCTTCGCGGCAAGCGCCTCGACCTCGGCCTCCAGGGATTCGGGCGGCACCGACTTCCAGACGAGGCCGATTTCGGCCGCCTGGCGGCCGCTGACGCTGTCGCCGGTGAGCAGGAAGTACTTGGCCCACTGCGGGCCGACGAGGTACGTCCACATGTGGGCCACGGGCGAGCCCATCGCCCGCACCGGCGGGAAGCCGATCACGGCGTCGTCGGCGGCGACGACGATGTCGCAGAGCAGGACGAGGTCGGTGCCGCCGGCGAGGCAGTAGCCGTGCACCTGCGCGATCACCGGCTTGTGGATGTCCCAGATGGCCATGCGCTCGCGCTGCTGCCGTTCGAGCTGCCAGATGTCGTCGTCCATCGACGCCATGCCGCGGTAGACGTTGGTGTAGGTCTCGTCGCGGTCCTCGCGCTTCGTCGGCGACTGCATCGGCGTCAGGTCGTAGCCCGCGGAGAACGCGCGTCCGGCGGCGCGCAGGATGATCACGTGGACGCGCGCGTCGTTGTCGGCCTCCCACAGCGCCGCGTTGAGCTCGCGCTGGAGCCGCATGGAGAGCGCGTTCAGCTTTTCGGGCCGGTTGAGCGTGACGCGGGCCTTGCCGCCGTCCACCTCGTACAGGATCGTCTCGAACTCCATGGGCCGCCTCCCTCCCTGCGTGGAGATTCATGCTATGGCATGCGCGGGCAGGATGCGAGCCCCGGCGTGCGGGCTGCGCGCCGGGTGGGGATGCTCCGCGGCCACCGGAGGGGTGCGCGGGCCGTTCGGCCCCTGCCACGAACGGCGCGCGGGGGCTAGGATCGGGCGACGGAGGTGCGTGTGCGCTACGACGTGATCATTCTCGGCGCCGGGGCGGCGGGCGCGACGATCGCCGCGCGGCTGTCGGAGGACCCGGCGATCTCGGTGCTGCTGCTGGAGGCGGGGCCGTACTACCGGACGGTCGACGAGATGCCGGCTGGGCTGCTCAACGGCAACGACAACTCGTACTCGCCGCACAACTGGGACTGGATGGCGGAGGCGAACACCGCGGGCCGCCTGGCGCCGCTGCCCAGCGGGCGCGTCGTCGGCGGCTCGTCGGCGGTGAACACGGCGATCGCGCTGCGCGGGACGCCGGAGGACTACGACGAGTGGGCGGCGTTTGGCAACGACCTCTGGTCGTGGGAGCGGGTGCTGCCGTACTTCCGGCGGCTCGAGACCGACATGGACTTCGACGACGACTATCACGGGCGCAACGGCCCGATCCCGGTGAGGCGCTACCGCGAGGACGAGCTGGCGCCGGTGCAGCTCGCCTTCATGCGGGCGATGCGCGCGCTGGGGTACCCGGAGACGAAGGACAACAACGACCCGATGTCCACCGGGCTGGCGCCGCACCCGATGAACAAGCGCGGGCGGACGCGCATGAGCGTCGCGATCTGCTACCTGGAGCCGGCGCGTCACCGCCTGAACCTGACGGTGCGCGGCGACTGCCTCGTGCGCCGCATCCTGACGGACGGCGCGCGGGCGACCGGCGTCGAGGTGGAGTCGGGCGGCAGCGTCCAGACCGTCGAGGGCGCGCGCATCGTGCTGTCCTCGGGCGCGATCGCGTCGCCCGCGATCCTGATGCGGTCGGGCATCGGGCCTGCGGCGCATCTGCGCGAGCTGGGCATCGACATCGTCGAGGACCTGCCGGGCGTCGGCGCGCAGCTCGACGACCACCCGATGCTCGGCGTGGTGTACGCGGCGAAGGACGGCTACCTGAACGGCGACGACCCGATCGTGCAGGTGACGTACCGCTACACGTCGACGGGCGGCACCGAGCGCAACGACATGCAGTTGATGCCGATCTCGCAGTTCGCGACGCGGAGCGGCCAGTACGTGTACTCGATCGGGTCGGTGATCTACCGGCAGAAGTCGATGGGCCGCCTGACGCTGACGTCGGCCGACCCGCACGTGGCGCCGCGCATCGAGAACCGGTTCTGCGAGGAGCCCGAGGACGTACGGCGGCTCGTCGAGGGCATGCGAATGGCGCTGGCCGTCGGCGAGCACGCGGAGTTCGCACACCTGATGGACGGCGTGAAGGCGCCGCCGGTGGCGGCGTTCGAGGACGACGAGGCGCTCGGACGCTGGTGCAAGATGGTGGCGTCCAGCGGGTTCCATCCGAGCTGCACGGCGAAGATGGCGCCGGCCAGCGACCCGATGGGCGTGGTGGACCAGCACCTGCGGCTGCGCGGTCTCGACAACCTGTACGTGGCGGACGCGTCGGTGATGCCGAAGTGCCCGCGCGCGAACATCCACCTGACGTCGGTGATGATCGGCGAGCGGGCGGGCGAGTGGTTGCGCGAAGGCGCGATCTGAACGGCGGACCCAACCCCCGGCCCCTTCGCTGAAGGGAACGGGGGTGTCTGGTTCCGGCTACCGGACATCTGGCGGCGCGAGGATCGAAGGCGTTAGCTGACGTCGCGCTCGCCGTAGTACGGCATGTTCACGCTGCCGGGCTTCTCGCCTGCGCCCTCGCTGGCGCGGGCGACCATGGCGAGGGTGATGGGCGCGATGATGTCCGGGTCGGTGAGCACATTGACGCACGCCGGGAGGCCGGAGGCGAACGCGCGCTCGAGCGCGGGGACGATGTCTTCGGGCCGCTCGATGTGCTCGGCGTGGCAGCCGAAGCCGGCAGCGGCGAGGTCGTAGCGCGTCGGGCCGAGCTCGGAGACGACGGTGCGGCCCTTGCCGTACATCAGCTCCTGGCCGTGCTTCGACATCCCCCACTGCTGGTCGTTGTTGACGACAACCACGACGGGGAGCCGGTGGCGCGCCATGGTGTCGAACTCCGCGAAGTTGAGCCCGACGGATCCGTCACCCGTCAGACAGAGCACGCGGCTCTCGGGGTGCGCCGTCTGCGCGGCAATGGCGAACGGCAGGCCGGTGCCGAGGCAGCCGAGGTAGCCGTGTGACAGCCAGTGGCCGCCCTGCCGGACGGTGGACGCCATCTCCAGCCAGAACGCGGTCTCGCCGCCGTCGGCGACGAGCACGTCATCGGCGCGGTCCATGAAGCGCGCGATGTCGCGCGCGAGGCGGTGCGGGTGGACGGGCGTCGCGCCGGCGGCCGGCGCGAATGCCGCATCCATCGCGCGGCGCGTGGCACGGAGCGCGCCGGCCCAGAGGGCGCGGTCGGGCCAGTCGAAGGCGGGCGCAGCTTCGGTGAGGGCGCGCAGCGTCGCGCGGCAGTCGGCGGCGATGGCGGTCTGGATGTCGCGGTTGCGGCCGATCTCCTCCGCTTCGATGTCGACCTGGACGACGTGCGCGGAGGGCGGGATGAAGGAGTTCTGGGCGCCGCCGGTGAACAGCCCGAGCCGCGCGCCGAGCAGCAGCACGACGTCGGGCCCGCCGGCCTGGCGGACGCCGGCGAGGGCAGCGAAGCCGCCACAGGACAGCGGGTGGTCTTCGGGGAGGACGCCGCGGCCCTTGCCGTTGGCGAGCACCGGGATGCCGGTGCGCTCGGCGAAGGCGCGCAGCTCGTCGGCCGCGCCGGCGAACCAGACGCCGCCGCCCGCCATGACCAGCGGGCGCTCGGCAGCGGCGAGGCGCGTCAGCACATCGCGCACGGCCGCGGCGTCCGGCGCGGACTGCTCGACGGCGCGGCCCACGGCCGGGATGTGCACGCGGGCATCATCGATGCGCGCGAAGAGCACGTCGGCGGGGACCTCGAGGAAGACGGGGCCCGGCCGCCCGCTGGTGGCGATACGCAGCGCCTGCGCGGTGTAGTCAGCGAGGCGTGGCAGGTGCGTCACCGTGGCGGACCACTTGGTGATCGGCTTCATCAGGTCGACCTGGCTGAAGCCTCCCTGCAGAGGCAGGCGCTCGTCGTCGATGAGCGGGCTGCGGCCGCCGATGACGAGCAGCGGGATGCAGTCGAGGTAGGCGTTGGCGACAGCGGTGACGACGTCGGTGACGCCGGGGCCCGCGGTGACGATGGCGACGCCAACGTTGCCGGTGGTGCGCGCCCAGCCGTCCGCCGCGTGGCCGGCGGCCTGCTCGTGGCGGGTATCGACGAGCGGCAGACCGGCGGCGACCGCGGCCTGGTAGATCGCGTCGAGATGGCCGCCGTGCAGCGTGAAGACGCGCTTCACGCCCGCGGCGACGAGCACGCCCACGAGGATCTGTCCGCCGTCGACCTGTCCCAGCGCACACCTCCGTCCGCCGGCAACTGTAACGCGGGATGCGGCGCGACGCCGGTGCCGTTCGGCCCGTCCGGGCGGTCCGGCCGCGACACCCCGAGCGGCGCGCCTTCGACGCCAGGGCGCGCGCTGGAGTCTGATGAGGCTCTTCCAACACCTCAATTCGAATGCGCAACACCGCAGCCGCGATTGGGCCATCCGGCCCGGCGGCGAGCGGCCATCTGCCTGTTTCGGCGCCCGCCGCGCTTCGCGAGGATGCCTGTGCGGCCGACTTACGAAAGGCAAGCCGCATATGGACACGAAGGAGGTTCGGTATGACTCCAGACCAGGTAAACCAGGCGGTTTACAACGCGATCACGGGCTCCGGGGAATCGATCATCGAAGGGACGGTGGCGGCGGCGCTGCCGATGCTGTGGTTCGCGCTCATCGCGATCCACCTGGCGCGGCCGTACATCCTGCGCGTGGTGCCGAAGTTCAGCCTGCGGATCGGCGCCGACCTCTGGTGGCTCGCCTATGCGAGCGTGCGCGACATCCTGCTGGTCGTGATCTTCGTGATGAGCATCCAGTTCTTCTTCGTGGACCCGTTCATCGCCAACCAGTTCCCGATCACGGGAGGCGTGGCGGCGGTATGCGCGCTCGCGGCGCTGGTGATCAAGCTCATCTGGGACACGGACGACGAGCCGAACGCCTTCTACGCCGTGAGCATCCTGATCGCAGCCGGCTCGGTGCTGTATCTCGTGCCGACGCTCCTGGGGGTGCAGGCGACCGACTTCGGGAACGTGAACCGCGTCAGCTCGCTGATGATTTCGTCGAGCCACCCGGTGTTCGCGGCGGCGATCACATACGTGAACATGGCCCTCGCGGGCGTGCTCGGGCTGATTGCGGTGGGATACGTGGTGTTCTTCCACTCGGCCGTCGCGCAGGACCTGCCGGAGGGTAGTGACGCCACCGGGGCGGGTGCGTAATGGCGAAGGAATTCGCCGTCACGGTCGATCAACGCGACTGCATCACGTGCGGCATCTGCATGGACGTCTGCCCGATCCGGACGCTGGACATGACGCGCGCGCGCGCGGCAGGGCCCGAGGCGACGTTCCTCCGGGGCACGCGGACGGCGACGGTGGCGCGTGACTGGATGATGGCCGTGCCGGTGCAGGTCGCCCACTGCAACGGCTGCACGATCTGTGTCCGCGAGTGCCCGACGCAGGCGATCTCGATCAAGAGCGTGCCCGAACCGCCAGCGATGGCGCCGCGGCAGGGGCCGATCCTCGTCGAGCCGCGGGACCTGCACGGACACTGGGCGCCCCTTTCGAGCTACACCCGCGCGGCGATGAAGGTGCAGGAGCCACGCGAGGCGCACGACCCCTGGGGGAAGGACATCCGCTGGCGCATCGCCAAGCGGGTGGGACCGTGGCAGGTGTGGCGGACGTGGACCACGAAGCCGTCTAAAGGAGATGCGAAATGACACCGATACTCGCCATGACCGTGGACCAGTTGAGCGGCGCGCTCGGCCAGGCGTTCCACAATGGCTTCCGCGACTTCATGGTCGGGACGCTGGTGGCGGCCCTGCCGATGTTCTGGATCGCGACGCTCGTGTTCTATCTGATGCGGCCGTACGCGATCCGGACGCTGCGGAAGTTGTCACTGCGGTTCGCCGCGGACGTGTTCTGGCTGTCGTACGTGCTGATCCGCGACGGGACGTTGATCATCACGTTCATCGTGAGCCTGTTCTTCTTCTACCCGAACCTGCTGCACGACAACCCGCTGCCGATCACGGCGACGCTGTCGGCCGTCATCGTGCTGTGGGTGCTGCTGATCAAGATGGTGCGCGACCCGGACGAGAACCCGGCGGACTACCGGCTCAGCGCGGTCCTGCTGACGATCGGCTCGGCGCTGTACCTGGTGCCGTTGACGCTCGGCGTCGAGGTAACGTCGCAGAGCCACATGACGTGGGCCGTCACGCACCTGACATCGAACGCCAACTTTTCGGTCGCGATCGCGCTGTTCTACGTCTCGCTGGCGCTGGTCGCGGCGACGGGCGCGTTCATCTTCGGCTACGTGATGACGCAGTCGGCCCCGAAGCGCGAGGCGCGCGCGGCCGCCGCCGGCGCGACGGCGACGCCGCCGCTGCCGGCGCGCTGATCGGCGCCGGAGCACGACATCCACAGCGTGCGCGCCGGGGTCGCCCGGCGCGCTCGACTGTGCCCTGACAGGGGCCGGCGACCCGGGCGGCCCGCCGGCGGGGACGTTCGGCCCTTGATCGGCCGGCGCTCCGCCGCGTAGGGTCGATCTCGTGAGACTGCCAGGCGCATGACGACAGACGCCGCCGCCGACGGCCGCCGTTCGGAGCAGCGGTATCGCGACGCGATCCTCTGGGAGCGCATCGCGTCCGTGACGCACTGCGTGGACTGCTACCCGGAGGCGTGCCCGTTCAAGGCGTACATCGCCGGCGGCCGAGTGGTGCGCGAGGAGCAGTCCGCCATCTTCCAGACGGTGGAGGAGGGCGTGCCGGACATGAACCCGGCCGGCTGCCAGAAGGGCGCCGGCTGGAGCCGCATGCTCGACGCGCCCGAGCGGGTGCTGCACCCGCTGATCCGCGACGGCGCGCGCGGCAGCGGACGATGGCGGCGCGCGTCGTGGGATGAAGCGCTTGGGCGCGTCGCCGACGGCATCCTCGACGCGCTGGCGGGGCAGGGGCCCGACGCGGTGATCTACGAGGGCACGCCAGCGCAGGGCGGACTGCTGGCTTCGCCATTGCTGGGCGCGCTCTTCTCGCAGCTCGGCGCGGTGCAGACGGACGTGAACGCCAACATCAACGACTTCGGGCCCGGCCTGTACCTCACGTTCGGCACGTTCAACGCGATGGCCAGCGCCGACGACTGGTTTCACGCCGAGTTGATCCTCATCACCTGCGCCAACCCCGTGTACACGTGGATCACCCAGTATCACTTCATCGCGGAAGCGCGCTACAAGGGCGCTGAGGTGATCACCATCGCGCCCGACTGCTCGCCCTCGACGGTGCACGCGGACGAGTACGTGCCGCTGCGCCCGGGCTGCGATGCCGCGCTGGCCCTCGCCATGTGCCGCGTGGTGGTCGACGAGGGGCTGTACGACCGCGACTTCGTGGCGGTCCAGACGGACCTGCCGCTGCTGCTCCGCGACGACACGGGGCGCTATCTGCGCGCGAGCGACCTCGGCCCGGACGGCAGCGACGCGCAGCTCTACTGGCTCGACGCAGCGACCGGGGCCATCGTCGAGGCGCCGCGGCGCACGCTCGATGCGGGCGGCGCGCGGCCCGCGCTCGAGGGCGCGGCCGAGGTGGCACTCGCCGACGGCTCGCGGGTGCGCGTACGCCCGGTGTTCGAGGCGCTGCGCGAGCGGCTGGCGGCGTACGGCCCGGAGCGCGCGCCCGAGCTGTGCGGGACGCACCCGGACACGGTGCGGACGCTGGCGCGCAAGGTCGCGTCGCGGCGCACGGACTTCCTGATGGGGCTGACCTCCGGCAAGTACTTCCACGGCGACCTGATCCAGCGGAGCTGGGCGCTCCTCGCCGCACTGACGGGCAACTGGGGGCGCAAGGGTACGGGCTTCCATCAGTGGGCCGTCGGCGGCTTCGACGGGGCGCTGCTGTTCGGCATGAAGCCGGCGGCGGGGCCAGATGCGGCGCGGCAGGTACTTGCCGGACGGCGGGCCATGATCGACGCGCTGCGGCGGCAGGACCCGACGCTCACCGACGAGCTCGCCACGGTCGAGCTGTCGATGCGGCTCGCGCAGGGGAGCGGCACGTCGCCCTCGGCGTTCTTCTGGCACCGGCAGGCCGGCTATCGCGAGCGCTGGCAACGGTGGACGGACCCGTCGATGCGGCGGCCCTTCGACGCGTACGTGCGCGAGGCGGAGGACGCGGGCTGGTGGCCGAACGCGCGCCCGGCGGCCGGGATCACGCCCGAGGTGTTCATCGAGTGCGGCGGCAACATCCTGCGGCGGGCGCGCGGCGGCAGCGCCCTGCTCCTCGACCAGCTCTGGTCGAAGCTGAAGCTCGCCGTCACGGTCGACTGGCGCATGTCGACGACCGCGCTGCACTCCGATGTTATCCTGCCGGCGGCGCAGCACTACGAGAAGGCGTCGTTCCAGATGCCGATGCCGCGGGCGATGGGGATCACATTCTCGGATCGGGCGGTGCCGCCGGCGGGCGAGTCGAAGAGCGAGTACGAGATCATGCTGGCCCTGGCGGAAGCGATCGAGGCGCGCGCGGCGGCGCGCGGGCTCATCGAGTACAGCGACGGGCAGGGGCAGGCGCGCCGGATCGCCGGCCTGCACGCCGTGCTGAGCAAGGGTGGCGCCATCCTGACGGCGGAGCAGGTGGCGGAGGAGATGGTGGCGGACACCGTCGTGGCCGGGAACGTGCCGCCGGACACGACGATAGAGACGATGCGCGAGCGCGGGTTCGTGCGCTTCACGGGCTGGGGCATCTCCCCGTACGGCATCACGCAGGCGACGGACGTGCGCCAGGACGAGACGACGACGCCGTTCCGCAACCACGTCGAGCGGCTGGAGCCGTACCCGACGTTCGCCCGGCGGGCGCAGTTCTACATCGAGCATCCGTGGTTCGTGGAGGCCGGCGAGGAGCTGCCGTGTTACAAGCCGCCACCGAACCAGGGTGGCGCGCACCCGCTGACCCTGATCAGCGGCCACAACCGCTGGAGCAGCCACTCGACGAACCAGGTCAACCGCCTCATGCTCAACACGCACCGCGGCCGCCCGTTCATCGCGCTCAACCCCGGCGACGCGGCGCGGCGCGGGATCGCCGACGACGACGCGGTGCGCGTGCGCAACGACGTCGGCGGCTTCGCGACGCACGCGCGGCTGGCGCCGTCGGTGCCGCCGGGGCTGGCCGTGGTCTACAACGGCTGGGAGCCGTACCAGTTCCGCGCGTGGGGGGGCAGCGCGAACGTCGAGCCGGGGCTGGTGAAGTGGCTGGGCTTCGCGGGCGGCTACGGCCACCTGCGCTACTGGCAGTTCGAGTGGCAGCCGGTGCCGAACGACCGGGCGATCAGCATCGACGTGGAGCCGGCGACGTGAGCGGCGAGACGCGAGCGGCCGCGGGCGCGCCGCCATCGCGCGACGACGTGTTGCGCCTGTACGCCACGATGGCGCTGATCCGCGCCTTTGACCAGCGCGTCGCGACGCTCGTGCTCAAGGGCGCGTTCAGCGGCGTCGGCCATCTCTGCGTCGGACAGGAGGCGGTCGCGGCCGGCGTCTGCGCGGCCCTGCGCGACGACGACTACGTGACATCCACACATCGCGGCCACGGCCACTGCCTGGCGAAGGGCGTCGACCCGGGCGAGATGATGGCTGAGCTGTTCGGCAAGGCGACCGGCACCTGCCACGGCAAGGGCGGGTCGATGCACATCGCGGATTTCCGGCGCGGCATGCTCGGCGCGAACGGCATCGTCGGCGCCGGGCTGCCGATCGCCTGCGGCGCGGCGCTGACGGCGAAACTCACGGACTCGGGCCGGGTCACCGTGGCCTTCTTCGGCGATGGCGCGTCGAACATCGGCGCGTTTCACGAGTCACTCAACCTGGCCGCCGTCTGGAAGCTGCCGGTCGTCTTCGTCTGCGAGAACAACCGCTACGGCGAGGCGACGCCCGTCGAGTACGCGCTGTCCGCCGAGCACGTGGCCGACCGCGCGGCGAGCTATCGCATGCCAGGGCTGATCGCCGACGGGCAGGACGTGCTCGACGTGTACGGGAAGGCGCGCGAGGCGGTGGCACACGCCCGCTCGGGCGCCGGGCCCGTGCTGCTCGAGTGCGAGACCTACCGCTACTTCGGCCACTTCGTCGGCGACCCGGCACGCTATCGGTCCGCGGAGGAGGTCGAGTGGTACCGCGCGCGCGACTGCATCATCCGCTGCGCGGAGTACCTGCGAGAGCGGCACGGCGTCGCCGTGAAGCAGCTCGACGAGATCGGCGCCGAGGCGGAGCGCCGCCTGGACGCGGCCGTCGCGTTCGCCGAGAGCGGCACGGCACCGGGCCTCGCCGCCATCCTGGAAGACGTCTACGGCGAGGCGCGCGCATGACCGGGGGACGCGTCATCTCGTTCCGGGAGGCGATCACGGAGGCGCTGCGGCAGGAGATGCGGCGGGACGCCCGCGTCATCCTCATGGGCGAGGACGTCGCGGGCGGCGCAGGGCGCCAGGCCCAGGGCCTGTCCGAGGCGTGGGGCGGCGCCTTCGCCGAGTACAAGGGGCTGTTCACGGAGTTCGGCGACGGGCGCGTGCTCGACACGCCGATCTCCGAGATGGGTTATCTCGGCGCGGCCGTCGGCGCCGCCGTCACCGGCCTGCGGCCCGTCGCGGAGCTGATGTTCGTGGACTTCATCGGCGTCTGCCTGGACCAGTTGATGAACCAGGCGGCGTTCGCGCGCTACATGTCGGGCGGGCGCGTCCACGTGCCGCTGACGCTGATCACGCACGTGGGCGCGGGCGTCGGCATGGCGGCGCAGCACTCGAAGATGCTGTACTCGTTCTTCGCACACATCCCGGGGCTGAAGGTCGTGGCGCCGTCGTCGGCGTATCACGCGAAAGGGCTGCTCACGGCGGCGATCCGCGACGATGACCCCGTCGTATTCTGCGCGCACAAGCTCCTGCTGGGGCAGTCGGAGCACGTCCCGGAGGAACCGTACGCGTTCCCCATCGGCCAGGCGCGGGTCGCGCGGGAAGGGCGCGACGTGACGCTGATCGGCGCCGCGCTGACGACGTCGGTCTGCCTGCGCGCGGCGCAGGCGCTCGAGGAGGACGGCATCGACGCCGAGGTGGTGGACCTGCTGAGCCTGTCGCCGCTCGATGAGGAAACGGTGCTGGCGTCCGTGCGAAGGACGGGCCGCGCTGTCGTCGTCGACGAGGGCTTCCCCCGCTGCGGCCTCGCGGTCGACGTCGCCGCGCTGATCGGCGAACGGGCGTTCGACGACCTCGACGGGCCGGTGAGGACCGTGACGGCGCCGCACGCGCCCGTGCCCTTCAGCCGGCCCCTGGAGACGGCGTTCATGCCGAGCGCCGACCAGGTGCGGGCGGCCGTGCTCGATCTGACGGCGCCCAATACGGGCCCGTCCGGGCGCACCGGCGCGTAGGCCCAACGGCCCGTGCCGCTGGACTCTTGCGCGGCGGGCCACTGAGGGCATAGCGTCGGGGCCACCAAGCAGGGAGGTGCGCCCGATGCCACGAACCCGCGCCGTCCGCCCGGCCCGCGCCGGCGAGCCTCAGCAATCGACCGGATACGAAAACGAACTGCGCTGGGACGACGTCGTCTGGAGCAGCCACTGCGTCGATTGCTATCCCGGTAACTGCCCGTTCCGCGCCTACGTCCGCGACGGCGTGATCTGGCGCGAGGAGCAGGCGGGCACATACGGCGTCGTCGAGCCCGGCGTCCCCGACATGAACCCGATGGGGTGCCAGAAGGGCGCCGGCTGGAGCGCCACGCATCACGCCGCCGAGCGCATCCTCTACCCGATGCGG
The DNA here is from genome assembly GCA_028872875.1 of Chloroflexota bacterium. Classification (GTDB taxonomy): domain Bacteria; phylum Chloroflexota; class Dehalococcoidia; order DSTF01; family JACRBR01; genus JADMII01. Next base: position 32,982 of record JAGWOC010000002.1, on the reverse strand, counting down.
CGCGCCGGCCCGCGCGGTTCCGGCGAGTGGGAGCGCATCTCGTGGGATGACGCGCTCGATGCCGTTGCCGACGCCGTCATCGACGCGGCGGAGGAAACCGGACCGGAGTCGATCTTCTACGAGACGTCGCCGGCGCAGGGCGGCATGGTGGGCGTGGTCGCTATCGCCCGCTTCATCGGCATGGTCGGAGGCGTGGCGATCGACCTCGAAGGGGTGATCAACGACTTCAACTCCGGCATGTACCTGACGTACGGCAAGTTCAACGTCAGCTCGGTGGACGACTGGTTCCACGCCGACCGCATCCTGATCTGGCACATGAACCCGGCGTACACGCGCATCCCCTTCTACCACTACATCGCGGAGGCGCGGTATCGCGGCGCGCGCGTCTACACCATCGCGCCCGACGTCAGCCCGTCGGCGATGCACGCGGACACGTACGTGCCGGTGCGCCCCGGCGCCGACGCCGCGCTGGCGCTGGCGATGTGCCGCGTCGTCATCGACGAGGGGCTGTACGACGCGCGCTTCGTGCGCGAGCAGACGGACCTGCCGCTGCTGGTGCGCGAGGACACGGGCCGCTTCCTGCGCGAGTCCGACCTGCGCGAGGGAGGGCGCGACGACCAGTTCTACGCGCTCGACAGCAAGACCGGGGAGCCGGCACCCGCCGACCGCGGCAGCCTGCGCTGGCGGCGCGTCGTGCCGTCGCTCGAGGCGAGCGCCGCCGTGCGGCTCGCCGGAGGCGAGCGCGTGCGCGTCCGCCCGGTCTTCGCGCGGCTCCGCGATCACCTCAAGGCGTACAGCCCGGAGGCGGCGTCGGCGTCGTGCGGGACCCATCCGGACGTGATCCGGGCGCTGGCGCGCGACTGCGCGAAGAGGAAGACGGCGATCCTGCTCGGCTTCAACTCGTGCAAGTACTACCACTGCGACCTGATGGAGCGCTCGATGCTGCTCTTCCTCGCGCTGACGGGCAACTGGGGGAAGAAGGGCACGGGCGCCCGGAGCTGGAGCGCCGGGCCATTCGACGGGCCGTTTATCTCCGGGATGAAGAACAAACCCGGAACCGCGGGGGCGCGCGAGGTCCTGGCGCTCCGCCAGATGGGCATCGACATGCTGCGGGCCGGCGACCCGACGCTCACCGACGAGCTGGCGACGCTGGACCTGCTGAGCATGGTGCCGATGCACCGCAAGATCGTGCCGGCGTTCATGTTGCTCCAGCGCTATAGCGGCTACGGCAAGCTGTGGAACCGCCGCAACTGGGGGGACCCGACGCTGCCCCGCTCCTTCGACGAGTACTTCCGCGAGGCGCGCGAGGCCGGCTGGTGGAGCGGCATGAACGATGCCAGCGTGCCGCCGCGCGTATTCATCGAGGCCGGCGGCAACATCCTGCGGCGCACGCGCGGCGGCCAGAACATGCTCCTCGGGGAGTTCTGGCCCATGCTGAAGATGGTGGCGACGGTCGACTTCCACATGACGACGACGGCGCTGCAATCGGACATCCTCCTGCCCGCGGCGAACCACGGCGAGAAGCTGAACGTGCACTACGCGACGCCGCACGTCATGCAGGTGCTGATCGCGGACCGCGCCGTCGCGCCGGCGGGCGAGGCGAAGCCGGAGTGGGAGATCTTCCAACTGCTGGCGCGCCGCGTCAGCGAGCGGGCGCGGGCGCGCGGCCTGACCTCGTTCACCGACGCCGGCGGCACGGTGCGGAACTGGGCCGACATCGGCGAGCAGTACACGCAAGGCGACCAGTATCGCTCCGATGAGCGGCTCGTCGATGAGTGGATCCGCGACAGCGCGGTCGCGGGGAACATCCCGAAGGCGAGCACGCTCGGGCGCATGCGAAAGACCGGCTACGTGCGCGTCGAAGGCTGGGGCGCGTCGCCCCTCGCCGTGTGGCAGGCGTCCGAGATCCACGCCGACGAGACGCACGTGCCGAACCGCGACCACGTCGAGAAGAAGTTCCCGTACCCGACGCTGACGCGCCGCGCGCAGTTCTACATCGACCATCCCTGGTTCCTGGAGGCCGGGGAGGCGCTGCCCGCCCACAAGGAGACGCCGGCGATGGGCGGCGAGTACCCGCTGCAGATGACGAGCGGGCACATGCGCTGGAGCATCCACTCGTCGAACGTCACGAACCGGCTGATGCTGGCGACGCACCGCGGCGAGCCTTTCATCTTCGTCAACCCGGCCGACGCGGCGCGCCGCGGCGTGCGCGAAGGCGGGGCCATCCGCGTCTTCAACGACATGGGCGAGTTCGTCGTCATGGCGAAGCTGACGCCCGGCGTCAGGCCGGGGCAGGTGGTGATGTACAACGGCTGGGACCCGGCGCAGTTCCCCGGCTGGCGGGGGCCAATGGACGTCGAGCCGGGCATGGTCAAGCCGCTGCACCTCGCTGGCGGCTACGGCCACATCCGCTACCGGCCCGGCATGTGGCAGCCGGTGCCCGTCGACCGCGCGACGCGCGTCGACTTCGAGCGGGCGGACCACGCAGCGGACGGTGCGCGGGTACGGCGGCAAAGGCGCTCGCCCGCGACCTGACGCCCCGTGCGCGGCGCGCGCCGCACGCCCTGCGCCGCCTTCAGGGATCGGCGAGCAGGCGGCGCTGGAGCTTGCCGGCCGGCGTCCTCGGAAGCACGGCCACGAAGCGGATCGCGGCGGGCACCTTGTACCCCGCCAGCCGCTCGCGGCAGAACTGCCGCAGGTCGTCGGAAGCGACGGACATGCCGGCGCGCAGCACCACGTGCGCCGCGGGCACGCTGCCCCAGCGTGCGTCCTCCTGCGGGTACACGCCGGCTTCGGCGACGGCCGGGTGCGAGAGCAGCACCGCCTCGACCTCGGCCGGATAGACGTTCTCGCCACCGGAGATGATCAGGTCGTCGCGGCGGTCGAGCACGTACAGGTAACCCTCGTCGTCAACGCGGCCGACGTCGCCCGTATGCAGCCAGCCGTCGCGGAAGACCTCCGCGGTCTCTTCGGGGCGATGCCAGTAGCCGGGGCTGACGGTGGCGCCGCGCACGAGGATCTCGCCGGCCTCCCCGGCCGCGGCTTCGTCCGGGGCGCCGTCACGGTCGATGCGCACGTCGGTGGGGAAGAGCGGCTTGCCGGCGGAGCCGAGCTTGCGGAGGGCGTCGGCGGGCGCGAGCGTGGCGACCTGCGACGCCGCCTCGGTGAGCCCGTACGTCTGCACGACGGGCACCCCGCGCGCGGCGCAGGCCTCGAGCAGCGGTCGCGGCGCCGGGCCGCCGCCGAGGAGCACTGCCCGCAGCGTCGAGGGGTAGGACGCCGGGCCGCGCGCCTCGAGCATCCGTGCGAGCATGGTGGCGACGACGGAGACGATGGTGACGCCGTCGTCGATGGCCGCGTTGACGCGCTGCGCGTCGAACGAGGCGTGCACGACGGCGGGGTGTCCGTAGATGGCGCTGCGGAGCAGCACGGCGAGACCGCCGACGTGGAACATCGGCAGGCAGGCGAGCAGCCGGTCCGCGGGGTCGAGCCCGAGGTTCAACGCCGAGCCAACGGCGCTCCACAGGTGGTTGCCGGACGTGAGCATGACACCCTTCGGGCGGCCGCTGGTGCCGGATGTGTAGATGATGCTGTGCACGTCGCCGAGAGAGCGTGGGGCGCTGCCGGACAGCGGGGCGGAAGCGGCACGCAACTCGCCCGCGTGCACGATCGCGGCGCCCTGCGCCGATGCCGCGGCCGTCGCGAGCGGCGCCGTCGCGTCGTCGAAGACGATGACGCGCGCGCCGGCGTCATCGACCTGCCACGCCAGCTCCTCGGCCGCGAGGCGCGTGTTCAGCGGTACGAGGACCGCGCCGGCGCGCGGCACGGCGTGCACCAGCTCGACGAACGGCAGTCCGTTCGGCAGCAGCACGGCGACGCGGTCGCCCGCAGCCAGGCCGCGCGCGCCGAGCGCTGCCGCTGCGCGATCGGCGCGCGCATCGAGATCGGACCACGTAACGGTCGTGCCGTCCAACAGTACGGCCGGCGCCGATGGGGACAGCGCGGCGCGCTTGCGCAGCCAGTCGCCGGGGGCCGGGGTCGCCGCGCTCATGCGCGCACCACCCGCTCGGCGCCGGCAGCGTAGCGTGCGAGCGCCGGGGCATCGACGGTGACGCCGATGCCCGGCGCGCCCGGCAGCGCCATGCGGCCGCCGTCCACGCGCAGTTGCTCGGCGATCAGGTCGTCGGCCAGGAGGCCGAGCGTCGCGAGGCCGCATGCGCGGGCGGGCCGCGGGAGCGTGGCAGAGAGCTGCAGGGCGGCAGCGACGCCGACGCCCGATTCGAACGCGCTGGTGACGACCGGCGCGACGCCGGCGGCCGTCACCAGCGCGATCATCTCGCGCGCCAGCCGCGGGCCGCCGACGACGGGCAGCTTCACGACGACGGCATCGACCGCTCGCGCTTCGATCAGCGCGCGCACAGCGGCGAGGCTGGCGGCGCCCTCATCGGCGGCGACGGGCACGGGCACGGCCTCGCGGACGCGGCGAAGGGCAAAGATATCGCCCGGCGGGATCGGTTGCTCCACCAGATCGATGGCGTATGGCTCCATCGCCCGGATGCGCGCGATCGCCTGCTCCTCGGTCCATGCGCCGTTGGCGTCGAGCCGCAGGCGCGCGGCCGGGCCGGCGGCCCCTCGGACGGCGGCGACGCGCGCCGTCTCTTCGGCGACGGACGCCGCCATGCCGACCTTCAGCTTGATATCGCGAAACCCGGCGGCGCGGGCCCGGGCCGCGGCCGCGGCGGCAGCCGCGCACGGCGCCGCGTCCACGAGCGCGTTGACGGCGACATCGCGCGCCGGGTCCGGCGTCAGGAGCCGGGCGACGCTGACGCCGGCGGCGCGCGCCGTCGCATCGAGGAGGGCGGTCTCGAGGGCGCAGCGCAGCGGCGCGAAGGGCGCGTCATCGGGGACCAGCGCGTCGATGCGGGAAGGCACGTCGTCGATCGCCGTGCCGAGGATGCGCGGCGCGATGTCGTCGAGCAGGGCGAGGCACGCCGCGATGTCCGCCGTGCCGTGGGACGGCAGAGGCGCGACGTCGCCCGCGCCGATGGCGCCGTCGCCCGTGCGCAATTGGACGATGGCGCCCTCGCGCACGGACCACGCGCCGTGCGCAGTCCCCACCGCCGCCACGAACGGAATCCTGTACGGGGTCCAGCGCAGCTCGACGACCTTCACAGCACGAACCCGGCAGCCATCAGCACGCCAAAGACGAGCGCCAGGCGCGCGGTGTCCCTGAGCGTCAGATTCAGCGCGCGGCCGTCTGCGCCGCGTAGCAGCGGCAAGGCGGCGCGCATGGCGGCCGGCAGGCTCAGCAGCGTCAGCAGCAGCCACCACGATACGGCGACCGCGAGCGCGAGCGCGATGATGTAGGCGCCGGCGAGCAGCGCGGCGTACTCCATGCGGGTCGCGCGGTCGCCGATGCGCACGGCGAGCGTGCGCTTGCCGGCGCGGGCATCGGTCTCGCGGTCACGCAGATTGTTGACGACGAGGATCGCCGTCACAAGGAAGCCAACGGCGGCACCGGCGGCGACGGATGTGCCGGTCAGCTCGCCCGTGTGTAGGTAGTAGGTGCCACCCACAGCGACGAGGCCAAAGAAGCAGAAGACGAACACGTCGCCCAGTCCGTGGTACCCGAATGGCCACGGGCCGCCGGTGTAGGCGACGCCCGCGATGATGGACGCGACCCCGACGGCGATGATCGGCCAGCCGCCGACGTAGGCCAGGTAGAGGCCGAACAGCGCCGCCGCGCCGAACGCCGCGATCATGCCGAAGCGGACGGCCCGCGCCGTCAGCAGTCCGCCGTGGGTCGCGCGGGGCGGGCCGAGGCGCTCGTGCGTATCGGCGCCGCGCTCGAAATCGGCGACGTCGTTGGCGAAGTTCGTGCCGACCTGGATTAGCAGCGCGGCCAGCAGGGCGGCGAAGAAGACCGGCAGGCTCGCGGCGCCGGCGTGGATGGCGGCGCCGGTGCCGACGAGCACGGGCGCCGCGGCGGCGGGCAGCGTCGCGGGGCGCGCGGCGAGGAGCCACGCGTTCAGGGCATTCGGAGGGGCCTGCGTCGATGCCGCCATCGTCGTGCTACGGGAACCGCGGGAACTTCGAGAAGTCCGGCTTGCGCTTCTCGACGAACGCGTCGCGGCCCTCCCTGGCCTCCTCGGTCAGGTAGTAGAGCAGCGTCGCGTCGCCCGCGAGCTGCTGGATGCCGGCGAGGCCGTCGGTATCGGCATTGAACGCCGCCTTGAGGAAGCGGAGCGCCGTCGGGCTCATGGCGAGGATCTCGCGCGCCCACCGCACGGTCTCCTCCTCCAGGCGTGCGAGCGGCACGACGGTGTTGACGAGCCCCATCGCCAGCGCGTCCCGCGCCGAGTACTGGCGGCAGAGATACCAGATCTCGCGCGCCTTCTTGTGGCCGACGATGCGTGCGAGCAGCGTGGCGCCGTAGCCGGCGTCGAAGCTGCCGACCTTCGGGCCGGTCTGGCCGAAGACAGCGTTGTCGGCTGCGATCGTCAGGTCGCAGACGAGGTGCAGCACGTGGCCGCCGCCGATGGCGTATCCGGCGACCATCGCGATGACGGGCTTGGGCAGCGTGCGGATCTGCCGCTGCAGCTCGAGCACGTTGAGGCGCGGCACACCGTCGCCGCCGACGTAGCCGCCGGCGCCGCGGACGCGCTGGTCGCCCCCCGAGCAGAAGGCCTCGTCGCCGGCGCCGGTGAGGATAACGACGCCGATCGCCGGGTCCTCGTGCGCGTCGGCGAAGGCGTCCTTCAGCTCGAAGAGCGTCTGTGGCCGGAAGGCGTTGCGGACTTCCGGCCGGTTGATCGTGACCTTCGCGATGCCCTCCGCCTTCTCGTAGAGGACGTCGCCGTAGGTCTTCGCCGCCGCCCAGGCTATCGCCGGAGGGATGGCGCCGGTCGCTCGCTGTGTCGCAGACATGCCGTCAAGAACTCCTTTACAAGCGGCGCGAAGGCCGCGGGCTGTTCGAGGTGGGGCGCGTGGCCGGCGTCCGGCACGATGCGGACGCGCGCATCCGGCATGCGATCCCGCATCGCGAGGGCGAGCGTGCGGTACTTCGCGTCGTGCTCGCCCGCGACGAGCAGGACGGGCATCGCGAGCTCGTGCAGGCACGCGAGCAGCGGCTCCGTCGTGCCCGCGCCCATGCCGCGCAGGCTGTTCGCCAGGCCGGCGGCGCTGTTGCGGAGGCGCTGTGTCCGCAATCCAAGGCGCACCGCATCGGGCAGGCACGCCTGCGTGGCGAAGAGCGGAAGCGCCTGCCAGCGGTCGACGAACGCCTCGACACCGTCGCGCTCGATGTCGTCTGCGAGCGCGCGGTCCGACGCGACGCGCGCACGCCGTTCGCCAGCGTCTTCGATGCCCGGCGACGCGCCTTCGAGCACGAGCGCGCTGATCCTATCAGGGGCGGCGAGCGCCAGGTGCAGGGCGACGCGCCCGCCCATCGAGTAGCCCAGCACGGCCGCCCGCCCGGCGCCGAGCGTGTCGAGCAGCGCGATGACGTCGGCGACGCAGCGTGCCATTGTGTATCGCGATTCGTCGGCAGGGGCATCGGAGGCGCCGTGGCCGATCAAGTCGACGGCGATCGTGCGGAAGCCCGCCCACGCCGCCGCGAACGGCTCCCAGGTGGCGGCGCTGCCGGTGAAGCCGTGCAGCAGCAAGAGCGCCGGCCCGTCGCCACTGGCCTCGACGTTCAGGTGCAGGCCACCCACCTCCTTGCGCGTCATCTCAGTCCGCCTCCGCCGTCGCGGCGGCAGCGTCGGCCCAGAGCGCGCGGTGCAGCGCGACGTTCGCCATCCGGTCGGTGCGCACCTCAATCACCCGCACGCCGGGCGACGCGATGCTGCGCGCGACGGCGTCGCGGAACGCGCTCCGGCTGACGACGCGCTCGTACCCCACGCCGTACAGGTCGCAGGCCGGGCGCGCGTCGAGTCCGTGCGGCGTGCCAAACAGCTCCTCGAACTGCGCGGGGTGTTCCGCCTGCGGCAGGAACGAGAAGATGCCGCCGCCGTCGTTGTTGAGCAGCACGATCGTGGCGTCGAGCCGGTGGCGCTTCGCGGCGAGCAGGCCGTTCATGTCGTGAAAGAACGACAGGTCGCCGATGACGAGCACGAGCGGGCCGTCGGTGACGCTCGACACGCCGAGCGCGCTGGACACGACGCCATCGATGCCGTTGGCGCCGCGGTTCGCCAGGAAGCGGACGGCGCGCGGGGAAGAAGGGAAGAACGTGTCGAGGTCGCGCACGGGCATGCTGTTGCCGGCGAACAGCGCCGCACCGTCCGGGAGCACCGCGGCGAGGTCAGCGAACACGGCCGGCTCGCTGGCTTCGTCGTCCTCCGCGAGACGCGCCGCCATCGCCGCCCGCGCGCGGGCGGCAATGGCCAGCCACCGCCGCGTCCAGCCGCCGACGCCGCGCCGCGTGCCGAAGGCCGCGGTCAGCGCGGCGCAGAACGATGCCGGCTCGGCGTGGTAGACGCGCGACGCCGTATGCGTCGGGTCTGGCCACGCCGCCTCATCGACGACGACCTGCGGCACGTCGTGGTGGCGCTGGAGGAACTGGGACAACGGCTTCGAAGTCGGCGGTGCGCCGAAGCGCAGGACCGCCTGCGGCCGGAGGCGCTCCGCCAGCGCATCATCGCGCAGAAAGGCGTCGTAGGCATCGACGACGTGGCCGCGGTCGTGGCCGCCGCAGCGGACGAGCGACAGCGGGTCCGCGAGCAGCGGGTAGCCGAGCACGGCCGCGAGATCGGCGACAGCGCCGGCAAACGCGGGGTCGTCCTGCGGGCCGCAGACGATGACGCCGTCAGGGGCGCCGCGCAAGTCGCCGGCGAGCGGCGCCAGCTCCTGCGCCGTCGCGCGGCGCGTCGCGCTCGATGTGGCGATCCCCTCCGCCGGCCTGGCGATGCTCCCGGGGTCGCCGTCCAGCGACGGGATGAGCGGCTCGCGGAACGGGAAGTTGAGGTGCACCGGCCCGGCGGGCGCCTCTCGGGCCGCTGCGGTGGCGCGCGCCGCGACGATACGGGCGTAGCGCGCGGCGCCTTCGGTCGCTTCCGGCAGCGGCATCTCGACGAACCACTTGGCGTGGCGGCCGTAGAGGTGGGTCTGGTCGACCGTCTGCGGCGCGCCGAGGTCGCGCAGCTCGGGCGGCCGGTCGGCGGTAAGGACGACGAGCGGCACGCGCGCGTAGCGCGCCTCGGCCACGGCCGGCGCGAAGTTGACCGCCGCTGTGCCCGACGTCGCCAGCAGCGCGACGGGGCGGCGCGCTGCCTTCGCCATGCCGAGCGCGAAGTACGCGGCCGAGCGCTCATCGAGGTGCATCCAGACGCGGATGCGGGGATGCACCTGCAGCAGCATGGCGAGCGGCGCCGAGCGCGAGCCGGGGCAGATGCAGACGTCGCTGACGCCGGCGCCCGCCAGCGCGTCGACGAAGGCGCCGACGGTAACATCGAGCGCCGACAGGCCCGCCTGGGCGCTCGGCGACGCGACGGTCAGGCCTGGTTGAGCGCCCACAGCATCGGCCTCAGCTTCAGCGACGATTCCTCGTACTCCCGGCGCGGGTCGGAGCCGGCGACGATGCCGCAGCCGGCGAAGAGCCGCGCCTCGCGTCCGCGCAGCAGCGCCGAACGGATGGCGACGGCGAACTCGCCGTCGCCGCGCGCGTCGACCCAGCCGACGGGACCGGCGTACCAGCCGCGGTCGAACGACTCCCACCGCCGCAGCAGCCGGAGCGCAGCGCCGCGCGGCAAGCCGCCGACGGCCGGCGTCGGGTGCAACCGCTCGACGAGCGCCAGCACCCCGACGTCGCCGGCCAGCGTGCCCTCGACCGGCGTGGAGAGATGCTGCACGTTCGGCATGCGCATCAGTACGGGCTCTGGAGGCACGTCGATGTCGCGGCAGAGCGGCGTAAGCGCGCCGGCGATCATCCTGACGACGAGCTGATGCTCGCGCCGCTCCTTGCCGTCGGCGAGCAACGCGGCGCCGATGGCGGCGTCGTCCTCGGGGGCGGCGCCGCGGCGGGCGGAGCCGGCGAGACACGACACGCGCACCCGGCGCCCGTCGACGCGCACCAGCCGCTCGGGCGTCGCGCCGATGAGGGTGGCGCCGCCGCGGTGCACGGCGAAGACCGTGCAGTCCGGGTAGCCGGCGCGCAGGCGGGCGAGCGCGGCAGCCTCATCGATCTCGCCCGGGGCATCGAGCACGACCTCGCGCGCGAGGACGACCTTCTCGACCCGGCCGGCGTCGATTTCGGCGGTGAGGGCGCGCACGGCAGCGTCCCAGCGGTCGGGCGCGGACGGGTCCTGCCGGACGGCGCAGGCCGGCTGCCCCGGCGAGGGCTCCGGCGGAGACGCGGCGCGCAGCCACGGCGGCGGCGCGGCGCGGACGGCCACGTCGCCGGGTGACTCGCCGGGCCGCACGGTGACGTTCCGGACCAGGCGCGCGCCGCCCCCATCGCACCGGTACAGCAGCTCCGGCACGACGAGCGCGGCGTCGCCGAATGCGGACCAGTGGGCGGCGCGCGTACCGCCGGCCTCGAAGGCGAAGCCGCCGATCGCCACCAGATCCTCCGGACAATTGGCGACGGCACCCGCGACGAGCGCCCGCCACGCGTCGGCCGCCTGGGCGAAGCGCTGCTCGCCGCGCGGGGTCAGGGAGCGCACACCGCCGACAGCGACGAGGACGGCCCCCCGCGACGGTTGCTCCCAGTACACCACAGCGTGCCCGGCGCGCCGCGCACGGCGATAGAGCTGGAGGGCATCGAGGATCTGCGACGGGCGGCTGTCGCTCAGCAGCACCGGCTCGCGGCGGCGCGTGGCCTCGGCGCAGGCCGCTGCGGCCAGCCCGGACGGGGCGTCTGCCGAGCGCTGCTCTTCGGCGGCGGGGGCCCGCGGGATGATCATGGCGTGCCCTTCGCGCCAGCGGCGCCGCGCGGCGGCGGCATGTCGGCGCCGACGCTCCGGAAGAGCAGCGGACGCAGCGACGCGTACGAATCCTCGAGCGGGCCGGGACGCCCGGTGAGCAGCCAGTAGGTGATGATCTCGTTCAGCGCGCCGAACCAGATGCGGCCGGCCAGCTCGGTATCGACGGGCTCGATGACACCGGCGGCGACCGCATCGTCGAGGTGGCGCCGGATGACGCCGATGAAGAGCTCGTGGAACTCCATGAGGCGGGCGTGAAACTCGCGGCCGGCGCCGTAGGCCTCGATGAGGAAGAGGCGGGCCAGGGCGCGGTGCCGCGCGAACGTCCGCAGCACGACGTGAAGCGCGGCTTCCGCCCGGGCGACCGGGGCGGACTCTTGGGCGATCACGGCCTCGACGCGGTCGAGGAGGCGGGACGCGGCGCGGTCCATCAGGGCGAGGAAGATGGCCTGCTTGCCGGGGAAGTGGAAGTAGACGCCGCCCTTGGAGGTGGCGGACTGGCCGGCGATGTCGTCCACCGACGAGTCGCGGTACCCTTTGCGGGCGAAGACCTTCAGCGCCGCATCCAGGATGCGGCCATGGCGTTCCTCGGCGCGGTTCTGCTCGAACTTCATGATAGACTAAAAGCGACTGACAGGTCGGTCGCTTTTGAGCGTAGCAGGCGCGGCCGCCCGGGGCAATGAGCCGGGTGCATGGGCGGGGGTAGGGACATGATGTCGCAGGAGCGCGCGCCGGCCGCGGCCAACGAGAGCCGGCGCGAGCGATCCCGTCAGATCCAGCGCATGTTCGGGCGCATCGTCGGCCGCTACGACCGGATGAACCGGCTGATCAGCCTGGGCATGGACGGCGGCTGGCGCCGGCTCGCCGCCGACGCCGCGTCGCCCGAGGGGATGCGGGTGCTGGACCTCGGCAGCGGGACCGGCGACATGGCGCGGGCGCTGGTGCGGCGCGGCGGCCGCGTCGTGGGCGCGGACTTCAGCCCGCCGATGCTCGGCGTGGCGGCGCGGCGGTACAAGCGCGACGGCCGCTACGCCTGGGCCTGCGCGGACGGCCACCACCTGCCGTTCGCGGACGGCAGCTTCGAGCGCGTGACCAACGCCTTCCTCCTGCGCAATCTCGTCGACCTGCCGGCCGCCTTCCGGGAGATGGCGCGGGTGCTGCGGCCTGGCGGCCGCCTCGTGTGCCTCGACATGACGCAGCCGCCGCCGGGCGTGTTCGCCGCGCTCTATCGCCTGTACTTCAACCGGATCATGCCGGTCATCGCCGGCGTGCTGAGCGGTGACCGCGCCGCGTACCGCTACCTGCCCGCCTCGCTCGCCGGCTTTCCCGACGCGGAGACGCTGTCGCGGATGCTCCGGGACGCAGGGTTTCGGGACGTGAGCTACCGGCGGCTGGGCGGCGGCGCGGTGGCGCTCCATCGCGCCGAGCGATAGGGCCCGGAAAGGGGCACGGGGCCGCTTGGCACGTGCCCGCGCGGCGCCCACCGCGTAGAATCGGCGGGGAGGCATCGGTGAAGCATCCTGGCATCGCGGCCGGCCGACACCCGGGACGCGTGTCGCGGCCATGAAGACGCCATCGGGCGGCGGCGAACGCCGCGGCCTGTTCGACGGCGACATGCTCCGCCGCATCGCCGCCGCACGCGCGGCGTACGACGCGCGCTGCGACGCCGCCGGTGACGGCCCGCGCACGAGCGTCGCCGGCCGCGAGGTGCGCCGCGTCTACGACCCGACCGACGTGTCCGCCCTCGACTACGAGCGTGACCTCGGTACGCCCGGAGAGCCGCCGTTCACGCGCGGCATCCACGCGACGGGCTATCGCGGCAAGCTGTGGACGATGCGCATGTTCGCCGGCTTCGGCGGCGCCGAGGAGACGAACGCGCGCTTCCGGCACCTGCTGGCGCAGGGGCAGACCGGGCTCTCCATCGCCTTCGACCTGCCGACGCTCATGGGGTACGACGCGGACGCCGCGGAGGCCGAGGGCGAGTTCGGGCGCTGTGGCGTCGCCGTCTCGTCGCTCGCCGACATGGAGATCCTGCTCAACGGCATCCCGCCTGGCGAGATCACCACGTCGATGACGATCAACGGGCCGGCCGCCGCGATCTGGGCGATGTACATCGCGGCCGCGGAGAAGCGCGGCACGCCGAGACGCCAGCTCGGCGGCACGCTGCAGAACGACATCCTCAAGGAGTTCATCGCGCAGAAGGAGTACATCTACCCGCCGGCGCCATCGCTGCGGTTGATCGTCGACACGGTCGAGTTTGGCACGCACGAGATGCCCGCATGGAACACGGTCAGCATCTCCGGCTACCACATCCGCGAGGCGGGCGCGACGGCCGCGCAGGAGCTGGCGTTCACGCTCGCCGACGGCTTCGAGTACGTGCGCGCCTGCCTCGAGCGGGGCCTGCACGTCGACGCGTTCGCGCCGCGCCTGTCGTTCTTCTTCAACTGCCACAACGAGTTCTTCGAGGAGATCGCGAAGTTCCGCGCGGCGCGCCGCATCTGGGCCCGCGAGATGCGTGAGCGGTTCGGCGCGAAGGACCCGCGGTCCTGGCGGATGCGATTCCACACGCAGACGTCGGGCGCGTCGCTGACGGCGCAGCAGCCGGAGGTGAACGTCGTGCGCACCGCACTCCAGGCGCTGGCGGGCGTGCTCGGCGGCACGCAGTCGCTCCACACCAACGCCCTCGACGAGGCGCTCGCCCTGCCGAGCGAGCACGCGGCGACGCTGGCCCTGCGGACGCAGCAGGTGATCGCCTGCGAGACGGGCGTGACGGACACGATCGACCCGCTCGGCGGGAGCTTTTATGTCGAGTCGCTGACGGACGCCATCGAGGGCGAGGCGCGCACGTACATCCGGCGGATCGACGAGTTCGGCGGCATGGTGCCCGCGATCGCGGCAGGCTATCCGCAGCGCGAAATCGCCGAGTCAGCGTACCGCTACCAGCGGGAAATCGAGGCGGGGGCGCGTGGCATCGTCGGTGTCAACAGGTTCGCCTCGGAGGAGCCGCTGGAGATCCCCATCCTGCGCATGGACCCACACGGCGAGCAGCAGCAGAAGGCGCGGCTCGGAGCCCTGCGTCGGACCCGCGACGGACGCGAGGTCACGCGCAGCCTGCGCGCGCTCGAGGCGGCGTGCCGCGGCGGCGTCAACGTCATGCCGCCACTGCTCGATGCCGTGCGCGCGTACGCAACGCTCGGCGAGACGTGCGACGTGATGCGGGACGCATTCGGCGTCTACCAGGAGTCGGCGGTCTTGTAGGGCGGCCGGATACGCGCCCGCGAACAGCAGCGCACCGCTGCGTGCATGGAGGAGTCGCCGATGCCCAGGCTCACCGCGGCCGACGAGTTGTTCGTGCACCAGATCCCGGAACCGCTGCCCAGCGTGGCGGTCCATCACGAGCACTGGCGCGATAGCTACTATTTTGGCATCCATCCCCGCGATGGGATCGGCGACGCCATCGTCCTGACGATGGCGCACTATCCGCAGCGCGAGACGCTCGATTCGCACGAGTTCAGCTTCATCGATGGGCAGCGGATCTTCGCGCACTTCACGCGGCCGTACGGCGACGACCCGCACACGCCGGTGGTAGGGCCGATCTCGGTCGAGATCCTGGAGCCGTACCGGACGCTGCGGCTGCGGGCGGACGCCGCGGCCGCGCCCGTGGGCTTCGACATCACCTTCACCGCGCGCACGCGGGCGTACGCGCTGCGGCGCGGGACGATGAAGCGAGGCGACGAGGTCATCTGGGACCAGAGCCACTTCTTCCAGTCGGGCAGCTATTCAGGCAGCTACAGCCATCAGGGCGTGACGAGGCGCATCGACAACTGGTGGGGGCAGCGCGACCATTCGTGGGGGATCCGCGACCACGCACGCTGCCCGATGTGGCTGTGGCTGGCGATCCAACTGCCGGACGGGATGTTCGGCGTCTGGCACTGGGAGTACGCGAACGGCGCCCGCGTCTTCACGGACGGCTGCTACGCCCCGGCGGACGGCGGCGCACCGACCCCGATCGTCGACTTCCGCCACGACCTGCACTGGACCGGCAGGGACGGCCAGCCCGCGGACTACGGGCGCGACGGCACGAACACCGACGGCCTGGCCGGGCGCGTCGAGCTGGTGCTGGAGGGCGGTCGCACGGTGGTGGTGGAAGGGGAAGGCACGCGCTGCGCGGCGTACGGGCCCTTCGGCGGCGGCCAGCATCAGATGCGGGTGCGCACGGACGACGGGCGCACCGGTACCGCCATCTACGAGCTGACCGGCACGCACCATCACCGCTACTTCCCGATCGCCAGGGCGGAGAAGCTGCCGCCGGGATAGCACGGACCTCACCCCCGACCCCCTCCCCACATCGTAGAGAGGGGGAGGCACGCCACGAGGCGTTACTTGACGAGCTCGCGGCCGATGATCAGGCGGCGGATCTCCGACGTGCCGGCGCCGATCTCGACGAGCTTCGCGTCGCGGATCAGGCGCCCGAGCGGCAGGTCGTTCATGTACCCGTAGCCGCCGTGGACCTGCATGGCGTCGAGGCTGACGCGCGTCGCCATCTCCGCCGCAAAGAGGATGGCGGCCGCGGCCTCCTTGTGGACCTCGCCCCTCTCGGCGAGGACGGCGGTCTGGTATACAAGCGCACGCGCCGCCTCGACCTGCGTGTACATGTCGGCGAGCTTCGCCTGGATGAGCTGGAAGCTGCCGATCGGCTGGCCGAACTGACGGCGCTGCTTCGCGTACTCAACCGCCAGCGCCAGCGCCTCCTCGGCGATGCCGAGCGGCTCGCCGGCGAGAAACACGCGCTCGATGTCGAGGCCGCGCATCATGACGGCGACGCCGTCATCGACCCTGCCCAGCACGTTGCGACGCGGCACGCGGCAGTCGTCGAACCGCAACTCGGCCGTGGGTGAGCCGCGATGCCCGAACTTGTCGAAGGTGCGCGAGACGGAGAAGCCCGGGAAGCCGCGCTCGACGATGAAGGCGGTGATACCGTGCGCACCGCGGGCCGGGTCGGTCTTGGCGTAGAGCACGAAGACGCCGGCGATCGAGCCGTTGGTGATGAACGTCTTGGTGCCGTTGAGCACGAAGTCGTCACCGTCGGCCACGGCCGTCGTGGTGATGCCGGTGGCATCGGACCCGGCCTCCGGTTCCGTGAGCGCGAGGGCGCCGATGCACTCGCCGGAGCAGAGCGCCGGCAGGTAGGCGCGGCGTTGCTCTTCGGTGCCGTTGGCGAAGAGATTGTTGACGCAGAGGTTCGCGTGGGCGCCGTACGAGAGCGCGACGGACGCGGAGGCGCGCGCGAGCTGCTCGATGACGAGCACGCCGGCGAGGAGGTCGGCGCCGGCGCCGCCGTACTCGCGCGGCACCGTGACACCGAGGACGCCGAGCTCGCCGAGGCGGCGGAAGAGGTCCGGCGGAAAGGCGTCGTCCCGGTCGATGTCGGCGGCGATGGGCGCGAGCTCGCGCCGTGCGAACGACCGCACGGTGTCGCGCAGGAGGCGGTGCTCGTCGGTGAGGAGCGCGGTCACGCCGTCGGTATACGCGGAGGGCGGCGGACGGGCAAGCCAGCGCCGGCAGGCGGCGTCCCAGGGGCGGAAAACGGATACAATTCGCGCGATGATCGCCGGAGAGCACACGTGATCGCTCCAGAGACGCCGGACTTCTCCGATGCCGTCCCGGTCATCCCTTCCTCACTCGACGCCGGCAGCGCCGAGTTCGACGACAACCGCCGTGAGATGACCGCAGCCGTCGCCGAGCTGCGGCGCCGCGAGGCGGCCGCACGCGCGGGAGGCGGCGAGGAGGCCGTCGCGCGCCACCGCTCGCGCGGCAAGCTGACCGCGCGCGAGCGCGTCGAGCGCCTGCTGGACGCGGGCACCGCGTTCCTGGAGCTGAGCCCGCTCGCGGCGTACGAGATGTACGACGGCGACGCGCCCTCCGCCGGCATCGTCACCGGCGTCGGCCGCGTCTGCGGCCGCGAGGTGGTGGTCGTCGCGAACGACGCGACCGTCAAGGGCGGCACGTACTACCCGATGACGGTGAAGAAGCACCTGCGCGCGCAGCAGGTCGCCGAGGAGAACCGCCTACCGTGCATCTACCTCGTCGACTCGGGCGGCGCGTTCCTGCCACTGCAAGCGGATGTGTTCCCGGACCGCGCACATTTCGGCCGCATCTTCTACAACCAGGCGCGGATGTCGGCGAAGGGCATCACCCAGATCGCGGTGGTCATGGGCTCGTGTACGGCTGGCGGCGCGTACGTGCCGGCGATGAGCGATGAGACGGTGATCGTAGAGGGCGCGGGGACGATCTTCCTCGGCGGGCCGCCGCTCGTTAAGGCGGCGACGGGCGAGGAGGTGTCGGCCGAGGATCTTGGCGGCGCCCGCGTGCACACCGAGGTGTCGGGCGTCGCCGACCACCTGGCCCATGACGACGCGCACGCGCTGGCGATCACACGCAGCATCGTCGCGTCGCTGCCGGCCGCGAAGCGCGCGCCCTGGGCGGTGATGCCGCCCGAGCCGCCGGCCTACGATCCCGCAGAGCTGTACGGGCTCGTGCCTTCGGACCCGCGGCGGAGCTTCGAAGTGCGCGAGGTGATCGCGCGGATCGTCGACGGCAGCCGGTTCCACGAGTTCAAGGCGGCGTACGGTCCGACGCTCGTCTGCGGCTTCGCGCGGATCATGGGGTACCCGGTCGGGATCGTCGCGAACAACGGCATCCTGTTCTCGGAGAGCGCGGTGAAGGGCGCGCACTTCATCGAGCTGTGCGCGATGCGGCGCTACCCGCTCGTCTTCCTGCAGAACATCACGGGCTTCATGGTCGGCCGCCGGTACGAAGCCGAGGGCATCGCCAAGCACGGCGCGAAGATGGTGATGGCGGTCGCCAACGCGGACGTCCCGAAGTTCACGGTCGTGGTCGGCGGCTCGTTCGGCGCCGGCAACTACGCGATGTGCGGGCGCGCGTACGAGCCGCGCTTCCTCTGGATGTGGCCGAACGCCAAGATCTCGGTGATGGGCGGACAGCAGGCGGCGAGCGTGCTGCTCACCGTGCGGCTGGACCAGCTCCGTACGCGCGGCGGCGCGATGAGCGCGGAGGAGCAGGAGGCGTTCCTGCGGCCGACGATCGAGCGGTACGACACGGAGGGCAGCGCCTACTACAGCACCGCGCGGCTCTGGGACGACGGCATCATCGACCCGCTGGACACGCGCGCGGCGCTCGGCCTCGGCATCAGCGCGGCGCTCAACGCACCGATCCCGGACACGCGGTTCGGCGTGTTCCGCATGTAGGCATGGCAACACACCCGTGGATCCCGGACGATGTTTAGGGCGGTGCTCGTCGCCAACCGCGGAGAGATTGCGGTGCGCGTCATGCGCACGTGCCGGACGATGGGCATCCGCACGGTCGCGGTCTACTCCGACGCCGACCGCGGGGCGCCGCACGTGCGCTGCGCGGACGAGGCGGTGCGTCTCGGTCCCGCCGCCCCGGCGCGGAGCTACCTCGACGTCGCAGCGGTCGTCGAGGCGGCGCGGCGCACCGGCGCCGAGGCAGTCCACCCCGGCTACGGCTTCCTGTCGGAGAACCCCGCGCTCGCGGAGGCGTGCGCGGCGGCCGGCATCGCGTTCGTCGGGCCGAGCGCGGACGCCATGCGGCTCCTCGGCGACAAGCCGGCCGCGCGCAGGCTCGCCGCCGAGCACGGCGTGCCGGTGCTGCCCGGCTTCGACGGCGACACCCACGACGACGCGCTCGTCGCCGCGGCTGCGGAGAAGATCGGGTTTCCTGTGATGGTCAAGGCCGCGGCCGGCGGCGGCGGCCGCGGCATGCGCCTCGTGCCGTCGCGCGACGCGCTGGGCGACGCACTGGCGGGCGCCCGCCGCGAGGCGCAGTCGGCGTTTGGCGACGACCGGCTGCTGCTGGAGCGCGCTGTCGCCGGCGGGCGGCACGTCGAGGTGCAGGTCCTCGCCGATGCGCATGGACACGCTGTGCACCTCGGAGAGCGGGACTGCTCGATCCAGCGGCGGCACCAGAAGGTGGTCGAAGAGGCCCCATCGCCCGCGCTGAGCGCTGGACCGCGCGAGCGCATGGGCGCCGCCGCGATCGCCATCGTCAGGGCGGCACGTTATGTCAACGCTGGCACGATGGAGTTCCTGCTCGACGGCGATGGCGCCCTTTCCTTCATCGAGGCGAACGCGCGCCTGCAGGTCGAGCATCCCGTCACGGAATCCGTGACGGGCCTCGACCTCGTGGAGTTGCAACTGCGCGTCGCCGCGGGCGAGCCGCTGCCGTTCACGCAGGGCGACGTGCGCCACTCTGGCCACGCGATCGAGTGCCGCGTGTACGCCGAGGACCCGGCGCGGGGCTATCTGCCGTCGAGCGGTCGCATCACGTGCTATGTGCCGCCGCCGGGCGAGGGCATCCGCATCGACAGCGGCGTCGAGGCTGGAACCGCCGTACCGGCCGAGTACGACCCCCTGCTGGCGAAGCTCGTCGTGCACGCGCCGTCACGCCAGGCAGCGGTAGATCGGTGCGCGAGGGCGCTGGAAGCGTTCGCGGTCGAAGGTGTGCGGACGAACCTCGGCCTGCTGCAGACGGTCGTCTCGTCGCCGGAGTTCGCGTCGGGCACGGCGGACCTCGCGACGCTCGAAGCGATGCCGCCGCAGGACTTCCTGCCGCGCCTGCCCGACGACGTGCTGCTCGCCACCGCCGCGGCGGACATCGCGCCGCCCGCGGGCGGGCGCGGGAACGGGCCGTGGGAAGCGCTCGGCCCGTGGCGGTTGGACGGGCGGCGGCCGCTGGCGTACCAGTATCATGGACGCACGTTTGCGTTCGAAGCGGAGCGGGTGGCCGGCCGCACGGACGCCTGGCGCACGACCGTCGATGGGCGCGAGTACACGTTCTCCGCGCCGGCGGGTGCCGGCGACAGCGGCGCCGTACCGGCCTGGACGGTGACGCGCGAGGGCGCCTGCCGGATCGTCGAAGGCGAGGAGCGGCGCTACGTGCTCGCGCCCCCGAACCCCTCGGCCGGCGATACCGCGCAATCGACACGTGCGGGTCGCGCCGGTACGCTGCGCGCGCCCATCCCCGGCGTGGTGGCGCGCCTGCTCGTCTCGCCGGGCGAGCGCGTGCGCGCGCGGCAGCCGCTGGTCGTAATCGAGGCGATGAAGATCGAACACATCATCGAGTCGAGCGCCGACGGCATCGTACGGGCGATCTCGTGCGAAGCCGGGCGGCGAGTCGCGGAAGGCGAGATCCTGATCGAGGTGGCGGCTGAGCAGGACGATGGCGATGCAGCTTCCTGAGCGGATCACGATCACGGAGGTCGGCCCGCGCGACGGGCTCCAGAACGAAGACCTGTTCTTCGAGACGCCGCGCAAGCTCCAGCTCATCGCGCGGCTGGCGGCGGCCGGGCTGCGGCGCATCGAAGCGGCCTCGTTCGTGAGCCCGGCAGCGATCCCGCAGATGCGCGACGCGCGCGACGTCATGACGCAGGTGCTACGCCGGCCGGGTGTGACCTACGTCGCGCTCGTCCCGAACGAACGGGGCGCGCGCGACGCGATCGCCGCAGGCGCCGACGAGCTGGCCACTGTCGTCTCGGCCAGCGAGACGCACAACCAGCGCAACGTCAACCGGGCCATCGAAGAGTCGCTCGCCGGCATCGAGAAGGTAGCAGCGCTGGCGGCGGCCGCGGGCCTGCCCTGGGCCGGCTACGTATCGACCGCGTTCGGCTGCCCGTACGAGGGCGCGGTCGCGCCGGCGCAGGTGCTGCGCGTCGCGACGCGCCTGCGCGCCCTCGGCGCCTACGCCGTAGCGCTCGGCGACACGATCGGGTCGGCGGACCCGCGCCAGGTGAGCGCGCTCGTGCGGGAAGTGCGCGAGGCGCTGCCGGACGTCCCCCTGCGGCTCCATTTCCACGACACGCGCGGCACGGGCCTCGCGAACGTGCTCGCCGCGATGGAGGAGGGCATCGACAGCTTCGACGGGTCCGTCGGCGGGCTGGGCGGCTGCCCGTACGCGCCGGGCGCGGCGGGCAACGTCGCGACGGAGGACCTGGTATACATGGCGCATCGCATGGGCATCGGGACGGCCGTGGATCTGGCCGCGCTGATCGACGTGGCGCGCTGGGTCGAGGCGCTCGTCGGGCGGGCGCTTCCCGGCCGTGTGAAGGGCGCGGGTGAGGCCGTGCTGAGGGACAGCGCATGATCGACAAGACGTTCGCCTCACCCGACGACGCGCTACACGACGTGGCCGACGGCGCGACGATCATGTTCGGCGGCTTCGTGTCGGCCGGCACGCCGAGCAACCTGATCCTGGCGCTGCAACGGCGCGGCACCCGCGACATCACCGGCATCGCCAACAACATCGGCCTCGGCGACCTGCTCGATGTGCTGTGCGAGAAACGCCAGCTCGCGAAGTTCATCGCGACGTTCGCGGTCCGCGCGTCCGGGGCGCGCAAGAGCCTGTTCGAGGAACAGTACGCGCGCGGCGAGGTCGCGCTCGAGCTCGTGCCGCAGGGGACCTTCGTCGAGCGCATCCGGGCGGCGGGCGCCGGGCTCGGCGGGGTGCTGACGCGGGTAGGCCTGGGGACGATGGTCGAAGAAGGCAAGCGGACGATCAACATCGACGGCGCGGACTATCTGCTGGAGCTGCCGTTACGGGCGGATTTCGCGTTCATCAAGGCGTACCGCGCTGACCGCATGGGGAACCTCGCGTACCGGATGGCGGGGCGCAACTTCAACCCGGCGATGGCCACCGCCGCGGACGTCGTGATCGCGGAGGTGGAGCAGATCGTCGAGCCGGGCGGGATCGACCCGGAGTCCGTCGGGACGCCGGGCGTATACGTCGACCGGGTCGTGCGCTGCGACCCGGTGCCGGTGCGCTGGTACGGGTAGGAGCGGGCCGATGGCGGGCTTGAGCCGCGAGTTGATCGCGCTGCGGGTGGCGCGCGAGCTGCGCGAGGGCATGGTCGTGAACCTCGGCATCGGCCTGCCGACCCTCGTGTCCAGCTTCCTGCCGCCCGGTGCGGAGATCCTGCTCCAGGCCGAAGACGGGATCCTGGGCTACGGCGCGATCAGCGAGCAGGACTTCGACCCCGACCTCATCAACGCCGGCGGCCAGCCGGTGACGCTGCTCCCCGGGGCGAGCTTCTTCGACAGCGCGGCGTCGTTCGCGATGATCCGCGGCGGCCACGTCGACGTGGCCGTGCTCGGAGGCCTGGAGGTCTCGGAGCGAGGCGACCTGGCGAACTGGTACCTGCCGGAGCGCGGCGGCGGGTCGATCGGCGGCGCGATGGACCTCGCCTGCGGAGCACGCAGGGTGATCGTCGCGATGACGCACACCGCGCGCGAGGACCGGCCGCGCATCCGCACGCGCTGCGCGTACCCGCTGACGGCGCCGGCCTGCGTCGACCTCATCATCACCGACTTGGCGGTGATCGAGGTGCGCCCGGAGGGGCTGCTGCTCACAGAAGTCGCGCCGGGAGTGGATGCCGCGTTCGTGCAGGCGCGCACGGAGCCGGAGCTTCGGCTGTCGCCGGATCTCCGGGAGATGGAGCTGTAGCGCCCAGCCGTTGCGTCCGGTCAGGGCGAACGGCCGGCGGCGGGCGTTGGCAGTGATCGCGCCTGGGACGATCGGGCAGCGGCGGCCGGCGCCGTCTCCGGAGCGCCCGGCGTCTCGACGGTCACGCTGACCGTGCAGCCGTTGTGCGCGGCCGACACGAGGGAGAACGACCCGCCGACCAGCTCCGCCCGCTCCTTCATGCCGAGGACGCCGAGCTTGCCCAGGCGCGCGAGCGAGGAGACGTTCTCGGGCACGTCGAACCCGCGGCCATCGTCTTCCACCGCGAGGCGCACGCAGTCGGGCAAGAAGACGAGCTTCACCGTGGCGCGCGTCGCCTGCGCGTGTTTCTCGACGTTGTGGAGCGCCTCCTGCGCGATGCGAAAGAGGGCGACCTCGGCGGCCGAGCCGAGGCGGCGCGGCGTCCCGGATACCTCGAGGCTCGCGCAGTCAGAGAGCCGCGCGTTCGCCTCTTCCACCGCCAGCTCGATCGCCGGCACGAGGCCCAGGTCGTCGAGCACGGACGGCCGCAGGTCGCGGCTGAAGCGGCGGACCGACTTGAGGATGCCGCGCGACAACTGGAGGAGGTCTTCGAGCTGCTCTGAGGCGCGGCCATCCGCCGGCGCGCCCTCCCGGAGCCGCTCGAGTCGGCGGACGAGGTGCACGAGCTCCTGGGCGGTCTCGTCATGCAGTTCGCGGGCGAGGCGCAAGCGTTCGTCCTCCTGCGCCTGCGTGACCTGGCGGGCGTACGTCTGGAGGCTCTCCTGGCGCTCGCGGTACAGGCGGGCGTTCTCGACCGCGACATGGATCTCATGCGCGACCGCGCCGAGGAACTCCACCTGCTCCTCGGCGACGGGCGCGGCAGCGGCCCACACGACACCCAGGACGCCGACCACGGGCCCTTCGCGGGCGAGCGGTACCGCGGTGCGATCAGCGAACCGCACGGGCTCGCGGCGTTCCTCGGCAAGCCGTTGCAGCTCTTCATCGGGGATCCCGTCCGCCGGCTGTCGTTCGCGCGACTTGATGACGGCGACCCACTCCCGGTTCCAGGCCGAAGGGGCGAGCCGGAGCCACACGACCTGCGCCGGCAGGACGGCCAGCAGGCGCTCCAGGACGGTCGGCAGCACGCGTTCCACGTCCATCGTGCGGCTGAGCCGCTCTCCGACGTCTTTGAGCGTGCTCAGCCTCGCGCTCATCCGCTCGGCCCGCTGCCGCTGCTTCGATTCGAGGTCTACGCGCCAGGCGACCATGATGCCTGCGGGCAGCGTGATGGCGAGCTGGCCGACCTCCGTGAGCCAGTGGAACGAGCCGCGATGCCAGATCCACATGCTCGGCGATGTCAGGAAGACCAGCCAGAGCGCGGTCAGGATGGCGCCCTCCCAGCCAAACGAGAGCGCGGCATAGAGCAGGGGGATCACGTAGAGGGTGATGGCGAGGCCGTGGAACGTCTCGAAGGGGTTGGTGAAGCCCGCAATCTCGATGGCGTAGTGCGGGATGGTGGCGGCCAGCACCATCAGTTGGATGTTCCAGAAACGGCGGTCGCGCAGCCGGTCCGGGAAGCGGCTCAGCGGGACGAACACGTCGCGCACCAGGCGGCCTGCCGCCCAGTGGTGCGGCGCAACCGGCGGCGCGTCGACCCGTTCAGCAATCATCGAACATCCCGCGGACAGCCTGCGCTGCCCCTCCGCGCGTTTGGGCGCGGCGTCGCGCTCAGTCAATTGTACCCCCGCGCGGAGCACGGCGGCCGATCGTCTGGGCCGCCGTGGACAGCGAGGTGTGCATACAGCCGGCATGCGCGCGGTGCCGGGCGGAGAGGGGCTCCGAGGCGGGGTAGGGCGGGGCCGCCGCGCACGCGGCTGCCCCACCCTGCCGGGCGACCGCTTACTGCGCGAGGAAGCTGAAGCGCTGTCCGCGGTCGCTGTGCACGTACTTCGTGCCGTCCGGGAGCGTGCTCACCCGGAAGCAGGCGGCGTACCACCAGCCGGGCGTCACGTTCCCGGCCTTCTCGATGCTCTGGCTCGAATCCAGGTCTTCCACCAGGAGCTGGCCCTTGATGATGCTGTAGTCCTCTTTGTTCGCCAGGCGCTGGTGGATGAGCGGGGTGATGTCGCCTTGCGGGTAGATGACGACATCGTGCTTCATGTTGGGCATGTCGTTCTTCGCCTTGAAGTTGACGGTGCCCGCCTTCACCACCAGGTGGTCGGGCAGGAACAGCCACGAACTGCTGAGGTCACCCGTGCCCGGAGCCATGTCGAGGCTGATCGTGTCACTGGGCGTCGTGACGGAGGCGTCGGGGCCGCCGGGGCCGGTGACGGCGATCGTGTTCACCATGCCCATGTCGAAGTGGACCGACGTGGTCCCGTCCGGGTTCTGGGCCTTGACGAAGCAGGCGAGCTCGTAGAAGCCCGGGACGAGCGTGGCGTTGATCGTCGCGGACTTGCCGGGGTCGATGTCCTCGGCCTTCCCCGCGATGCCCTTGATGAAGTCGGCCTCGTGTGCGGTCTTGCCCTGCCGCTTGAGCGCCAGCATCGCGACGAGATCCTGGACCGGGTACACCCAGACTTCGTGGATCTTCTTGCCGGTGTTGGTGATGTCGAACTGCACCGGGCCCGCGGGGACGGCGAGCTTGTCCACGTCGTAGACCATCGCGCTGCCGGCCTCATGGGTCTTGATGTTGACGACCGTCGCCCCCGCGACGGGCGAACCACCCCCAGCGGCGACCGTCGCCACCGGGACCGCCACCGTGGGCGGCGGCGCGGCGGTGCCCGTGGCTGCCGCGGTCGGGCTCGAGCTGGAGCTGCCGCTGCCGCAGGCGTTGAGCAGCGGCTGCACGGCGGCGACGCCGGCGAGCAGCCCGCCCATCCGCAGGATGTCACGGCGCGTCATGCGGCGTCCGGTGAGCCGGTCCGCGCGCGATGCGAGGTCGGCGAACAGGTCGGCCTCGCCGCCTTCGCCGTTCTTCCCGTTCTGTGTACCTGAACGCATGGCTCCTCCTCCTACTTTGCCTGGCTGGACTTCGACGCTGCGACCGAATTGAGGTACGCGACCAGCGCCTTGAGCTGGTCCGGCGTGAGGTCGGCGTAGGCCGGCATGCCTCCCGGGCCGCTGTGCGTGCGCTGCTGAAGCGTGTTCACCCCGAAGCCGACGATCGGCGATGTGAAGTTGCTGCCCTGTCCCTGCAGGCCGTGGCACGACGCGCAGTTCAGCGCCACGAAGAGCGAGCGCCCCAGCGCTACAGGGTCGTTGGATGCGGCGCCGGACGCGCTCAGGCCGGGCGGCACGTACGGCGTCGGCGGGCCGACGACCGACTGCCCGGTGCGCGTGTAGTTGGCGGCATATCCCCCGACGAGGTTCGCGTGCGTGTACGGGCTGCGCGCGAAGATCGTCTGCAGCCCGAGACCAAGGACGAGGACCAGGGCCCCGAAGATCACCGGCGCGCTCCAGTACCAGCGCTTGTTCATGGCGCTCCCTCCCCGGGCTGCTCGCCCGCGCCGACGATCTGCGACATGAAGAAGACGGCAACGCCGTAGAGCGACCAGACGATGAGCAGCACCGCGGCGATCGGCCAGCCGCTCAGCACCCAGTGCGGCCAGCCGCTCGTCTGTTGCGTCGATGTGGCGTTGAGCCCCGGGATCTTGACGCCCGCGTCCTGCACGTAGAGCTGCCGGTCGCCGCTGACCGCCAGCGGCGCGCTGATCTTGGCCGGCGCATACCGGTCGCTGCCGGCAAACACGGCCTTGACGGTCAGCTTGCCCGTGCGGCGCACTTCGTACTGGGCCGCCGCCAGGCCGTGGCTATCGGTCATGGCGTCGGCGATGACCATGTCGCCGCTCGTGTTCAAGAACGTCGCCGGGCTCGTGAACTGCACGTCCACGCCGGGGATGCCCGTGCCGCGCGCATCGACGAGGCGCGCCTGCAGCAGGATGCTCTGGCCGAGCTGCGCGTCCGCCGGGACGGAGATGCCGATCGCCGTCGGCGCCTTCGCCGCGGTTTGCGCCGCGACGGACCGCGGCGCCATCGCCACCACGCCGGCGGCGAGCGCGACGAGCGCGAGCAGCCCGATGACGGTGCGAGAGCGGTACACGGAGGTCATG
This sequence comes from Chloroflexota bacterium, assembly GCA_028872875.1. Classification (GTDB taxonomy): domain Bacteria; phylum Chloroflexota; class Dehalococcoidia; order DSTF01; family JACRBR01; genus JADMII01. The sequence continues at coordinate 6,437 of JAGWOC010000002.1, read as the reverse complement.
GCGGCCGTCTTCATTGCGGGCTCCCTGTCTCCACCGACCGTGCGACAGGCACCGGCACGCGCCTTGGCGGCGCGGTCACCGTGGCCGGAGCCGGCACCTCCACTTCTTCGGGACCGCGGTGCTCCATCACTTCCCACACCGAGATCATGGGGAAGACCTTGGCGAAGACGGAGATGATGAGCAGGAAGAGTGCGGCAGCGCCGCCGAAGATCGACCACTCGACCCAGGAGGGCGCGTACGGCCGGGCGGAGTACGCCATCAGCGGCACGCGGAAGCCGCTGACCACGATCAGGTAGCGCTCGATCCACATCGCGGCCAGCACGAGCCCTGCCGCGACGACGATGCCCCGGATATTGCGCGTCCAGGGCAGCGCCATGATCAGCACGGGGACGAAGAGCCCGCCGACGATGTAGAACCAGAAGAGCGGCGCCAGGTAGCCGGTCATGATGTCGTGGAAGTGGAAGGCGACGCCGGCCTCCATCTTGTAGCCGGACGTGACGTACTCGGAGAGGTTGAAGTAGACCATCACGAGCGCCATCCCGCCGAGCACGAAGCCGAGGGCGCGGAACTGGGTGATCGTGATGAACTCCTCGAGGTGCATGAGCTTCCGCAGCACCGCCATCAGCAGGATGATCGCGGCGACGCCCGAGAAGATGGCACCGGCCACGAAGTAGGCGCCGAAGACCGTGCTGTTGAACGGCACGCGCAGCGTCATCGCGAAAATCCACGAGATGACCGTGTGGACGGACACCGCGACCGGGATGATCACGATCATCATCACCGTCATCGCGCGGTCCAGCGCCTTGCGCTGCCGGGGCGTCCCCGTCCATCCCGCGGCGGCAGCGGTGAAGAACCAGCGCTTCCACGCCGGCGCCCACGGGCCCAGGCGGTCGCGGCAAAGCGCGAAGTCAGGGATGAGCGGCAAGTACAGGTAGATCGTGCTGCCGCAGAGGTAGGTGAGCACGGCGAAGACGTCCCACATCAGGGGCGACTGCCAGCGGCCGTACCAGACGAGGTTGAGGATGCGGTCCGGACGGCCCATATCGATCAGCGGGAACAGCCCGCCCACCATCAGCGCCACCACGGTGATGAACTCCGCCATGCGCGTGACGGAGAGCTGCCAGCGCGCCTTGAAGACGCGGAGGATCGCGGAGAGCAGCGTCCCGGCGTGGCTGATGCCGATGAAGAAGACGAAGGTCAGGATGTACATCCCCCAGGAGATGCGGTCCCGCATGCCGGTGACGATGAGACCGTGACGGAGCTGATAGCTGTAGGCGAACAGCGCCCAGCCGATGACGACGAGCAGCGACGCGATCCACACCCAGTACCGCCAGCTCGTCTTCGACAACGGGGCTAACGCCCGGTCCTCGAGACGCACGCCCCATGCCCGATCAGTCACCGCGTCCACGTTTCACTCCCCTTCGCAACCTTCTTCCACGGCCAGATCGTTGCCAGGCGGCCCCGCTTGAACGGACTCCTCCCGACCTTCTGCCCATACCCCGGGATGTAGAAGACGCGCGGCTCCGTCCCCAGCTCTTCCTTCAGACGATAGGCGGCGTTCGCGGCGAGGAAGTGGTTGACGTCGACGACCTGGTCGCCGTTGGTCGCGATGCCTTCCTCGAGGTCGCCGTAGTAGATCGCGTGGTTGGGGCACGCCTGCGCGCAGTAGGGAAGGCGCCCGGCACCCGCCATGTCCGGGCAGAAGTCGCACTTCATGACGGTGCCCTTGATCGCGGGCGTCTGGTGCTCCGGCATGTACTTCATCGCCATCGCCTCGGGCGGGACGGGCGGGTCGCCCCAGTTGAAGAAGCGCCGGTCGTACGGGCAGGCGGCCATGCAGATCCGGCAGCCGATGCAGCGCTCCTGGTCGATCAGCACGACGCCTTCCGGCGTGGCGAACGTCGCGCCGACGGGACAGACGTTCGTGCACGGGGCGTTCTGGCATTGCTGGCACGGTGTGGGCACGAACTGGCTGCCACCGCCGTGCAGGTCGGGCTCGTACACCTCGATCCATTGCATCGGGTCGGGCACGAAGTGCCCTTCGATGCACGCGGCGGTGCACAGCGGGGGCTTGTTCTGGGACTGGCAGCCATCGCAGCGCCGCAGGTCGATGATCATCGACCAGCGGCGGAGGCGCGGCGCGGCGCTCGGCGAAGCGCCGGCAGCCGCCGCCCGCGGAGAGCGGGCACCGCCCCTCCCGAACACCCACGCGATGGGCAGCGTCGCGAGGCCCGCGCCCGCGAGAACGCCGAGGAACCGCCGGCGGCCGACGCTCCTGCGGCCCGGCGGATCACTCGCTGCTGGCGAGGTCGCCGCGCCGCCTTCTTGGTCCAGTGGTTCGCCCTGTTCCGGTCCCTCTGCGCTCAACGTGATCCGACTCCCTGTGTCTCCGTCTGTCCGCGCGTCCACCCGCTCATGGCGCATCGTCATGCCATGCGGCGGCCCACGCGCTGATCGCCGCGAACACCTCGCCCAGCGCGCGCCCCTTTGCCGTCAGGCCGTACTCGACACGCACGGGCATCTCCGGGATGACGTGCCGCTCGACGAGCCCTTCTGCTTCCAGCTCCCGCAGGCGCTCCGAGAGCATGCGGTCGCTCAGGCCGGGGATGACGCCGACGAGCGCGCTGAAGTGACAGACGTCCGCCTGCAGCGCACGCAGGATCGCCCCCGTCCAGCGCCGGCCGATGAGCTCCACGGCGTGCCGGAAGTACGGGCAGTACGGCTCCGGTTGCGCGCCGCGGATGGTGACCACCGCCTGTGTGTCCGCGAATCGGCCTGATAGTGACGTACTCCCACCTCCGGCCACGGACCGCGCAGCCACATGGGCCGCCGCGGCGGCGCCCCGGCGGGTCACTCGCTGCTGGCGAGGTCGCCGCGCCGCCCTCCCGATCTTGTGGTTCGCGTTCCGGCCCCTCCGCGCTCAATGCGGTCCAACTCCCAGTAGCTCCGTCCCGTCCGCACCGCCCCCGTCGGGCCGGCGCCTACAGCTTCGTCGAGCGCGCGGTCAGGGGCATCGGCCGATGCGCACGTCTTTCGTCGGGCCGTTGGGGGCGCGCGCCGTACGCGTTTCGGGCAGGCGCTACGCGCATCGCGCAGCGGTCTCAGGCGGGATAGAATGCGCATGTGACCACCCCCGACGACCCGGCGCGCGCGATTCGCTTGATCATCGCCGAGGATCATGCCGTCGTCCGCGAGGGCACGCGACAGTTGCTGGAGCGCGAGGACGACATCGAGGTTGTGGGCGAAGCGGCGACGGGCGCGGAGGCGGTGTCACTCGTGACGGCGCTCGCACCCGACCTCGTGCTCATGGACATCGCGATGCCGGTGATGAACGGCATCGAAGCTACGCGCCAGATCAAGGCCGCGCGTCCCCCGACGGCGGTGCTCGTCCTGACGGCCTACGACGACGACCACTACGTGACCGCGCTGCTGGGGGCGGGCGCCGCGGGCTACCTCCTGAAGGACGTGCCCGCCGCCGAGCTTGTCCACGCCATCCGGGCGGTCTACGCCGGCGAGGCGGTGTTGCACCCGGCCATCGTCAGGCGGGTGCTGGCGAGGCTCGCGGAAGGCGAGGGGTCACAGGCGCGCGGCGCGCCAGGCGGGCGCGACCAGGCGCTCCTGACGGCGCGCGAGATGGAGGTGCTGCGGCTGGCCGCGAGCGGCAAGACCAACGGCCAGATCGCCGAGCTGCTCGACTTCAGCATCCGCACCGTGCAGGTCCACATGACGCACGTCTTCGGCAAGCTGGGCGTCGGCTCGCGCACGGAGGCCGTCGTCGCGGGGCTGCGGAAGGGATTCATTTCGCTGGACGACCTGGGCGAAGAATGACGCTTCGCCGGCGTCACGCCCGACCAGTCCCGCACGCAAGCGCTCGCCGCGCGCCGAAGGGCAGCCGGTCGCCGCGCGGCAGTCCGCGTCCCCGTTGAGCCCCTGCCAGAGCGGGACTGAAGCTCCGCAGCGACGCATCCGCCGCTCCCGCTAGCCGGCCGGGTGCCCGTGGTCGTGTATGTGCGCCTCCCGGCGATGCTCCCGCGCGGCGTCCTCGTGCGCGGCGTGGGCGTGCTGGACGGGCGCATGGTTGTGGCGGTGGGCGTGCGTCGATGTCAGGTGCTCGACGCCGGCGCGCGCGGACGCGTGCGCATAGTGCGTGACGTGCAGGTGCGCGTGACTGTGGACGACGGCTTCATGGCCGTGGGACGACGCGGCTGCCATGCTGGCCTCCTGTTCGGCGCCGCACGGCGGGGGCCGTGCGTCAGGCGCGATGCGATCGTCCGGCCGGGATGCGGCGCAGTCAAGGGCCGATCAGCGGATATGCGCGCGTCCCCACGGATCCCGGCCGCCGGGACCCGCGTCGGCAAGGTCCAACGGGCGCAGCGGCTCAGGGCGCGGCCGCCGAGACCGTCAGTCGGCCCAGACGATCTCCGCCGGGTCGCGCCGCAGGTGCCCGAGCGCTTCCTCCCACTTGTACATGACGAGCACGTCCATCAGCTCCGACGGCTCGCCCCGGCGGCGCTTCGCCATCTCCGCCTTGAGCGTGTCGACGGCGCCGTGCACGGCGGGGCCAAACAGCGACTCGAGGTAGGAGTCAGGGATGCGGTTGGCGTGCTCGTTCCAGCTTCCGTCCGCGTTCAGCGGTGCCGGGCTGAGCGGCGGGACGTAGTACACGTTCGGCTTCGTCTCGAACTCCGGGTGCAGCGGCAGCGCGACTTTCCACTGGTTGACGAGCTTGGCCACCGAGCCGTGCGCGTCGTCGAGGAAGCCGATCCAGGCCGCGCGGCCCGGGCACTGCCGCACGCACGCCGGCGCGACGCCCTGCTCGATGCGCGGGAAGCAGCCGATGCACTGCTGGCTCACCCTGCGCGCCGGGTTGAAGTAGATCTTCTTGTACGGGCAGGCGCGCGCACACATCTGCGCGCCCTTGCAGAGGTCCTCGTTCCGCAGCACCAGCCCGTTCTCCGGGTCCTTGTACAGCGCGTCGTTGGGGCAGGCCTCGACGCAGCCGGGCTGGGTGCAGTGGTTGCAGAGCCGCGGCAGGTAGAAGAAGTAGGCGTTGGGGAACTCGCCCGCACCTTCGTCTTCGTCCCAGTTCATGCCCCACGTCTTGCTGCCCGCCGTCTTCTCGAGGTGGACGTTGCGGCCTTTGCCGCCGCGTAGCACCTCCTGGTAGTTGTAGTCCCAGCCACCGCCGAACTCCTCGGGCGTCGGCAGCTTGCCGGGCGTCGCCTTGCCGTCCTTGTAGCCGCCGCCCATCGTCTCCCAGCCCTTCGGTGTGCCCTGCCCGGGCTGGGTGTTGACCGTCATCCACCACTGGTGCTCGGTGCCCTCATCCTGCGTCCAGAGCATCTTGCAGGCGACCGAGCAGGTCTGGCAGCCGATGCACTTGTTCAGGTCGAAGACCCACGCGAGCTGTCGCTTCGAAGCGGTGATCGTGCCCATCAGTCTCTCTCCCTGGCGATCCCGGGACGCACGGCGCCCGCGGTCATGACACCTTCTCCACGTCGACGTGGACGGCGCGGTCGGCCGGGATCGGCTGCCACTGCAGCGGCCGGTACTGCAGGTGGCCGTAGCCGCCGGCGAGCCCCAGCCACTTGACGTGGCCCGGTTCGACGTCGGCCTGGCTGTACCACTCCTTGTGCATGTACGGCTCGAAGCCGTTGTAGACGATGATCTGTCCCGGCCGCACGGCCGGCGAGAGCTTCGCCGTGATCAGCATCGAGCCGACGTCGCTCACCACCCGCACCCACTCGCCGTTCTCGATGCCCTTCGCCTTCGCGTCCTTGTCGTTGATGAACATGAAGGGCTCGCCGCGGTGCGTGTTCATGATGATGTTGTTCGTCATGTTCATCGAGTGGATGCTCCAGCGGTTGTGGCCGCTGGTCATCTTGAACGCGCGCTTCGGCCCGCCGTGCCCCGGCGGCTCCTTGTGCACCGGCAGCTCTTCGCCGGCCTCCAGGAACCACTCGTGGTCGATGTAGAACTGCGCCCGCCGCGTCAGCGTCGGGTACGGCAGCTTGTCCTCGGTGTGCCAGCGGAACGGGTTGTGCGTCTCGTCCGGCTTGATGGTTGACGCCTGCGCCAGCCCATGGCCGACGAGCCCCCAGCCCGTCCAGCGGATGGCGCCCTTCTGCCGGGCGACATCGAGCGAGCTGCCGGGCGGCAGGATGCCGTAGGCGGCGTCGTCGCGGATCTGCTCGTCCATGCGCGTCTCCTCGTCGAGGAGCGCGCCGTCCAGCGTCAGCTTGTTGACCATGTCTTTCAGGCTGTGGACGACGCCGTTGCGGTCGGTGAAGTCCGGCATCTCGCGCTCCGCCGCGCGCTCCTCGATCTTGCGCACGAGGCCGATGCCGATGTCGTAGTCGTTCATCGCCATGTCCGGCGGCTCGATCGCCTTGTCGATGAGGACGAAGTTCAGGTGGTGGACGGAGGGCATGCTCGCG
>JAGWOC010000193.1 GCA_028872875.1 Chloroflexota bacterium | reverse complement strand
GACGTGGTGCACGTTCGCCTCGAACGTTTCCTCCAGGGCCAGCCGCATCATGCGCTTCGTCGCCTGGACGGCCAGCGGCGCGTTGCGCGCGATCGCGGACGCCATGGCCCGCGCTTCGTCCATCAGCGCCGCCGCCGGGACGACGCGGCTGACCAGCCCCATGTCGAGGCACTCCTGGGCACTCAGCACTTTGCCCAGGAACGCGATTTCGGCCGCCTTCTCCCAGCCCACCAGCCGCGGCAGCAACCAGGCGCCGCCGCTCTCCGGCAGCACGCCGCGCTTCGTGAACACCGCCGCCAGCTTCGCCGTGTCCGCGGCGATGCGGATGTCGCAGCCCAGCGCCAGGTCCATGCCGTACCCTGCGGCCGCGCCGTTCAGCGCGCAGATTACCGGCTTGTCCGTCGTGTGCAGCACGACCGGCGGGCTGCCCGCCAGGTCGAAGCGCGCCGCGCTCGCCGAGACATCCGCGCCGTTCACGGCATCGCGCGACCGCCGCTCGCCTTGCTCCTTCAGGTCGAGCCCGGAGCAGAAGCCCTTGCCCGCGCCCGTCAGGATGATCGTCCGCACGTTGCGGTCGTGATCCGCCTCGCGCAGCGCCTCCGAGAGCGACGCCAGCATGCCGCCGCTGATCGCGTTGAGCCGCTCGGGACGGTTCAGGGTAATCGTCGCCACGTGCTCGCTAACGTCGTACAGCAGGTCGCGATATTCCATGACGGTTCTGCTCCTCGCTCGATGTCGTGCCGTGCCGGCAGCATAGCACCGGCCCGCCGCTTGCCGCGGACGACGTCATCGACGCGTGCCTCGCGCGGGCTGAAAAGCCCGCGTTACGAAGCGGGCCCGTATCGGGCGGTGCGACCCGCCGCGAAGGGGCGCCGCTTGCCGCGCCCGCACGCGTGCCAGTTCTCCGTCTTCTTTCCGCCTCCCGCCTCCCGCTTCCACGTTCCTACTTCCTCCAGCCTCCAGGCTCGTGCCTGCGCGCCCCGTGCGGGACAATGTCCTTCGTCCGCGGCAGCAGCGGGCGAGCGACCACGGGAGCGAGGCCATGCCGAAGGCGGCGCTGAACGGCATCGAGATCCACTACGAGGTCCACGGCGAAGGCACACCACTCGTGCTCGCGCACGGCTACACCGCGTCGCTCGAGATGTGGCGCGAGCAGGTGCCCGCGTTCTCGTCCAAGTACCGCCTCGTCATCTACGACAGCCGGGGCCACGGCGCCTCCACCGCGCCGGCCGACCTCGATCAGCACGACCTCGCGCGCGACTACGTCGGCGACCAGCTCGCCCTGATGGACCACCTCGGCATCGGCCGCGCCTACGTCGGCGGCCTGTCGATGGGCGGCATGATCGCCCAGGAGTTCGTCCTCCAGCATCCCGA
>JAGWOC010000192.1 GCA_028872875.1 Chloroflexota bacterium | reverse complement strand
ACCGGAATCCGGAACGTGAGCGTCCGGGCGCCGGCGCGGCGCATGGTCACGCGCACCGGCACCGGCGCCACGTCCCCGTCGGCCGGGAGCGCGATCTCCTGGCGCGCGATCTCGGCGCCGTCGTCCTCGACCACGAGCGGCACGCGCCGGCCGGCGTAGCCGCGCTGGCGCACGAACACCTGCGCGTCGAGGGCGCCGCCTTCCAGCACGGCTGCGGCCGCGGACACGCGCGTTAGCTCGATGTCGTGGTCGAAGCGCTCGCGGCCCACTCCCACCGTGAACACCGGCACCGACCGCGCGCGCAGCGACAACAGCTCGTCCTGAAGCACCGCGTGGGAGTTGTCGGCGCCGTCGGTCACCAGCACCAGTCCGGACACCGGCACCGACTGCAGATCCTCGCGCGCGCGCTCGATGGCGTCGCCGAGCCGCGTCTCGTCCGACGCGAAGTGCAGCGCGACGGCGTCGGGCACGCTCTCGGCCGTGGACGAGAAGCGGTAGAGCCGCACGCGAAAGCGCTTCGCCAGCGCGGCCAGCAGCGTGCTGTCGGGACCACCCAGCGCGTGCCGTACGAAATCGCCGCGGGCGCGGCCGCTATCGCCGTCGGCGATGCGCATGCTCCTCGTGTCGTCGATCAACACGCCCACCCAGTTGCGCTGCGGCACCGCCGCCGAGAGCAGCAGCATGGGCCGGAAGAGGCAGAACAGGAGCAGGAGCATCGCCGCCGCGCGAAACGCACCAAGCAGCCAGCGGTCGCGGCGCGAGCTGCGGCCGCGCACGCGTGCGTACGTCAGCACCGCCGGAATGCCCAGGATCGCTGCCGCCGCGAGCAGCAGCATCACCGACCCGGGCGCGCCGAAGGCGAGGTCCCCCTTCTGAAAGACCGCTGGGCGGTACTTGAACAGAAACGCGAACAGCGCCTCGAACATACCCGGCCGGCTGGGGGAGACGATGATTCCTACGCGCGGGGGCCCCGCAGAGTTGAGACCCGGCGGCGCGGCCGGGGGTTCCCGACGCTTACAGGGCCGGGCGTTCTTCGTTATTCGTTGTTTTGTCGTTCGCCAGCCGCCCGGGATGCCACTCGGCGGCTCCCGAGGCCCGCGAACAACGAAGAACGAACCACGAACAACGCCCCGTCCAATGCCAACCGCGCGTTACGTCACGCTGGACGTGTTCACGGACAAGCCGTTCGGCGGCAACCAGCTCGCCGTCTTTCCCGACGCGGCCGGCATTCCGCCTGAGGTCATGCATCAGATCGCGCGGGAGTTCAACTACTCCGAGACCACGTTCGTGCTGCCTCCCAGCGACCCGAAGCATACCAGGCGCGTGCGCATCTTCACGCCCGGCGGCGAGGTCCCGTTCGCCGGGCACCCCACCG
>JAGWOC010000191.1 GCA_028872875.1 Chloroflexota bacterium | reverse complement strand
CCGCGAGGGCGCCCGCCACACCTATGACCTGGTCCGCCGGAAGCTGGCGCAGGAGGCGGCCGTCGGCTACAGCTCGGCCGGTCGGGTGATCGCGGTCGGACCGGAGGTGCGCGGCGACTTCAAGCCCGGCGACGCGGTGGCGTGCGCAGGAAGCGGCCACGCCAACCACGCGGACATCGTGGCGGTGCCCATCAACCTCTGCGCGAAGGTCCCGGACGGCGTGCCGCTTGAGGCCGCGGCCTTCAGCACAATCGCGGCGATCGCCATGCACGGCGTCCGCCTCGCCGAGGTCTCCCTGGGAGAGCGGGTCGCAGTCATCGGATGCGGCTTGATAGGAAAGATCGCGTGCCGTTTGCTTCTCTGCGCGGGAGCCGAGCCGATCGCGATCGACACGAACCCGTCCAGGGTGCAGGACGCGCATCGCAGCGGGGTCAAGCATGCACTGGTTGCCGACGGCTCCGCAGCCGAGCTGGCGCTGGCGGCCACATCCGGGCAGGGCGCGGACGCCGTCGTGATAACGGCCGCCGCGTCCTCTTCCGCGCCGTTGCATCTCGCCGCCGAGATATCGCGCGATCGCGGGCGGTTGGTGCTCGTGGGCGCAGTTCCGATCGACTTTCCGAGGCCACCGTTGTACGACAAGGAGCTGTCGTTCCGCGTCTCGCGCTCCTACGGGCCGGGTCGATACGACGCGCTGTACGAGGAGCGCGGCTTCGACTACCCCATCGGCTACGTCCGATGGACCGAGCAACGAAACATGGAGAGCGTGCTCGCGCTCGTGGCCGACGGCAGGCTGAAGCTCCTGGACCTGATCGAGCGGGTCGTGCCGGTCGAGAACGCCGCGGGAGCCTACGAGCAGATCGCCGACCGTGCGACGCGAGGCGCGATAGTGCTCGCGTACGGCGACGCGCCCGACCCCGCGCCCAGCGCGGTCACCTTGATCGGGGCAGTCACCGGTAACGGCGCGAACGGCGCCCCGGTCGCCGCCAGGCCCGCGCCGGCGCTCGCACGTCCACCGCGAATCGGCTTGATCGGCGCAGGCAGCTTCGCGGTCAAGACGATCGTGCCCGCCCTCACAGCAGCAGGTGCACAGCTCGAGCTCGTCGGTGGCGGTGGCGGGCCATCTGCCGAGGCTGCCCAGCGAACCCTCGGGTTCGCTCGGGTCGCCGCAAGCGAGAGCGACGTGATTGACGACGACGCCGTCGACGCCGTGGTGGTATGTACGCGCCACGCTTCGCACGCCCGGCTGGTCATGCGAGCACTGGAGCGCGGTAAGCATGTCTTTTGCGAGAAGCCCCTGGCACTCACGGCGCCTGAGGTGGAGGACGTGATTGCAGCCGCGAGAGCCTCTGGCGCGGTGCTCGCCGCCGGCTTCAACCGCAGGTTCTCGCCGCAGCTGAGGGAG
>JAGWOC010000190.1 GCA_028872875.1 Chloroflexota bacterium | reverse complement strand
TACGGATGAAAGTCAAGTACCCGAGGCGACGGCGCCTTCGTCGGATGCTTGTGGTTGCGGCTTCGAGCGCTGCCAGTCGGTGACGAGCCGCCGGTAGGCGAGCTCAGCCTGCCGGGCAAGGTCGGCCTCGAGTTGACGCTGCGTGCGGCGAGGCGTTGTCGGGCCTGGCTGCCGCTTGGCGTGCGGGGCGCCGGTCATCAACTCGAGCCGGCGCAGCTTCCGGCGGACGAGGGTGGGGCGCTGGTAGGCGTAGTCCTCGCCGCGGGTCAGGAGGTGCCAGGCGAGGACGACGAGTTTGCGCGCTACGGCGACGGCCGCGACATGCCGGCCACGGCGCGCGCCGACGCGTTCGGCGAAGGCGCGTAGCGGGCCGGGGCCTCTCGTCGCGGACCACGCCGCCTCGGTCAGCGCGTGCCGGGCCGCTGCCGAGCCTTCCTTCGAGATCCGGCCTCGGCGCGGCTTGGCGACGCCCGACTGGCGCAGTCTCGGATCAAGACCGAGGTAGCCGACGAGATGACGCGGCGTCGGGAAGCGGGCGATGTCTCCGATCGCCGCCATCAACGCCGCAGCCGTTGTGACGTCGACGCCGGGGATCGTCATCAGCCGTCGGATCTCCGGCCAGCCGATCGCCTGCTCGGCGATCGTCTGGTCGACGCGGCCGATCTCGGCCCGGACGAAGTCGAGCTGGCGCAGCCCCGCATCGACCGTCTCGCGTTCGTCGATGCCGAGCTCGAGCGTCGCAAGCCACGCCCGCCCCGCCGTCCCGAAGATGTCGGTCATCGGCGGCTTCCCTTTCAGGTTGCGCAATAACACCGCCGAGATTTCGTTCTTCGTCCGCGTCGACTGCTTGACCAGCTGCCGCCGCCGCGAGACCAGTCGACGCAAGAGCCGCGTCCGCTCGTCACCGACCCACACGCGCGGGACCAGATCTGCGGCAAGCAGCTCCGCCAGCGTGCACGCGTCGACCGCGTCCGTCTTCACCTTTGCCTCCGCGATCGCGCGCACCTTGCGCGAGTGCGCAAGCACAACCTCACTGACGTGCGGGGCGAGGATGCGTGCGATCGCCACCGCGTTCCCGGTCGCCTCCAGTACGACGCGGTCGTCGCCGCCGAGGCTCTGTGCAAACAGCTCCAACGCCGCTGGCTGCGCCTTCACCCGCCCCGCGAGTCGCGCCTTCCCGCCCTCCGAGATCGCGACCTCGCAGAAGTCGCGATGGACATCCAACCCGATGAAGCGCATCTCCATCTCCTTCCTCTTTTCGGACGTCGGAGACGAGGCGGGCGAACGACACGTACGGATCCGTGCTCGCGGCACATCCGGGCAAGTCGCAGGGGCGGCCAGGTACATCAACGGGCTCGCAGCCCATAAGCATGAGTCGGCCTGCCCAACCGCGTTCTCCCTCGACAC
>JAGWOC010000189.1 GCA_028872875.1 Chloroflexota bacterium | reverse complement strand
GACTGCCGGACGATTGGACCTGGACGTATCCGACGGCGCTGACCGACGGCCAGAACTACCTCCTGCGCGTCAAGTCCGCGGACAAGGCCGGCAACGTCCGCACGCAGGACACGAGCTTCCTCTACGACGCGACGCCGGCGGTGGCGACGATCACGTTCCCGACGAACGGCTCCTACAACACCGGCGCCCTGACCTTCACCGGCGGCTCGTTCGACACGGCCGGCCCCGGCGGCTTCGCCAGCGGGGTGTCGACCGTCGCCGTCATGATCCAGAGCCAGAGCGGCGCGACCGACGGGATGTGCTACGGCTTCGGCGCGGGCTTCGCCGTCGCCTGCCCGAACTTCATCCCCGCGTCCGGGTCGCCCGGGAGCTGGACGTTCACGCCGACCGGCGGGCCGTTCGTGACCGGCCAGAAGTACCTGGTCGTCGCGCAGGGCACGGACGCCGCGGGCAACGCGCAGGCGGTCTTCAACGCCGGCGGCGTCGTCCCGAGCTCGAACACCTTCACGTACGACATCGCGACGCCCCAGGTGGGGATCGCGGCTCCGATCCCGCAGGCCAACGACCGCGAGACGCCCGCGACCCTCAACGCCCTCTCGGGCACGGCGTTCGATCCCGTGGGCGGCAGCCTCGCGCTGGTCCAGCTCCGGGTCCGCAACGAGACCGGCCCGACCTACTGGGACCCCATCACTCACGTCTTCGACCTGGCGGCGGGAAGCTCCGAGCAGGCCTGGTTCAACGCGGTCACCGCGGACCAGTACGCGAACTGGACGTCGACGACGAACAACATCTCGTTCGCGGGCCTGGACGGCAGCACGTTCACGGTGACGGCGCGCTCGCTGAACTACGCCGGCACCTACTCGGTGCCGTACTCGAGCAACTCGTTCGTTTACGACTCGCTGCCGCCTCAAACGGGCGTGACGCTCCCCGTCAACAGCACCTACACGAGCACGCTCGCCTCGCTGACCGGCACGGCCGCCGACCTGCCCGCCGTGAACCCGGGCGCCGTCGCGACCGTGCAGCTGCGTCTCGAACGCCTGGCGGACGGCTATTACTGGACGGGCACGACCGGCGTCGGCGTGTGGAACAGCGGCTTGACGACGATGGGCGCGGCTCAGGGCGTGACGGTGTGGGTGTCGAGCTGGAACGTCGGCAGCTCGAACCTGCCGGCGCCGAACAACCTGCCGACGGGCCTCCAGACCGGCGACTCGTACTACATCACGACCGAAGGCGCGGACAGCGCCGACGGCGGCGGCAACGCCGAGGCGTGGAACTCGCCGCGCGGCTCGACGTTCACGTTCGACGACATCCCGCCGGTCACGGGCATCCTGAACCCGCTCGACGCGTCGTTCGTGAAATCGCTCCCGTCGTTCAGCGGGACCGGCTTCGACGGCGTCCTGCTCTCGACG
>JAGWOC010000095.1 GCA_028872875.1 Chloroflexota bacterium | reverse complement strand
CGAGGTCGATGCGCGCGCCGCTGCGCCCCGCGGCCATCAACAGCCGGCCCCAGTTCGGGTCGTTGCCGTGCACCGCCGTCTTCACCAGCGGCGACGCGCTGATCGTGCGCGCAGCCGCGCGCGCCTCGGCCCTCGACGCCGCGCCCTCGACCCGCACCTCGATCAGCTTCTCCGCGCCCTCGCCGTCGCGCGCGAGCATCCGCGCGACTGCGATGCATACCTCGCGCAGTGCCGCCGCGAAGGCGCCCGCGCAGGGGTGCGCAGCGCCGATCGTCTCGCCGCCCCCTGCGCCGTTCGCGAGGATGGCCGTCGTGTCGCTGGTGCTGGTGTCGTTGTCCACGCTGATCATGTTCAGCGAGTCGTCGACGGCGTCGCGCAGGGCGTCGCGCAGGAACGGCGCGTCGACCGGCGCGTCGGTGGTGAGGAAGCAGAACATCGTCGCCATGTCGGGATGGATCATGCCGGAGCCCTTCGCCGCCGCGGCCAGCGCGTAGTCGCGGCCATCGCACGAGAAACGCACGCCCAGCGTTTTCGGACGCGTGTCCGTGGTCATGATCGCGCGCGCGAACTCGTGGCCGCCGTCCGGCCGTAACTCGATGCGCGCGATGCCGTCGCGCACCTTCTCCATCGGCAGCGGCCTGCCGATCACGCCGGTGCTGCCGACGAGCACGTCGTCCGGCGCGACGCCGAGCTTCGCCGCCGCGAGCGCGCACATCTCGCGCGCGTTCGCCAGCCCCGTCTCGCCCATCGCCACGTTGGAGATGCCGGCGTTGACGACGATCGCCTGCGCGCGCCCGTCCCGCACGTGCTCCTGCGAGACGAGCACCGGCGCCCCCTTGACGCTGCTGCGCGTGAACATCGCCGCCGCCGCGCACGGCCGGTCCGACGTCAGCAGCGCGACGTCGAGCTTGCCCTCGCCGGCCGTCTTGATGCCGGCGTACACGGCGCCCGCGCGAAAGCCCTGCGGGCTCGTGACGCTGCCGCCTTCGATGATCGCGATGCCGCTCGCTGCGGGCGCTGCGTCCACTAGGGGAAGAGCGCCGTCTGCCGCAGGCCCGTCGTCTCCGGCAGCCCCAGCATGAGGTTGAGGCACTGCACGGCCGCGCCCGCCGCGCCTTTGCCGAGATTGTCGATCGCGCACGCGACGACGACGCGCCCGCTGCGCAGGTCGGCGCTCGGGTGCACGATCGCGTAGTTCGTGCCGGCCACGTGCTTCGTCGAAGGCGCACTGTCCGATACCCGCACGAACGGCGCGTTCGCGTAGAACGCGTCGTACGCGCGCCGCAGCTCGGCACGTGCTTCGGCCGCGCTCATCGCCGCCAGCGGGCCGCGCGGGCGCGCGTAACACGTGCTGAGGATGCCGCGCGTCATCGGGATGTAGTGCGGCACGAAGGTGATCTCCGGTGCCGGCGCCTCCGCCAGCGCGCCCAGCTCCTGCGTCATCTCCGGCAGGTGGCGGTGGCCGTCGAGCCCGTACGGTGCCACGCTCTCGTCCGCCTCCGAGAAGTGCACGGCCAACGCGAGCGCGCGGCCGGCACCCGAGAGTCCCGTCTTCGTGTCGGCGACCACGTCCGGCTCGATCAGCCCGGCGGCGAACGCCGGCGCGAGGGCCAGGATGACGCCCGTCGCGTGACAGCCGGGCACGGCGACCAGCCGCGCGCCGGCGATCGCGCCGCGGTGCAGCTCCGGCAGCCCGAAAACCGCGCGTTGGAGCAGGTGCGGCGCCGGGTGCGTGACCTTGTAGGAGGCCTCGTACTCGGCGACCCGCTTGAGCCGGAAGTCGGCGCTCAGGTCGATCACCGGCACGCCCCGCTCGATGTACGGCAGTAGCTGCTCCGCCGCCGCGCCGTGCGGCAGCGCCGACAGCACGATGTCGACCGAGGCGTCATCGAGCGACTCGGCAATCGGCAGGTCGATCTGCCAGAGGTGCGGGAACACCTCCGGCAGCCGCTTGCCGGCGGCGCTGCGGCCCGTCACCGCCGCCAGCTCGATGTCCGGGTGCGCGTGCAGCAGCCGCGCCAGCTCGGCGCCCGCGTACCCCGTGACGTTGAGAATCCCGGCGCGCTTCATGGAGTTGAGTATACAGGCCCCGGCCTCTGACCTCCGGCCGCCAACCCTTTGCCCCTACGGCGCCGCCGCCCACGCCATCACCGCGTCGACGACGCGCCGCTGCACCGCCGGCGCGTCGTCGAGCGTCTTGTGGCTGACCAGCGCGGGCCCGCCGCCGCCGTCGCTCGGCGCGATCGGCGCCGTGTCGCGTGACGCATCGACGTTCGTCACGTTCGGCTGGCCGATCGGCCCGCCATGCCAGCCCTCGTTCGTCTGGTAGACGTTGAGCAGCGGCGTCTTCACCGGCATCTCTGTCGCCGGACGGTCGTACAGCGCCGTCGTGCGGTCCAGCATCACGCCGAACATGCGCCCGGCGAAGCGGCGATCGAGCGCTGCCGTCACCGACGACACTGTGACGCCGCCGTGGCTGTGCCCGATGAGCGCCACGCGCAGGCAGGGCAGCGCGGCCAGCCGGCGCGTCACGTCGTGCTCGATCCAGCGCTCCATGCTCGTCTGCGGCATCACGGCGCCGAACACCGCCGACGTCGACAGCACCGGCAGCGTGCCGATCCCTGCCGCGGCCGCGCGCGCTTGCAGCTCGTTGACGATGTCGAGCACGCCCATGCTCTCGCCCATCGAAGGCTGCAGCAGGTCGCTGCCCGCGCTCGCGATCGCGACGATCAGCAGCGGCGGCAGCGGCGCGCTGCACGAGTAACCCGCCGGGTCCGATGGCGACCCGGCGAAGAAGTCTGCGTGCTGCCCCGGGCCGATGCACGCCTCGCCGGGCACCAGGCGGATGTCCAGGCCGGCGAACTGCGGCCCGTCCGCCGCGTCGATGCGGCCGTCGTGGTTGGTGTCGAGGCAGGAGATCAGCTCGGGCGTGCCGGTCGTTGGCATGCGCAGGCCCGAGGGCCAGGTGCGCGGCAGCGGCGTCGGCGTCGCCGCGGGCGGCGTCGCGGTGTGCGCCGGCAGCCCGTTCGGCAGCTCGGGCGCCTGCGTGCTGCGGCTCGTGAACGCCAGCAGGAGCACCACGACCGCGCCGATGGCGATGAGCGCAACGAGCGCCGCGCCCGCAATCCTCATCCCGCGCGCCCGCGCCACGCGCCGATGTCACGCGCCGCCCGCCCGCCGGACAGCAACCGCCCGGCGCCGGACCAACCCCGGCGTCCTGCCATGGTGCCAGTATACGGCGTGCTCGGGAGCAGCCCGGGCGTCCTCGCTCGTGCGGACAAATCGTCCAACCTGTCCGCTGGACCGTAGCGAAGGAGCTTCAGCTCCGTCCCCCGCACCGCGCACCGGACGGCGGATGCCCCAGCGCGCACCGTCACCCCGTAGGGACAGGTCTTCCGACCTGGCCGCCCCGCCGTAGCGAAGGAGCTTCAGCTCCGCCCCCCGCCTGCGCACCACACGCCGGACACCCGCGCGCGCAGGACCGCCCTGTGATGAGCGACCCGCGGCGGCAGAGGAGATGCGCACGGAGCCGCGGAGCTTCCGCTCCGCCGGACCGTAGCGAAGGAGCTTCAGCTCCGTCCCCCGCACCGCGCACCACACGCCGGACACTCGCGTGGAGCCACAGCAGGCGCATCGCGTGCTCTGTCCACCGTCGGCGCCCGCGGCTCGCCGCTACGCGGGCAGCGCGTACGGCTGGCGCTTCCGTCCCACGAATCCCACCGCCTCCTCGTATCCTGCGCTCCGTGCCCAGGCGGTAAGCCGGTCGAAGTGCTCGCCGACCCGTTCCGGCGTGTGCGCGTCCGACGCCAGCGTGATCGGCAGGCCAAGCCGCCGCGCCCGCTCGAGCAGCGGCAGCGCCGGATAGATCTCGCCGCACTTCCGCAGCCCGTTGCTGTTCAGCTCCAGGGCCGTCCCGTGCACGGCCGCCCCGGAGAGGATTGCGTCGTGCAGCGGCGTCTCGTCGTGCGGCCGGCGCCCGAACACCTTCGGCAGGTCGGGGTGCGCCAGCGCATCGACGAGCCCGCTCTCCGCGAGCTCGCGCACGAGCGCGCCGTAGTCGTCCCACACCGCCGCAGTCTCGCGCCGGTCCCACTCGGCGGCGAACTGCTCGTCGTCGAAGCCGAAGGCGCCGATGTAGTGCACCGACCCGAGCACGATGTCCCAGTCGTAGGGCGCCAGGAACTGCGCGAGCGCGGCGGCGTGCCCCGGGATCCAGTCCATCTCGAGCCCGAGCAGCACCGGCAGCCCGTTGCGCTTCGCCGCTTCGACGGTGCGCACGTAGTCCGCGACGCTGCCCGAGACGTGGTCCTCCCAGTACTGCCGCGCCAGGCTCGCCAGCGCAGGGTCCGGGTCGGCGTCCCACCAGCCGTACAGCAGGTCGAACGCCTCGCGAAACCGGAACAGGTGCTCCGTGAACGCGACCTGTGCCAGGCCGCGCCCGCGCGCGACCGCCACGTACTGCTCGATGCGTTCGCGCGTCATAGGCGGCTGCTGCCCGTGCGGCTGCAAGTGCGTGTGGCAGTCGATCACCGGCGCAGCTCCATCTGGTCGATGATCGGCTCCATGCCGCGGATCAGCGCGCAGACGCGCTCGGCGGCGTCATCGGCGAGGGCCGGCGTCAGCGAGGGTGCCGCGAAGGAGCGGTGCAGCCGCGTCCACGACTTCGTCCACTCTTCCAGCTCGAACTCCGGGCCGACGCGCGCCTGGATATCCGGCGCGCGCATCGCCAGCGCCTCCGCCGCCGCGTAGTTGCGGGCGCGCTCGCCCTCGAAGTGGAGCCCGATCTCGATCCTCGCCGTCTTGCGCTGCGCCCACACTTCGTAGTGGATGTCCGGCGTACCGCGATAGTACTGCACGAAGCTGAACCGCTGGCGCGACTCGAACCCGTCCAGCCGCTTGCCGAGCCGCGCGACGACGCCCTCGTGCACCAGCGCGAGGAAGTCCCGCACGCGCAGGGAAGGCTCCGCGGGCCGAGGGGTTCGCAGGCGTGCCACAGAGGGAGTGTACAGTCCGCTGCTCTCGTGCACCTTCCGGCCGCGGCGCCGCCACCCGCCCTCGCATCCTCACGTCGGGGCCGGGGACCTCAGGCCGGTGCGCCCTCGATGACGCTGACCACATCGCCGGTCGCGGTCACGTCCGCCAGCCGGAACCCAGCTCCGGTGAAGAGCTGCGCGAATTCCTCGCGTGTGCGTTCCTGTGCGCCGAGCATGGCCAGCATATTGAGGTCCGAGAGCTTCGCCTCGGCGGCCTCGTTCGGCGGCGCGATCACGCGCTCGATCACGATCAGCGCGCCCCCGGGCGCCATCGCTCGGCGGCAGGTGCGCAGGATCGCCGTCGCGGTGTCGTCGTCCCAGTCGTGGAGGATCGACTTCAGGACGTACGCATCGCCGCCCTCGGGGATGGCCTCGAAGAAGCACCCTGCTACGACCTCGCAGCGCGCCTCGACGCCTGCCGCGCGCAACACGTCTGCTGCCCCGGACACAACGTGTGGCTGGTCAAAGAGCACGCCATGGGCGGCCGGGTGCGCCGCGAGGACCGCCGCCAGCAGCGCGCCCTGCCCGCCGCCGACGTCGACGATGCGTCCGAAGCGCCCGAAGTCGTACGCCGCGATCACGGCGTCGGCCGCCCGGCGCGAGAGGCCGGTCATGGCCCGGTCGAAGACCGCGCTCTCCGCCGGCCGCTGCGCGCGATGCGTCCACGGGTCCGTCCCGTGCACGTGGCGGAAGGCGCTCCCGCCCGTCCGTACGCTGTGGAGCAGGTCGCCCCACGCCTGCCAGTGCGCCGGCGTGCCGATGAACGCCGCCCAGGGCCCCGCCGGGTTCGCCGCATCCGACCGCAGTCCCGCGCCCATCGGTGTCAGCGTGAACCGCTGCCCCTCGGCCTCGCGGAGGATGCCGAGCGCCGCGAGCGCGCGGAGCAGCCGGTAGAGCGGGCGCGGCTGCGTGCCCGTCGCGACGGCCAGCTCGTCGCTCGTGCGCGGCTCATCCTTCAGCAGGTCCGCGATGCCGAGCGTCGCCGCGACGTGGATAGCCTGCGACGCCTGGTAGCCGTTGACCAGGCGCATCAGCTCGGCGGCGTCGTCCCGTTGAGGCATGCGCGATTATCGCGGACGGCGGGGGCCGCGTGTCAAGCACGGCCGCGGGGCGTGGCGCCGGTCACCCCGCCAGCGCGCGATCGATCTCGTCTCGATGTTCCGGGTACGCCTCGCCGAAGGCGCGTAGCAGACCGAAGCAGCCGCTGATCATCATGTCGCCGTGCGGCGTCGCGAAGTACGGACGCAGCGCGCTGTCCCGGAGCTTGCCGCGCTGCGGGCCGGTGACCGCGACGATCGGCGTCGGATCGCTGCCGCCCGCCGCCTGGCCGGCGGCGTAGAACACGCCGTGGCCCTTGCTGTTGAACACGTCTTCGTGCGGGAGCGTGCCCGCCAGCAGGCGCGTCGTGAAGTCCTCGATCTGCGCGCGCGTCACTTCGCCCGTGTGGTGCTCGTAGAGGCTGATCACGCGCGTGCCCTGAAGGTGGAACGCCAGCGTGTGCATGTTGCCCAGGTTCAGCACAAGCTGCTCGCGCGCGGAGCCGACCGTCGGATCCTGCAGCGCGCCCAGCGCCGCCGCCGCGCCGGTATCGAGGAACGCGATCGGCGTCTCCCCGTCCTGCTGGCGAGCGGTCTCGACCATGGCCCGTGCGCGCGTCAGGTACGCCGGCAGCGCGTCCGGCAGGTAGGCGAACGCCAGCAGGTCGTTGCGCGCCTCGACGACGCGGCGCAGATGCTCGAAGCGGAAGAGCCGGTCGGAGTAGCCCGGCGGCGCCGCCCCGTGATCCAGGCAGCCGAGCGCGATGCCGTCGAAATGCGACGACACGCCGAACGCCGCCAGTGCCGCCCGGATCGCATCGAGGTCGAGGTCGCGCAGCTCGACGCGATCGACATCATCGAGCGCGCGCGCCTCGTCGTCGCTCACGACGCATACCCCCATCCGCTCGACCTGCGCCAGGTCGTCGTCGAAGGTCTTCGCCGCCTCGGCCGTGGCGTAGGCCGTGCCGCCCGCCTTGAGGTGCTCTTCAAGCGCCCAGGCGCACGGCCCGCCGCCCTGGATCACGCCCGTCAGCAGCAGCGGCCGCCCGGCGGCCGTCGCCCGGCGGATGCGGCCCGCCGCCACCTGCGTCGCGCTGGGCAGCACCATCTTGACGCTGTTCTCGACCGGCTGCGCCGCGTCGAAGAGCAGGATGTCCTGCGTGCCGGTGCCCATGTCGAGCGCGAGGATCCGCATGCACCCAGCGTAGCAGGATGACGCGATCAGAGGGCGGCTATCCGCCGCCGCGCGAGATGGCGAACGGCCGCTCCCGGCAGGACGTGGGAGCGGCCGTTCATGAGGGAGGGTGCGGCCGCTGCGTCGCGGTCAGCGCCGGTGCGGCTGCTCGCCGTCGTCGCCGGCGGTGAGGGCGCCGGACCAGAACTGGTACAGCAGCACGGTGCTGGACACGAGCACGACCATGGTCATCGAGAGGGCGAACTGCATGACTGCGGCCTCCGTTCCTAGAACATCCGTACGATAGAACAGACGTGCTGTCCTGTCAAGAGGAAACCGAACAAAATTGCGGGATTGGCGGGAGCCCGTCAGGAGTGCGGGGGCCCCCAGCGGGGAGCCCGCCCGAACGCATGAAATGTTGTGCCGACCACCGATGGGCGCGCCTGCTGGCCGTCGTCTTTCGCGCCGCATCCGGCCCTGTGCTATCTTCGGGGCGCGTCCGGCATCCCGCCGGGCCCTTCCGGAGCCTCGCATGGATACCGCGCTCCTCGTCGCCCGGGCTGCCGGCGGCGACCTCGACAGCTTCGGCCAGATCTACGACGCGTCCT